>JAPOUL010000117.1 GCA_026708685.1 Bacteroidota bacterium
CCGATAATATCTCTTGCTCATCAACGAACAGAAAGATCAATCTATCACATCATTCCGTGATTTTCAAAGAAAAATCGAAAATATCATGAATCATTTGGCACCTTTTATACTACAAGAGCGTTCCATAGGACTGTGTAGTAGAGTTGTGTGATCATAACACTGCTAACGTAGTCAACAATTAAACTATCATACATGCAAGGTAACGGATTCAAGGTAGGCGCGGTCTTCTTCTTTCTAGCACTTTCAGCCTGGTACTTATTCCCATCATTTCAGGGATTGTCTCTGAACAATCGCCTTGAGGAGATGGAGCCAGAGGAAAGAGTGGAATACGAACGCGATAATTATGCCAGAATTGAATCAATCAAGGAACGGTCTCTTAATCTTGGACTAGATCTACAAGGTGGAATGCATACCACCATGGAAGTCGGATTGAGAGAACTACTGGTTCAATTGGCAGATGAGCGTAGAGATGATACATTCGACGAAGTAATTGCCGCGGCAGATGCTCGCAGTCAAGAACAAGGGATTTCCCTCATTGATGCATTCGTGGAAGAGTTTGAAAATCGCGACTCCGAAGCACGGCTGTCTCGCTACTTTCGTAGTGAAGACATCACCCGTCGGTCAAGCAATGCAGATGTAAGTGATTTTCTGCGTGCCCAAGGTACCGAAGCGATTGAGCGTGCTATGCAGGTCATTCGTAACCGAGTTGACAGATTCGGGGTGACTGAACCGTCCATTCAGACGCAGGGGAACCGCAGAATCGTTGTGGAACTCCCTGGAATTGATGATCCTGAACGCGTGCGTCGACTCTTGAAAGGGACAGCACGTCTGGAATTTCGCCTCATGTCAGATCCTGGAGAACTCAACTCCTCTCTGCAACGAATCATCAACTACTATGAAATAGATGTTGCGTCGGCTACCGACACAACGAATGCTGATGAGGAAGAAACGGATCCTGCTCTTACCGAGTCGGAGGAATTGGCCGAATCCGACCCAGCGGTTGAGGACACCGAAGTGGATACCACGGCTGAAGATTCAGAGGAGGATGAAACCTTTGATGTGAGCCAGTTACTTGCAGATTCGGATCCTTTGGATCAGGTAGGCAATGCTCTACTGGATGTCTTGATTCCAGCTGGGCAGGGTTCGGTTGTTTTTGGGGAGGTCTCTGTTCAGGATACGGCTACCTTTAATGCTTTGATCGCCGAACCCGACGTTCAGGCGATGCTTCCAAGAGATATTGAACTCTTGTATGATGCCAATCCCAGTGGTGCTGAGGGAGGTGAGTACTATCCAGTCTTAGCCGTCAACATGAATGCTGAGTTGACGGGTGATGTCATTACCGATGCCAGATCTGACTTTGATCAAACGACCAATCAACCACTGGTGGATATGGAAATGAATTCCGAAGGGGCACGTATATGGTCACGTCTTACGGGAGCAAATGTTGGCAAAAACATTGCGATTGTTCTTGATCGTGTAGTATATTCCTACCCAACCGTTATCAATCAGATCAGTGGTGGACGGTCACAGATCACTGGTCTGGCCTCCCAAGAAGAGTCGGATGACATCGTGACCGTCCTCAAAAGTGGTGCACTTCCCGCTCCCGTCGAAATTGTTGAAGAAAGAACGGTTGGCCCAAGCCTTGGTGTCGTTGCCAGACAGTCGGGATTCACATCCCTCATGGTGGGGCTCACCATTGTGGCCCTCTTTATGATGATGTACTACCGTGCAAGCGGTATGGTTGCTGATCTGGCTTTGATCATTAATATCATTTTTATTTTAGGCATTCTTGCAGGGTTTAATGCAACATTGACCCTTCCAGGCATTGCTGGTATCGTTCTTACCATTGGTATGGCAGTGGATGCAAATGTGTTAATTTTTGAACGGATTCGAGAAGAGCAATCCTCTGGGAAGACACTCAAGGCTTCCATTGATGGTGGATACGGCAAGGCACTCAGTGCCATCATTGATGCAAATATTACAACCTTCTTTGTTGGAATTATTCTATATTCATTTGGAGTTGGCCCCATTCAGGGATTCGCTGTCACGCTGATGGCAGGAATCCTTGCATCACTGTTTAGTGCAATTGTATTTACCCGAATCATCTTTGACTATCTTGTGATTGGTCGACGAACTTCAGTTAGCTTCGGTTAAACCATGTCAATCGATCAAACTTGAACCATTGTAATGCGCATTTTTGACAACACTGATTATAATTTAGTCGGAAGCAGGCAGAAAGGATATGTCATCAGTGGAATCCTGCTGACGCTCAGTATTGGAGCCATTCTGTTTCGTGGACTTGAGCTTGGGATTGACTTTAGAGGAGGCATGGAGTTTGTAGTGGAGAGCGATCAAATTCTTGAAGCAACCGAAATTCGTGCAACCCTGACGCTAGTACTTGATAGTGCACCCGAGGTGAAAACCTATAGCGATGTTGGCGAAGGGGGACAGGATGCACTCCTGATTCGCACACCCTCCGAAGGGGAAACCACCGAAGTGCAGACCATGATTGTTCAAGCCATCGGGGCAGAATTTCCAGATGCCAATCCACGTATCGTCAAAACCGATGTGGTCGGGCCAAGATTTGCAGAGGACTTGAAGCGAGGTTCTTTGTACGCAGTTCTTGGATCCCTACTGGTGATCTTCCTGTATGTGATGCTTCGCTTTGAGTGGAAATTTGGGTTAGGTGCGGTCGCGGCTCTGTTTCACGATGTATTGATCACCTTGGGAATCTTTGCTCTACTTCAGGGAATCCTGCCTTTTTCTTTACAGATAGATCAGGCTATCATTGCTGCCTTCCTCACGATTGTTGGTTATTCACTCAACGATACCGTTGTTATCTTTGACCGTATACGTGAGTACACCAACCTATTTAAGACAGAGCCCTATCCAATCGTGGTAAACCGTTCGGTTAATACAACGTTAAGTCGTACCTTTGTGACATCCGGTACAACCCTGCTGGTTGTAGTAACATTGTTTACATTTGGTGGGGAAGTTTTACGAGGGTTTGCTTTTGCGCTTATTATTGGTATAATTATCGGGACATATTCGTCCATTTTCGTAGCCACTCCAGTAGTGGTTGAGTTGAATCAACGGTCTGCTTCGGCCCGCAAAGCCAGTAGACGCTAATCCTAAACGAGCATGAATTTTTCAGTTGACGAACAATATAACGCCGTGATCATTACCCTTAAAGGTAATGTGATGGGAGGCCCCAACGCGGTTAAATTCCAGGAGACCATCAACAGCCTAAAAGAAGACGGCAAGTTGAATGTGGTCGTCAATTTGGCGAGGGTCAATATCATGAACTCCAGTGGTCTGGGAATGCTGATTAGTGCGATGACCTCCATCCGCAATGCTGGAGGAGATCTACGTCTTTCCAAACCAGCTTCCAAGATCAAGTCTCTACTTGTCATCACCAAGCTCATTACTGTCTTTGAACATTTTGATTCAGATCAGGAAGCCGCTGAGAGTTTCTCTGCATCTTAATCCATTCCCTTGCTTATGTAATCGTGTTTTTTGAAACGATTGGATATCAGATCATGATCTTGTAAGGATACCTTCATGGCGGTAACGGTAGTCGTCGGCAGTCAGTGGGGAGACGAGGGAAAGGGAAAAGTTGTTGATATACTTGCACCAGATTTTGATATCGTTGCACGCTATCAGGGAGGTGCCAATGCAGGTCATACCATCAAATGGGGTGATCATACCCATGTTCTGCATCTATTGCCCAGTGGTGTATTTTCTGAAGGCGTGGACTGTGTGATCGGTAATGGAGTTGTGATTGAACCCAAGGCACTGGTGACGGAAATTCAGAATGTCGAGAAGCTGGGGTTTGACTTGACGGGGCGGTTATGGATTTCTGACAATGCTCACTGCATTCTGCCATATCATCAAGCCATTGAAAGGGTTCAGTCGGCAGATCAGATCGGGACAACCAAAAAAGGAATTGGCCCTGCCTATACCGATAAAGTTGCACGTTTAGGTATTCGGATCAGCGAACTGATTGACACTGAGCATTTCTCCGAACGCTTGCAGAATGAGATTCAACGAACCAACTCTATCCTCACTGGAGCCTATGGTGTAGGGGGGCTTGATCCCGATGCAATCATTACCGAATATGTTGATCTAGGCCGTGCTCTCTCCAAGTATGTGACCAACACAACACACTTTCTCCATCATGCACTTCAATCAGGAAAGAACATTCTTGCTGAAGGTGCACAGGGTTCACTTTTAGATATAGACTTCGGAACATATCCCTATGTAACTTCCAGTTCTCCTAGTGCAGGTGGGGTATGTACCGGGTTAGGCATCCCACCTACGGCTATCCGCCGCGTGATTGGAATTACCAAAGCATACTGCACTCGCGTAGGACATGGCCCGTTTCCTACGGAACTCAAAGATGAGGTTGGGCAGCATATGGGTAGGGTAGGGGCTGAATTTGGTGCAACAACGGGCCGTCCTCGCCGATGTGGATGGTTGGATTTGGTGGCCCTTCGATATAGTTGCAAACTCAATGGATTCACAGAACTGGCCGTGACGAAGCTGGATGTGTTGTCTGGATTGGATGAGATTCGTGTTTGTACTGAATATGAACAGGATGAAAGACTCCAGTCTCACTTTATCAATGACGCACGAATTCTAGATACCGTGATTCCCCATTATGAAACCTTCCCAGGATGGAACGAGAATATACAGGGATGCAAACAGATGGAAGATTTACCTTTTGCGGCACGAAATTTGGTGAGTGCTATTGAAGAATTCACTGCTGTTCCTGTAAAGTTTGTCTCTACCGGCCCCAAACGTTCCGAAACCATTCACCTGATTTAAGGGTGATCCTCTTCTACTTACTGACCCTTATGTACCATGCATGCTCTGATAGCAAAGCTTCACCTTAAGCTGATTCTCAGTGTATTTGCGGCTACCATTGCCCTTGCCTCCCTCCTGTATACCAGTAATCTTGTACGCCATTTGCAGGAACGAGAGCGGACCAGTGTCACCATATGGGCATCTGCCATTGAGCAGGTCGCCCTTGCTGCGGCTCAGAATCCTCATGAAGACGATTTTCGACTGATAGCAGAAAGCCTAAACCCAGATGATCCGATGACACCAAGACACCGAGCCGCATTGTCTTGGGCAATCAGGCTACCGATGGGCGATCATATCGATTTTATCTTTGATGTGATTTCCAAGTACTCTCCAGATGTCCCCGCGGCGATCGTCGCCGAAGATGGAACGCCTATCCGGTGGCAGTACCTTGGAGTTCCCGAAGAGGGAGATCTGACGGATGAAGATTCCATGAAAATCGCACAGCACATTGCAGAGATGGATCAAAAATTTGAACCGATCGTCATAGAAGTGCGACAGGATTCACTCACGACAGCCTTGAATCAGACGGTGCACTATGGTGAGAGCTCCGTGATTCGGGATCTGCGGATCTACCCCTACTTGCAGCTTGCATTTGTGGCGCTATTTATTGGGTTTGCCTATCTTGGCTTTTCGTATGCACGCCGTAGCGAACAGAGCAATTTATGGGTTGGGATGGCTCGTGAAACGGCACATCAGCTGGGAACGCCTATTTCAAGTCTAATGGGTTGGGTTGAGGTCATGCGTACGAATTCCAATACGGACCAAGAACTTTTAAATGAAGTCGATAATGATCTTCGTCGGCTAGAATTGATTACCCATCGATTCAATGATATAGGATCTCATCCAAGGCTGGAATCTCAAAACTTGGCACCCGTGATTGATGCCACCGCCAGCTATATAAGGAAGCGTTTTCCTAGCCGTGGCATGTCACTGGAAGTGGAAGTGTCCACCGACTTAGCATCTCCAATCAATGCTGAACTGTTTGAATGGGTCGTAGAAAATCTGCTCAAGAATGCTATGGATGCCATCGAAAGTGGGCAGGGTCATATTCAGATTACATCAGGATCCGATCGCAACCGCGTCTTCATTGATATTGCCGACAATGGGAAAGGAATTGACCGCAGAGACTGGTCCAGTATTTTCAAGCCGGGATTCAGTACGAAAACGCGTGGTTGGGGACTTGGATTGAGTCTTGCCAAGAGGATCGTTGAAGACTATCATGGAGGTTCACTCACTCTGGTGCAGTCCTCGATTGGGAAGGGATCAACATTTAGGATTTCTCTGCCAAAATCATAAGAAGAACAGGTATTTTGGCAGGGGGATTGTTTCGATCTTGTATAAACTGAACCAGTACATAGACTGCTTCTCCGCACCCCAAGTCTTTGATTCTATACGTCAGGGAAGATATCTGAATCTTGGATGGAGTAGCATGAATCTACTACACTGGTTTAGGGACGTTTCTATCTTAAGGAGAGAGTTGAAGATGGATAGGGCTAGACCTTTGAAGATCTAGATGGGTTGACGCATTTCCTAGACAGATGGCTATCTCCAAGAGGTTGTTGGTACTTCCATATAACATCAGCATTTCACCTTCAGGTACATCACTATAGGTAGAATGGATGCCCTGAATGACTGTATTTCCCATGGAGAACAGTACTGTTTTCTGATCAGAGTACTGTTCAATGAGATCGCGTGAAATATTGGTGATGCAATTGCCAAAGTGGTCAACATGCACGACATGTCCAATAATTTCATTGGCATTACATTTCGGTGGTTGCCATTCTAAAGGGTACAGATGCGTCAGTCTGTATCCACATTGTTCAAAAGGTAAACCACTGGCAAGATGTGCAGCTACAGGAGCAAAAAGATCTCTCCCGTGGAAAGTCATGGATATCGGTGCAGAATCAGTCTTTATTAATTTTACGATTTGTTCGGGAGTATCTGTTTCCAAGAGAAGAGTGAATAACCCATTATCGGGTCCAACATAATAGTGTCCTTCATGCTGTATGGCTATGGCTTGACGGATAGACCCAACTCCAGGATCTACGACCACTAAATGTACTGTATTTTCGGGGAAATGCCTCAACGATTGTTTGAGTAGAAATGCGGCTCCAACAATATCAAAAGGTTGAACATCATGGGAGACATCAATCAGATTCAAGTGTGGATTAATGCCTAACATGATCCCTTTCATAGCACTAACGTATCCGTCACTCGTACCAAAATCAGTGGTCAAAGTGACGATGGAAGGACAGAGTTCCATATCGTAATCAAAGATTAATTCCAAGCCCAATTTGAAAGGAGCGTCCTTCTGCAGGTTCAAAATAACGCCCTCCAAAGGCATTCACAACCAAGGATCGTACATACTGGCTATTGAGAATATTTTGAATGCGAACAAACGGGTTCACCGTAACTGTAGCCAATCGCCAATCGGATCGTGATAGATATACATCTATGACCATAAATCCATCCGATTGTACGGTATTGGTATTGTTACCCCACATTTTTGAAGCGGCCTCAAGGACGATTTGAGAAGTCCACCCATTGGAGGAGGAACCATGAAGGGTAAGGTGGGCCTGATGAGCAGGAACACCAGGAAGTTGAAGTCCCTCATCACGCCCATTGAGGAAGCTGAAAGAACCGTACTGATAGAGGGAATGGATTCTAAATGGTTGCCCAGCGGGCCATTCTAAGGCGATCTCTACACCGTAATGGCGGTTCTTGCCACGGTTGAAATACCATGTTCGTCCATCCTCTGCCTGCTGAGGAAGAAGACGATCCTGTATACGAAGAAGATAAACCGAAACATCTATATCAAGATTGATTGACTTGATCAATCCTCGAACACCTGTCTCCATTCCAATTGTGGTTTGGGGATCAAGATCCGTGTTGAAACCACCCTGCCCTGTGGGGCTATTGATCAGCTCGGTGGTTGTGGGTGTTTCAAAAGCGGTTCCAACATTAGAATACCATGTTAAAGATGAAGATTGGTAATATACCCCAATGGATGGACTCATGGCAGTGAAATTTCGATCGCCACTTTGATCACCATTAGACAGCAGGGCATCCGTCATTTGGAAATGCATCCGATCCAATCGAAGTCCACCCGTTATCCCCCATCGTGAAGAAAATCGAGTGCTCAACCCGGCAAACAAGGAAAGGCTTTCCACATTTTCTTTTTGATCAAGCAGGAGACGCTGACCAGGACGACCAGACTCATTATTCCACCGGATACGATCATCGCTCATGGTTCGTAGATCCAAGCCTGCGGTAAGACTCAATACAGAGTTGAGGTCATTCTGTAATTGTGCATAGATTCCCCCGACAATTCGTTCAAGATCAATCCATGCAAAAGAGAGAGGGTTATCCAAAGATCGTCGTATGCCATATGCAGTAGCAGTCAGATGACCAAGAGGTGTTCGCGTCAGTAATGTAACTCCGCTTTGAACATGTATACTTTCCTTTCCTGCAGATTGACGCTCGTTCCGAGCATCGGCCTGTTTTCGATTCATATCAAGTTGTTCAAGAGTCAGTGAGCCAGGTGATAATACATCCTGAAATGCACTATTGACTGTGAACAAGATTGTAGTATGAGGACGAAGAATGCTTTGGGTCGTTATTCCTGCTCGCAAGAAGTCCCCTTTGCTATGTGCACGATAGCCAGTTTTTTCCACTCGTGATGCGTAGGCCGTAAGATTATGAACACCAATCTTTAACGAAGAACTGACCAAGGCATGGCTCAATCCATAGCTGCCAGTCATATATCGCACTCGTAGGGGAGAGGAATCCTTGCCATTAGCGAGATGCAGAACCCCTCCACTTGCATTTCCCCAAAACAGTGAACTTGGCCCGCGCAGTAACTCTGATCGCCCGATAAAAACAGGATCAACAATGTCTAGCATACTTTGACCATCGGGCATGGTCAAAGGTACTCCATTGAGAAATGCTTGGAGTCCACGGACTCCAAATGCTGCTCTATAGCCCATTCCCCGAACAAGAATTCGCTCTCCAAGGGCAAAATGTCCACGTTCAGTAATTTGAATTCCAGGCAGTCCTCTAAGTGCTCGTTGCAGAGATAAGCCAGGTTCAGATTGAACCATATCATGATCACGTACAAAAATACTGCGTGCCGCCGTGGAGTAGGTTTCCAATTGGCGAGTGGCCTCCACCGTGATAGTCGGCAGTGAAATCACCGTTGTATCTTGTGCAGTACTTAAATGAGTAATCCATCCAAGTCCTAACAGAAAGATAACGGAGCGGGTCCAAAGGGACGCAAAGTTCTGCATTTTCAAGGCTAAAAAAATTAGTCTACGAATAGAAGATTAGACGAGTCATTGGAAAGGATATGATGATTTCATCCAAATGATCCAACAAACATCTACGGTAATCCTTTTTGATAGAACAGGTATACGATGACGATGATGACTTGTCGCATGGGTTGATCAAGTATCGGGGATATGGATGAGGTTTATTATCTTTGAATAACTTTTCATTCAATCATTACCTTCTCTATTGCCAAGGCGGCAATGATGTAGAAAGAGTGAAGAATTGAGGGTATCTTTACAGTACCTGATAGGTCATCAAGAATTGATTTTTCATGAAGAATGCTCGTTGCAATTGAAGGAATTGATGGGTCTGGAAAAGGGACTCAGGCCAAAGAGCTCCTGAATCGGCTCCGAAAATTAGGGTATACCTGTGAACTTTTGTCATTTCCCCGTTACGAAGCGACCCATTCTTCAAAGATGGTGGCACAGTACTTAAATGGTGAGTTTGGTGATTTGTCCCAAGTTCCACCTGCTTTTGCGGCGACTCTATTTGCGTTAGATCGCATGGAGAGTCGAGCACATCTTGAGGAGATGATCCAGCGGAATGATCTCGTGATAGTAGATCGATATATTTCATCAAATTTAGCTTATCAGAGTGCAAGAGTCTCACAGCCGGAGCAGTCCATGTTTATCGATTGGCTTTACGATCTAGAGTTTGAAGTCTACGGGCTACCGAAGCCAGATGTAACGATTCTTTTAGATATTCCAGTGACTACATCTCAGGAATTGGTCGCCCGAAAGGATGCAAGGACATATACTGAACAAGTTTATGATCTTCACGAGAGGGATTCCGAATACCTCTCCAGAGTGCGTGAAGCCTATGAAACATTGATTAATACGCGGAGAATGGATCATTGTCAAGTGATTGAATGTCTGGATTCGCAAGGTCATCTTCGGCAAATAGATGATCTGAGTGATGAGATTTGTGATCGGGTGATTCAATGTATTCAGCTGTCACATTCAAGGAATCAGGATGATGCTCAAGAGACCGAATGTTGAGAATGATAGGTTTGAGGTTGTGATCGATCAACATTGAGAGATTTCCGTAGTGATAGACATTCAATTAGAAAAAGGTTTATGCAAACCTGAAGAGATAAAGATTGAATGATGATGCATCTACAAAACCTCTAGGTCAACTCCATAAAAGGGGCCAAGATTTCTACAGGGCATTATTTCTACTAAAATGCGAGGTATTCAATTGCCTCATGAATATAGAAATTAAAGATCAAGTCACTTCAAATTGTATACTTTCGAATCTATATCAACTATATCGCCTACATGATCAAGTTTCCTTATTTTAAAGCAAAGGCCTTCAAGAGGCCATTCCCCTTATACTCAAAGGTGTTGGGGGAGTTGTACTATGAATACACTTGAGATTGATCAATAATGAATCGGTGCAATATTTTTCAAAGTTGTTCAGTAGCGAAATTTATCATTTCAACTGTATCAGTCTCCTTGCTGTATTATGGTAAACATTTCAAAAGATTCCCAGAAGATATTAATTACAGTAACCAAAATACTAGCCAAAATAATTGAGAGAGCAACACCCACAGTCTACCGGAACCCCTTATAAAATGGATTGCCCCACCACCGATGCGACAATTTATCGGAGCCATCTCTTACCTCACTAATATCTTAATCAGAGTTTCTTTTTATATGTGATGGCAGTTTTGATTTTCTATTCTTCGCCATCTACCTCACTCAATTCTCGGACTTTACCGATATAGTAAGCTCTTGTGAGCTCATCAGGGATAGGACTGCCGGATGTATATTTGCCATGTTTTCGATGCCATACAATATACCATGGGCTATCTTTTTGGTGCAGAATATGGACTAAATGTGAAGGTGTTGCATACTTGAATGTTTCCCATAATTGATTGAGAAAATCAGATATACTTTCATCAAAAGAATCAAGTTTTCTGGATATATCTGCATAGATTGGTGGGATAATATCAGACTTAAATCCTCCAAACATGTCGAAAACTGAACGAAAAACGGGTCCATATTTCCATGCTTCTGCAAGCTCTCCATTTGTAATCAATGGGGAATCAAAGTTACCCCAATAATACCCATGGGCAAGATAGAGCAATTTATTTAGCTTCATGCAAGTTATCCCTTCTTCTTGGGATAATTTCAAAAAGAATCCCGCTATATCCAAAGGCGAGACTTCCATTGTCTCATGAACGAAGCTTGCCGAACCATTTTGGGAATGGTCAAAAGCGAGAGAAGTACGTTGATCTAAATTCATAGGAATCAATTAACAAGAAAGTTAGAGGAGGCTTTGGCAAAACCGATAATTAATTGTAACTAATTCGTCTCGTAGCTTAAAGAACAGTCTACCAAAATGCTGAGGAATTGCAACGTTTCAGAGTATTTAAATTAATTGAGTCAACACACAAACTACGAATAAGTTCACATGGGGGGGTGTTTGCAAAACCTCTGGTGCAATTCCATAAAACACACCAAGAGTTCTTCTGAAGATTATTTCTGCAAAACGCCGAGATTCTACAAATGCCTCACAGGAAAAGCTCCAGTGCATGATTGAGCCAAAACTAAGGAGCCGTTTGCAAAACCTACCTGCCAATTCTAAAAGATGCACCAAGGGTGCTCTATGGCAATATTTCTGCTGAAACCCTGAGGTTTTGCAAAAGCCTCTAAGATCAGATCATTTCTCCCTCAGAGGAGGGAATTATGTTTAAGAAGTTAATGTATCTTCCAAATTATCCGAATCATTTGACTTCTGTCCCCCTATATTTGTATGAAAATATATCAGGTTACATCTTTACACTCTTTGTACTCATGATTGAGCTTATCCTACACCATGGAAGAACCAAAATGATACATCAAGTTTTCTTCGTTAAACTCAGATCTGAAAATGATCATGATCCACTGTTAGGGATTGGTCATTAGTGGGGATTTAAGTGTATAAAAGAAACCTATCAGACATTGTCATTGTAGAACCAATCTCTTTTATTTACTTGGACATTATCATGACGGTTGAAACCCAGAAACCGGCCGACGTACTTATAGACAAGGCCAAGCCCACCTCCAAGAATGGTGCTTCCATTCCACATTATTCTCCAACTTTGGGGAAGGTGATCAATGTATGTCCGATTTCTGAAAAGATTATTAAGGAGACTTCTGTGAAGTGGAGAAAGGCCATGGAGAAGTTGGCAGATCTCTAAAACTCATTATCAAATTACGTGGGACGATGCGATTCGTGCCCATGACGAGGCACTTTTAGATGGGGGAGCACCTGGAATGCTCAACGAACATGCGGTTCGTTCGGCTATATCCCGTCCCTATTGCGGCTATTTTGATACGATCTATGATAAAGTCTCCGCTCTCATTCATGGTATTGTTTTCAACCATGGTTTCGTTGATGGAAACAAACGAACTTCTCTCTATCTGGCTATACTGCTAATTGAGAAGAGTGGGTATTCAATACGTGTTAATCCTGAGGCCATGATTGAGGTCATTCCAGCAGTTGCTCGTGGAGAAATGACGCGGGAAGAATTAGCAGAATGGCTACAGAATGAAATCATTGTAGAGAGTAATCATAATTGATCACTTGTCTATAGAATACTTCAGATTGCGGAAACCCAACCGACTAAAGGCCCAATTTGACTTATTCGACAACGAAAGCATTGGCTATTTGGGAACTCAAGTCACATATTATTGCTCTGATTGATTCTGTAAATAATTTCTTACAGTATTCCATTGAAAACTGACATGGGGTTTATTCTATCGTATATCTGAGTATATCTCTGATAAACAATCATCAGTTCTTATCATAGCCCCACCTGTGCAGGTTACTCAACATAACATTTTCCTACACAGTGTGAAATGTTAGGTGATTCAACATGAACAATCTATCTCGAAATTTTATTTCAAGATAGCCCCATCTGGATTTGATTACAGATATAATACCATCAAGAAATACCGTAACTTTGTCTATCAGCACATTATCCCAAGTCATGCGAACCTATTTGATTAGTTTTCTTGCCCTTAGTTTCTTCGCCGTTAACTTGATGGCTCAGGTGCCAGAAATGGTCTCCCATGTGCCATCCACACCAGCGTCTGAACGAATCCAGAGTTTTGATCAGCGTCTGACCGACGCACAAGAATCATATTTTTCGAATGTGAAGGTTGAAAGTATTGGGCCAACGGTGATGAGCGGACGGATCGTAGATATGGATGTTAATCCAGAGGATCCAACACAAATGTACATCGCATATGCCTCAGGGGGGCTATGGTATAGTCACACTAATGGTCATTCTTTTGAATCGTTATTTGACCATGAAGCATCTATGGTACTTGGGGATATTGCTGTAGATTGGATGAACGATCAAACGATCTGGGTGGGTACTGGAGAAAATAATTCAAGTCGCTCATCCTATGCAGGAACCGGGATCTATCGATCAGTGGATCAGGGAGAATCATGGCAACACATGGGTTTGGAAGAAACGCATAGGATTGGCCGAATTTTAATTCATCCTACCGATCCCAATATTGTTTGGGTTGCAGCATTAGGTGCACTCTACTCTCCGAATTCGGAGCGTGGAGTTTATAGGACAAACGATGGTGGAGAAACATGGTCCAAAACTTTATTTATCTCCGAAAATGCTGGAGTGATTGATCTGATCATGGATCCATCCAACCCAGATATTCTGTATGCTACGTCATGGCATCGGGAGCGACGTGCATGGAATTTTGTTGAGAGTGGAGATGGATCAGCTATCTGGAAATCCACAGATGGGGGTGTTTCATGGTCACAACTTTCATCCGAAGGATTCCCAACAGGTGATACGGTTGGGCGTATCGGACTGGCTATTTTCCCAGGTGATCCACAGATTCTGTATGCACTGGTTGATAATCAACAGCGTAGAGAAATAGAAGACGAGGAGCAGGAGCCAACTCTGACGCGTGATGCTCTTGAAGCAATGGATAGAGATGAATTCTTGCTTCTAAATGATGAGGTCATCATTGAGTATTTGGAAGAGAATAATTTTGAGGATAAGTATTCGGTTTCTGTCATTCGCACCATGATGGATGAGGGCACCATAGAACCGAAGCATTTAGTATGGTATGTTGAAGATGCCAACCGAGAACTGTTTGACACTCCCGTTATTGGTGCTGAAGTCTACCGATCGGAAGATGGAGGAGCATCTTGGCGTAAGACGCATTCACAGTACATGGATCGCGTTTATTTTTCCTACGGATATTATTTCGGTGAAATCCGTGTAGATGCTCAAGATTCTAACAGAATCTATATTTTGGGCGTACCTCTTCTGACCTCAGATGATGGTGGGCAATCATGGGAATCCATTGGTGGACCCAGTGTACATGTGGATCATCAGGCACTATGGGTCAACCCCAATCGCTCAGGACACTTGGTGAATGGAAATGATGGGGGCATCAACATTACCTATGATAACGGAGAATCATGGTTCAAAGCAAATACACCATCCGTAGGACAATTCTATGCCATCGGTGTGGATGATCAAATACCGTATCATGTTTATGGAGGACTTCAAGATAACGGAGTTTGGGGAGGCCCGCATACCTACACAGAGTCTGCGAGGTGGCATGCGTATGGTAATTATCCATATACATCCTATCTGGGAGGTGATGGCATGCAGGTTGAGGTGGACACTCGTACGAATGATATCATCTATACAGGCTCTCAGTTTGGTTCCTATTGGCGTATAGAGACAGGCAAGAGAAAGCGTACCTCCATTCGACCACGACATCAACTTGGAGAACGCCCCTTAAGATATAATTGGCAAACTCCGATTCATTTATCCAGACACAATCAAGATGTTCTTTACTATGGTTCAAACAAGCTTCACCGCTCGTTTAACCAAGGTGATGATTGGGAAACCCTCTCCAATGATTTAACCCGTGGTGGTCGTCGTGGGGATGTCCCTTATGGTACATTGACGACTATAGATGAGTCCCCCTTACGCTTTGGGCTCATCTATGTCGGTTCTGATGATGGACTCGTTCATGTATCCAAGGATGGTGGGTACACATGGGACAATATAACTGGTGGTGACTGGGGAGAATTTTGGGTGAGTCGGGTAGAGGCATCCAACCATCAACTTGGGCGCGTTTATGTAACGCTGAATGGATACAGGTGGGATCATTTTGGAGCCTATGTGTATCGCTCCGATAATTTTGGTCAGACATGGGAGTCTTTGCATTCAAACTTACCAATGGAGCCGGTGAATGTGATTCTTGAAGATCCCGAAAATTCAGATCTTCTCTACATAGGAACTGATCATGGACTCTATGTATCACCAGATGGTGGAGACACCTATATGGCCATGCAAAATGGATTACCCCATGTTCCTGTCCATGATCTTAAAATTCAACAACGCAAAAAACATCTACTTGTAGGCACGCATGGACGATCCATTTATCGAGTAGATATATCCTCCGTCCAGAAATTGACTAACGAGGTCATGGCAAACCCATTCAAAGCCTTTGCACCAGATCCACAGCAGTATAATGAAAACTGGGGCGATCGGAGAGTGTGGTGGGGAGAGTATTCAGTACCACAAGTTGAGGTTGCCTACTGGTCGTCATTGACGGAATCAGTGACCATAAATGTTCAGGATGAAGAGGGGATGACACTTCAGATCTTGACCGATGATGCTGAGCGAGGTCTCAATTTTATGATCTATGATTTATCGATAGATCCAGAGCTGGGAACCACCATGATGACCGAAGATGGGGAGTCTGTGGAAGCTGGAGAAAATGGAGATGTTTATCTGGTTCCCGGTCACTATCAGATGGAGTTCACGATGCAAGACGCTGTTGATCAAGTTTCTTTGCGTATCAATGGATCAGAGCAGTAGTACTTGATGATTCTACCAGATCAGGACGTAAAGAATGAACGATTTGGGTAAACTGGGGAAGGAGATCATCGGATAGGGGGTCGGAGGGGGGCATCTCTACTTTCAAGGCATCTACCTGTTTGCCATTCTTCCAGAAACGATAGCAGACATGGGGCCCAGTCGCTAATCCTGTACTACCGACATATCCAATGAGCTGCTTTTGATTGACACGAACACCTGGGCGAATACCTGGGGCGATTTTGGACATGTGTAAATATCCAGTTGAGAAAGTGTCATTGTGGCGGATTTTGACATAGTTACCGTTCGCTCGGGTGTAGGATGCCGCAATGACGGTTCCAGTGGCTGTTGCAACAATAGGTGTGCCAGTTGGTGCGGCAAAATCAGTTCCAAGATGTGGGCGATAACGCTTCGTGACCGGATGAAAACGACGAGGACTATATCGTGAAGAGATGCGAGTAAATTCAATAGGTGCTTTTAAGAATGGTCTTTCTAATGGGCGACCAGCTTCATCAAAATATCCATCAAGACTATCTGCAGAAAAATAGAAGGCATAGTATTGTTGATCCTTATGTTTCATGCGTGCTGCCTTTACATCTACATCTAAAACTTGTCCATTCACCGATCTTTCTTCAAATACAAGGGAAAACTCATCGTCTGGTTGCAGGTAAAAAAACGTGACTTGCCATGCGAAGATCTTACTCAGATCAATAGCGATCTGTGGGGAGAATCCAGCATCTTCAATCGCCTCATACAGGGAACTTTTAATGATTCCAGATCCTGAACGCTGTACGGTGGAAATGGGAAAAACACCTTCGTGAACCAGTACAGAGTCGCGAAAATCAAAAACAAAGTAATTCTGTATACTCGGTTGATAGACTAAGAATGAAGTCTTTCCCGAAGTGGCATCTTTATAGGTATGAACGGGATCACCTCTACGAATCTTGTGTAAATCAATACGGGGAGATGCTTTGATTGAGGCGAGATGAATGAACTGTTGAGGTACTCCTTGATCTTTCAATATAGAAGCAAATGATTGTCCTGATTTCACTGTAAAGGCTTCTTCAATAAAACCATTGACAGGCAAATCAAACTGATTACGTTCGATTTCAGAGGCGGTAGATGTTTTGAAATCTGTAGTAGAGTTGATCAGAAGAGAAGACAGGAATAGGAATATACTACTGCAAAACAAAAAACGCTTGATGAATATCATCATAGGTAATAGAGTGAATATGAAGTAAACCCGAGAGGTTTTACCAGTTATTGTTCCCACCGGACATCTGGAACACCAGAATCATGATTGGCCCTCCGTGCAAGAATGAAGAGCAAATCGGAAAGTCGATTCAAGTATTTTAGGGTATACGAATTGGATGAAATAGACTCTAAATTATCAGCCAGGCAACGCTCAGCTCGTCGACAGACCGCACGTGCTAAATGAAGCAGAGAAGAAGCTTGTGAGCCGCCAGGAAGAATAAAATAGGTTAAACGCTCAAGTTCAGATTCCCACAGATCAATATCTCCTTCAAGACAATCAATGTGTTTTTGTTCAATCCTTGGAACTGTTGCTCGTGAATCTTCGGGAGTAGCTAGGTCAGCACCAAGAATAAAACATTCATGTTGCAAGCGTAATAGGAGGGAAGCCATCTGATGGGATTGGGGAGGTAACGATGATCGGGCAGCTCCAAGAGCTGCGTTGGTTTCATCAACGGCTCCCATAGCCTGAACACGAGGATGCGACTTAGAAACACGGTCTCCACCAAATAGCCCGGTTGTGCCATCATCCCCCGTACGAGTATAGATTTTCATGGGATCGTTGCAGAGTGATCTGCAATTCTGAGATTCGGATACACAAGAACAGCAGGTCCAAGTGCTTACATCCAACCAAAGTTAAGAAACTTTAAGGTTCTAACAAAAAATAACCTCAGAAACACATCAAAGATGTTCGGAAGACTTCAGATGTGATGGCCGCAAACGAATCTAAATGGTTCGCCAAGACTCTCGAAAGATGCGAAGGAAGAAAGGTTTAGAACCGAACCGAACCATGCATGTTGAGCCCCAGATCACCCCAAAATGCCTGTCGGTGATGGGCTAATCCTGAGATTGAGAAAGATACATGGCTCCATGGCCGCAATTCTCCACCCAATCGTAATAATTGACCGCCTGGAAGTTGTGTGACACCAACGATGGAACGTGCCGTTCCATCATGCATCGGCATTCCATATCCGAGCTCTACTTCGGTACGATGCTGATGAGACTGTAAAGGATTATAGTCCAAAATTGTCTGTTGGCGTTGTAATGATTGCACCTGATTGGCTCCCCACGATGGGCGTATTCGCATGGAGAAACCCAAAGTTGGATCACCCATTTGGATTGATACTGATACGCCCCATTCTGAAAATCCATCCGCACTATGGAGCACTAGCCCTTGAGAACGAATATCGCCAGTAACGTTCCCTTCTAGGTAGGACATGCGTACTCCTCCACCGAGCTCCAATCCGATACCCGTCTCAGCATCCCCTCCATCTTGGCGAACATTAGCCTCCAGATACGGATGAATTCCCTTGAAGAGTTGAAATGCACTTTCAACTCCAAGCCGTACTCGAATGACTTCTCCGTGGAGTCCTCCAATATCTAGGTTGGCATCAGTGTAGAGTACGTCCCCAAAGTAACTCATGTGAGTAGAGTTAAGGACTGCAATATTTCCACGGAGTCCCACGGCTCCCAGCCAAGATGTGAGATCTACGCGTAGATCGTCCACTTTAATATGACCAGAGCCATATCCTCCACTGAGCCACATTTCCCATCCGGCTGATTCATACAAGAGATAGGGATAGTATCCATTTAACCTTGATTCAATGTCTTCACGAACGCTAATGATCTGATAAGAACCATCCCCCAAGTTGATGGAAGACATGATGCCGATGAGCCACTGGCTATTCAATCTGTAATCTACACCAACGAGCGCTGAGGCCACATTTCCACGCAAGCTAAATGCATCTTCACTACGACCGTGAAACCGTTGAAATGAACCCCTTGCCCAGTACCCAAATTCCCCTACAGATGTAGACGAGGTCTTGGAGATTTGACATCCTGAGAGTAATTCGCCCAAGGATGGGGTCCATGAAGAGGTCGTATGCCATAGGCGAGCCATGTCAGAACGTTCCGCGACTGAACAGGTAGAGCCAGCGGGCTGAAATCGCTGATGCAACGCATCAATCACAAGTTCAGAAGTGGTCCGCACGAAGCGGGTAGCATATGCGATCAGGGCATCCTGATCAATGTTGGTTTCTTCTTGAATTACAGCGATTGCTGAGGATTTCGAAATCCGAGCCGGTTCAGATGATTCTATATGAACATAAAATGTTTCCTCGTGCCAGTTGAAATCATTGTGTAATAGAGGCACCACAATACTTTCCAGCATGGCTCCAGGTGCAAATGTGAGCATCCCAGTAGTTTCCACATAGTCTTTCCCAGCGGAAGCGGTACCATCAATAGTATAATAATGAACTGTAATTGGATGAGGACTTGGATGGGAGAGATGTACAGGGAAAGAAATCCGTCCATCATCTTCAACAGCAACGGCATCCTCAATAGCAAGAGTGGAGATACCATCATCATCTTTGATCGTTGCGGTTGCGGAGGGATTTCCAATCACCGCATTGCGAGGACTTCGAAGTTCAATAGTAAATGTCTCAGGATCTTCTACCTCTTCATCATCACGGATCTCAATTTGAATGACACCACGCGTTCCACCGGGATCAAAGATCACAATCCCTTGTGATGGGATGTAGTCATCCCCAGATAAAGCAGTTCCTTGATTGGTAGCATACTGAACAGTGATCACTTCATTCAGTAAAGGGCGATCCAATTCTAAGGGTAAACGGATGGTACCATCACTTTCGATGGCATCATTATCAAAGAGTGTAATCGTGACAGCTCCTGCATCCAAAATCATAACGGATACATCTTGCTTTTGACCATCATATCCTCCTCCCGTTGCTGTTAATGTCAGCGTAACGGGATCATCATCTAAATCTAAGTCGGCAACTGATTGTAAATTTACTGTTTGTAGTCTTGACCAGTTGGATCGTGTAAATGTAAGACGATTGGTGGAGGGGGTGAGATCAGTACCCTGAAATCCAGTGATCTCCACGGACACAGTATTCGTGGGTTCAGCGGTCAAGCGAACCGAAAAGTCCCCGCTTGATTCCTCTTGAATCTGCAATGCGGAGGGTGTTACCTCCATTTTAGCAACATCGTTGTCAAGAATCGTGACTAGAACTGTTTCCGTCAAGTTATACCCTCCTCCAGATGCCTGAAGTGTCAATGGAACAGGATCATTGATTGAATCGTCATCCTCTTTTGCCATTAGGGAAAATCTCTGATAGGCTCCATAGTTTGCAGTCGTAAAAGTAAGACTTGACAGAGATTGCAGTGCTAAATCGGTGGACTCATAACCCGTAAGTAGCACGGTTACATCATCAGTAGGCATCTGTGTAAGATGAACATTCAATAGTCCAGATGCTCCTTCATTGACGGTAAGAGTACGTTGGACGAAAAGGCCAGGCTGATCATCATCAATGATTTCTACGCGGATTTCGTGCTCCACATCGTCAAAGTCATCACCACTGGCATTCAACGTTAAAAGGATGTCATCATCATTTTCTGAATCTTCATCCTGACTGGCTGTCAAAAGGATGTCTTGAGTCTGATTCCAGTTTTGAGATGTAAATGGAAGAACAGCAGGAGTGAAGGACAAGTCATTGTCATCATCCCCAGTTTTAGAGACCCTCACCGATACCGGACCATCAGGCTGTGCAGTCAAAGAAACGCGCACATTTCTGGACTCCCCCTCGGAAATCACCACGGATGTTTCTGCATCAATCCCTGCCACATCATCACTACGAATGGTGATTTGTACAGAAGATGGAACGCCTTCATTCACCGACGGAGGTAATGGGCCAAGTTCTACGGTAAATCGTTCATCGCCTTCAATGAGATGATCATTTTCGGCCAGAATTCGGATATTTCCGCGAGTTTGTCCACGATTAATGATGACTTGGGGTTCAGTACTTTGAATCTCATAATCATCCGGTGTTGCCGTATCTGCAATCAAATTAAGTGGAATCGTTACGTTACTCTCCAGGGCTCGTGACATAGTTGCTGTGACGCTTGCTTCCTCGCCTTCTTCAATCGTCTCCAGATCTACAGATAAGGTGATGGTGGGTAGATTATCAAGGATTGTAACAACAAGGGAGATCGGCCGTCCCCCGTCTACTTCAATTGGGAGTGTGCCAAAAGAAACTGAAAAGGTCTCCGGTTCCTCCACATTATTGTCAATCTTTGTTTGAATATCACCAGACATGCTTGTCCGTCCAGCAGGAATAACCAAACGCTTCAGTTGGATATAATCAACATCCGATTGAGCAGCAACACCTGGTCCTGTGGAATACGCAAAAGGAATCGTCACGGATTTTGAAAGCGCTTTCTGTAAATTCACAGTGATCTTAACGGGATCACCTTCCACTACCGAGCTAGGGTTTAACTCCATAGTTATCTCAACAGGAGGGTCAACATCATTGTCCGTGATCGTAATGCGTTCAGAGGATGGTGCACCTAACTTAATTCTAGGGGGTAATCGATTGGGATCAATGGCTACGGTAAAGGATTCAATCGGCTCTACAGTGTCATCGTCGTCTGTAATAATATTGATGGATCCACGAGGTTGTCCAGATGGAATCGTCACCTCGGTTGGGCGAGCTTCAAAATCGGTTAGTTCTATTTCGTGATCCGTATAGTCCAATGTGATCACCGATTCCGTGGTCACTGCACTTGCAAGCTCAATCGTTACCGTGATGGGTCTTCCCTCTTCTACAGAGTTGGAACTGACAGACAGGCTAGCCCGTGGACCATCATCAATCACCGTAATGTCAACATTTTTCGGATCGGCGGATGAGTATTCACCTCCAGATGCCCTGTTCACCAATACGGCTGAATCATTGTTGCCATCATTATCAGGTCCAGCGGAAACGGTTACCCTTTTAGGTTGATTCCAGTTTGAAGAATTGAAAGACAGCGGAGATGGATTAGCAGATACTTCTCCAGTTGCTCCCGTCACACGGACCGTCACACTTGTAGTTGGTTGTGTTTCCAGTTCTACAGTATAGGAGTCACTTTGTCCTTCTTGAATTGTCAATGAAGATGGTTTCACAACAAGAGCTGGCACATCATCGTCGGAAATGTTAATCGTGACTGGTACTGAAGCATCTGCATACTCCTCTGCACCAGAGGCAGTGTTCCTTAATATGACCGTATCATTCTGCCCATCATCATCCTGCTTTGCGAAGACGGTTACGATCTTTTCTCCCCAATCAAGGGAGGTAAAAAGAAGTGTAGATTGGACATTGGGCATATTAAGATCTATATCTACAGACACTTTTGTAGGTGGGCTATTGACAGTTACTGTAACATCACTGGTTGGCTGAGTTGACAGTTTTACGGTATAGGAACCGCTTGCACCCCCCTCATTCAAAGTGAGAGATGTGGGCACAACAGTAAGTTCAGGTGTATCATTGTCCGTCACATTTACCGTAACTTCAACAGCAGTAGCAGATCCGTAACCACCGCCTGATGGCCGATTTGTTAAGGTAACTTCCTCATTTGCCCCATTATCATCTTGAGCTGCACTCACCGTTACGGTTTGTACATCGCTCCAATTGGTGGTTGTAAAAGTGAGACTTGATGAGGAGGTAGTGACATCCGAGGTAGCACCTTCAATATTCACGGTGACCGAAGCGGTTGGCTGGGTGGCCAATTTTACAGTGTAGCTGGCACTTCCTCCTTCGGATACATTGATGGACTGTGGAGCAACATCAAGACCAATCTCATCATTATCGGTCACGGTTACTTCTACGTTCGCTTCAGTGCCAGAATATTCATCTGCTCCAGAGGCTGTATTCACGAGGGTAGCAGAATCATCAGCAACATCTCCATCTTCACCTGCACTGACGGTAACGGTTTTTGGACTCCAGTTGGTTGGGGTAAATGTCCATGAGGTTTGATTTACAGTGATTTCTCCTGATTCGCCAGCAATCGTAACCGTTACATTGCCACTCGGTTGGGAAGAAAGTGCTATGGTATAGGTTTTGGATCCTCCCTCGTCAATGCTCAGTTCTGTTGGATCTATAGTGAGCGTTGCCTCATCATCATCCGTCACATTCACGGTTACCTCTTCTTCATCAACGGACCCATAGTCGCCTCCAGATGCCTGATGGGTCAAGGTAACCTCATTATCTACCGCGTCATTATCATCAAGGGCATTAACAGTAACAGTTTTGCCATCTTTCCAGTTCGCATCTGTGAATGTCAATGGAGTAGGATTTGAAATTACATCTGTTGAAGATGAAGTGATTTGAACGGTTACCTGTGCTGTTGGCTGTGTTGCCAGTTTTACGGTGTAAGTACCAGAACTTCCTTCATTCACATTAAGTGTCAATGGATCTACAATGATCGCTTGGTCATCATCATCAATCACAGTGACTGCCACTTCTTTTCTTGTAGATACATACTCATCCGCCCCAGATGCCAAATTGATGAGGGTAGCCGTATCATCTTCGCCATCATCGTCTTCGGCCGCAGTCACTGTAATCGTTTGTGGTGTATTCCAAGTAGATGTGGTAAATGTTAAGGTGTTCTGATCCCCTTGGGTATTGCTATCTGTATCCACGGTGATATCACCAGTGGCACCAGTAACCTCAACGGTGACGGTTTCGGTAGGCTGGGTGGACAGTTCAATAGTATAGGTATTATTTCCACCCTCTGGCACCTCCAGTTCATCTGTACTTACAACCAGCTCAATATCGTCATTATCAATGACAGTTATGTCAACATCCTTAGAGATGTCTGCGTAATCTCCTCCCGAAGCAGTATTGGTGAGCATTGCCGTATCGTTCACTCCGTCATCATCCTCCCCAGCACTCACAGTCACCGTCTGTTCAGTATTCCAGTTGGATGTGGTGAATGTTAACGTGTTTTGATCTCCAGAAGTATTGCTGTCAGTATCTACGGTGATTTCTCCAGTTGTGCCAGTAACCTCAACAGTGACAGTTGCCGTAGGCTCAGTAGCCAACTTAACGGTATAGGTATTATTTCCACCTTCTGGTACATCCATTGCATCTTTACTCACCACCAATTCAATATCATCATCATCGGTGACCGTAACTTCAATATTTTTGGAAATGTCAGCATAATCTCCACCCGAAGCGGTGTTGGTGAGCGTGGCAGTATCGTTCACTCCATCATTATCTTGCCTAGCACGTACGGTCACCGTCTGTTCTGTATTCCACGAGGATGATGTGAAATCAAGTGAGGTTTGATTGCCTGGAGTGTTAGGATCAGTATCCACAGTAACATCTGAGTTGTCACTCCTGATTGAGATGGTCACATCATCAGTGGGCTTTGTCGAGAGTTTAACAGTGTATTCCTTACTGGATCCTTCATTCATTTTCAAGGATGATGGAGACACGATCAACTCCTGCTCATCGTCATCAATGACTTTGACCTTAAAGGTGATAGGATCAAGGAAACCATACCCACCTCCCGAAGCACGGATTGTAAGATCTATCATCTCATCAACTCCATTATCGTCTTCGAGACCCTCAATCGTTACTGTCTGTGGTTGATTCCAGTTGTCGTTTTCAGGTGTAAAGAAAAAGGATTTGAAGAACTCATCACCATTACTGCTGATGTGGGAATCAGGGATCGTCACTTTTCCAACAGGCCCTTGGACACTCACCGAAGCCCCAGGTGTCTCGGGTTCTGATGAGATTTTCACCGTAAAGGTTTTTGATTCACCCTCATTGACTTCTAAATCTGCGTTAGATAGATCTATGCCTTGGCCTGTATCATTATCATAGACATGTCTAAAAGTAAGATCAAATTCACGGTGGGCTTTAGCTTCTGGATATGCAGTATCTGCAAGACTTACATTAATTTTAACGCCCTGTAGGGTAGCGTCCACCCTACTGTTGTCGGTGGCGGTAATGGTGAAAAATTGAAGGATACACCAGTTAGATGGTGTGAATGTAAGACTTGGAACATCGGATACAACCGGTATAGCCAAGCTTGGTTGATCAGTGATATTGACAACTGCATCTGCAGAGAGTTTCGAGGAAGTCCGAATACCAAAGGTTATAGATTCACCTTCATGAATAGGGCCGTTATAGCCCCCTCTTCCTATAGTCTGATGGCTTGGTGGAAGAGATGCGTATAATCCTTTTACTTTATTCTCCTCAGCTGTATCACAGTTCTGATCACTTGATGATGATTTCAGGGAGGGCATGGCATCATTTGGGTCAATGGCCAGAGGAACAAGTGAAATCATTGGACTCAATCCATCTTCTGCGATTAAGTCAAAAGTAGATGAGCTAAGATCTACCGCTTGACCAGTGACGTTCAAGACGGAGAAAGGAAGCAGAAGAGAAATGGCACATAGAGTCACACTCAACCAACCAAATCCAGCACAACTGAAAAGACTTTGGATGAGCATGCTAACCTTAATTGTTAACCGAGAACAAGTGTCCCAGAAAATCCCCCCCCCCCCATTTTTTTGGTATTAATACTGCTCAGAAGGGTGTGAGACGCTTTATTTGGACAAAGATGTAGGTTCTGCAAATGACTCATGAATTGAGTATTATAATGAGATACACAAATTCACTGAGTGATTGGGGTGTTCATAAATATGTGGCTTTCTTGAATAATGATAGAACGCCTCAACAATCACAGGCTCTTATATTCAGATGAATGAAAGCGGTTTCATAAAATCACTTTTAAATAATATTTTCACAGAAAAATGACCGTAAATGATTGGTATGCGTGATTTTTCAAGGGGCATCAATTTGCCCTGAGAAAGAATTGTGATGCTGAATCAAGAACATGGAATTCTTATCGGGGCTGATCAGAGTGCACCGAAATAGGTGATCGTGAAGCCTTGATCAGCAGTGATATGGACTTTAGCATTCATTCTAAAAACATCAGCAAGCAACTTGTCATCTAAGACATTGGTAGGCGAGCCACTGGTAACCATGCACCCTTGATGCAACACAATCAGATGATCAGAATATTTGGATGCAAGTTCAAGATCATGAAAAACCGCCAGAATCGTTTTCCCTTGCTTTCTGAGTCCTTTGATCAATTCAAGAAACTGATATTGATGATTGATATCAAGGTGTGTGGTTGGTTCATCCAACAAAAGAAGATGAGAATTTTGTACCATTGCCTGAGCTAAATAAGCACGCTGGCGTTCTCCGCCACTCAGCGATCGGATGGACCTTTGATTGTAGCCTGAGAGTCCTACATCCGAAAGAGCCATGTTTAAGAATTCATGGTCCTTAGGTGTAATATCTTGGAGAAGCGATTTATGAGGTATCAGCCCAAGCAACACAAGTTCTTCAACGGTAAAATCAAAGGAATGCCAAGGAGCTTGACGCACAAAAGAGACTTGTCGGGCCAGCATCCGCTTATTCCATTGAATAATTTCTTTATTTTTAAGTACAATAGATCCTGTATAGGGTAAATATCCGCAGATGGCACGAAGCAATGTCGTTTTACCACATCCGTTTGGACCAATCAGGCCTGTGATGGTACCAGAGGTAAGGGTAAACTGTATCTCTTGTAATATCGTAGTATTTTGAATCTGAACGCTCACATCTTTTCCAACCAGCAGTGCTGGGTCAGGACAATGTTCATGTCCAGAGTGCGTCTCTATGGTACTCACCGATCTAGGTAGATTCATGAAGATTCAAGTGATGATCATGTTAACGATGATCCTATGGCTCTGTGCCTGTGATTCCTCCGAGGATCAGGATACATTTGAGAATCAGGCTTTCTTGGTACCATCAGGATACACCAGAACCAGTCACAACGGTACGGTAGAGTCCATTGACGAAGATGACTGGCGCGTTTCGCCAGCGTATGTAGGGCGAATCATTGTGGATCCAGCATTTCCAAATCCGGTTCCATCGGGAGAATCAGTAGCGATTCCAGTTCGCATTCGCTTTTCGGACTCTGTTGAAGGCGGACTAGAACTCACGACCTATGACAGCAATGGAATTCCTCGTCGGTTAGATTCTTTACCCAATGCCAGTGATACGGGTTCCTATGTATTTCGATTTATGCCTCGGGTCTTAGAGCTTCAGGGACTGGTACGGGTCTATATCGTGGATACGCGTGGGCGGCTTGTTTCGTATGGAGATCTATTGACGAACGGATAGATTTATGCAGAAACGAGTCTATATGATCGTCATTGCTGTCATACTTTCCGTTTCAATTTCTCAAGCACAGTCTTCAACCTCGCTGAGATTCGTTCAATGGACTATTGGAGACATGACTGCGATTCCCCAGTCCGTGTTGACAGTTCAAACCGGATTAACCATTGGTGCAGTTGCAGGTGGACTCTTGGCCGTATCCCACTTTGACAAGGATCTCTCCCAACATGCCCAAGAATTTGCCCATTCAACCCCTCGCGGTCTACGCCGAGTCTTCCATGAAATGGGCAATGAACGTATTATTCGTCCCATGGCTGGGATCCTATTTCTTGGATCCCTGACAGGTGGGAACACCTATTTTCAGGATGCGGCCTTTACATCCTTCCAGTCGATCGTGTTTGCCACACTGTTGACCAATGGAATGAAACTCATTGTCGGGCGGTCAAGGCCGAATACTGGCTCAAATCCCAATTCAATTCACCCTTTCAGCGGACATCGTTCTTTTCCGTCAGGTCATTCAACCACCGTTTTTGCCTTGACAACACCTTGGCTCATGTACTACCCCAGTATAGCAACAGCATCCATCTTCGTTTTAGGGGCAGGAACAGCCGTGGCAAGGATGGCGGATGATTATCACTGGTTCAGTGATGTGCTTGCAGGTGTAGTCATTGGGTTCGGAACTGGGTACTTGCTCTCCAAAAGGCATCAGGGGCTTGCAAGGAAAATGAACCTTAGTTTCAGCTCTCATCATATTTGCCTGACTTGGTTGATGTAGCAGCTTTTTCAAGTCGATCCATCAAGGCACGCCCCAAATCAACAGGCATGACCTGCTCACAATAAATGACCTCAACTCCAGAGCGGTCACATGTACGAAAAAACTCAAAAAGCCGGTGGCTGTAATCTTCTATATCTTTCGCAATCAGACATTTCCTGAAGGAAGAAACATTGGAAGGCACCCCAAGCCCAATATATCCAGCATTATCTTCAGGTAATACATTGGACGAAGCGTCAACCAATCGTATTTTGGCATCAGGGGCATAATGGTGGTAGAGCATACCGGGGCTTCGATGTAGATGGATTGCGTCGGAAGAGAATTCGGAGATGACTGCGGTGAGAGATTCTAAACTGATGGCTCCGGGACGTAATAGGACGGGGACTTGATCCGTACAGTCAACGACGGTTGATTCCAGGCCAATCGTCGCTACATCGCCACATAGGATACAATGAACCCGATCATGTAAGTCCTCAGCCGCGGATTCCCATGAAGTTGCACTCGGTCGTCCGCTTAGATTAGCGGAAGGAGCTGCAATGGGAAGAGCGGCTGTCTTCAGCAGTTCAAGTGCGGTGGGGTGGGATGGTATACGGACAGCAATGGTATCCAGTCCCCCCGTGACGATCTTGGGTACCGACGGATGGCGTTGAAGAACAAGCGTAAGTGGACCTGGGAAGAATGCTTCCATGAGCAGTTGAGCCGATGGCGGAATTTCAAGAGCCACCCGTAGAGCTTCCTTTATAGACGCAAGGTGGACAATAAGTGGATTGGAATCTGGGCGCTGTTTTGCATCGTAGATTTGAGAGACAGCCGCATCATCCAGTGCATTGGCCCCCAGCCCATAGACGGTTTCCGTTGGAAAGACGACCAGTTTTCCGTCTCGGATAAACGATGCTGCTTCAACAGGGTCTTCAGTATAATGCGTTTTCATTGTGTATATATGAACTCAATAATGAAACCAGTTGATCATGTTTGGGGTTTACGTGTCATCTGGTCAGGTAGCTCAGGTGGTAGAGCAACGGACTGAAAATCCGTGTGTCGGGGGTTCAAATCCCTCCCTGACCACATAAACAATTTTATCATCGTGTGGTTAAATCCATTTATGATAAGATTTACTTCAACGGTCCGGTAGTTCAGTTTGGTTAGAATGCCGGCCTGTCACGCCGGAGGTCGCGGGTTCGAGTCCCGTCCGGACCGCTTCAAGGCACCTCATCTGAGGTGCCTTTTTTGTTGTTAAGTTGTGCCATCTCTGAGCGAAACTCTTTGAATTCTTCGTAGAATATATCCACTTTTTTCTCTAAATCATCGGAGTTATCTGCTACAAGGGTATCAACAAAGACGGCATTAGCAATGGACAATCCAAAAATTCCACAGATCAATACAGAGAAGGCTACATAGAGGCGTAACCCAAGAATATATCCATCGGATGCTCCACGCTCAGCAAGGATTTCGGGAATTTCATACCAGCCTTCCACGGTGAAGATTTTCAGCAGAGAATACATGGAGTAGAAGGGATTTCCAAAAAACTCTTTTGCTCCCGGAAAATCTCCAAACAAAAGGGTTGCGGCAATAGAAAGAATCAGATTGAGAAAAATCAGAATCAGCAAGATCCCCAATGAGGCATGCAGAGCACGAATGACTCCCTTGAGTATCTTCGCCCCATCAGGAACCAAACGCAATGGCCGAATCAAGCGGAGGATGCGTGCGAGTCTCAAAATGGTAATAATGATGGCGTTTTCTGCACCAAAGGGGAAAAAGAGACTAAACAATGCGGGGGTACTCAATGCTACAATGACAAAATCAAAGGTATTCCAAGGATCATTGAGGTAGTTTTTGAAGGATCCCCAATGGCGGACTTTGATGAAAATTTCTACAAAAAAATAGAATAAAAATACAGTGTCCAGCCACTGAATGTATTGTCCAGCAGCGGTATGGATCTCTGGAAAAGCATCCAGAAACAGAGCAATTCCATTGAGGGAAATTATCCACAGCACAACGGGCTCCTGAACGATAAAAGGTAGAGGTTTGGTTGGATTCATCAAGTGCATCTACAAACCGAAAATATACGAATCAATCGCTGATCAGAGTGCATGTTCGCGAGCAGTTGAAGTGGAAAAAGGGAACAAATCTTCCCAGAACCACCCCCGTATTCCAACGAACCCTAAAATGATAGACACTGAGCATGGAGGTTTTAGATCGCACAGTAAATGATCTTCATAACCGTGATATAGGAGAGTGCTCCTATTTCTACGAGCCCAATGATCACCAATCAATCTTCTCATCGTGGGGAATTATGGCAAGGTTCAAAGGGCTTCTTTAACCATCTGATCGTGAAAGATAGAGACGAAGATGAGATACATTATGGTCATTTGTATTCAGGAACTTGACCTAAGGACTAGATGAGATCATCAAAGGTTGGCTATTCTGAGAATCATCATTGATCACAAACTCTTTTCGATTTTGTTACAAAATAAAAATTTATGCGTATATTTGTTCATTGCGTCTTCGGTCCAGGCATGGTGTCTGGATAATAGGGAATCCGGTGCTTCTTGTTGAAGAATAAGCCGGAACTGTACCCGCAACTGTAGGTCGTACGAAAGTAGTTTTACTTTTAGAGAAGAGGATCAAAGGAGTCGATAGTCACTGTCCTTGTTGATGGGAAGGCTATGACACCACTTCTTCCAGCATATTTCAATGTGCGTACGACGAGTCAGGAAACCTGCCGAAGGGAAAACGCGCCACCAACCTCCGGGCGTTGAGGTCAGGGTCGGCATCAGCTACCATTTAGCTTGACGCAGCGGCCAAGATCTCATGTTGGGGTTTAGGCAACCATATGCTGCGTATCCTACTTCTCTATTGTGCACTTCAGCCACTGACGGTCATTGCCGTTCAAGTGGCTGATACGACGGTATCCCTCCCTCCGATTACGGTCACTGCCTCGCGTATTCCTATTTCCGTGGTGCACGCCCCCATCCGAACGCAGGTGCTGGATCGAAATGATATTTTAGAGGCTGGTACACTAACCGTGGCAGATCTGCTCCGACACCGTTCTGCGTTGTATGTACGCCATTATGTTGGAGGCTTATCAACACTTTCCCAGCGCGGCGGCACTGCCTCCCAAACGCTTGTTTTACTGGATGGAAACCGAATCGCAAATCCTCAGGCTGGACAATTAGACCTATCCCTATTACCAACGGTTTTATTGAATGCCGTTGAGGTTACATCGGGTGCAGGCGGGGTTCATTATGGTACAGATGCAATTGGTGGAGTGGTCAACCTTCAAACCACCTCCACTGAAAATCGACTGACTCTCAATGCACAGTCTGGGGCGTGGGGAAAACGCACTGGTTCTGTGTACGGGAACTGGCATCGGGGTCGTTTCAGGGCCACCATAGCCGGTGAGATCGATCGTTATCAAGGAGATTATCCTTACTTGAATCGTGGCTTGTTTCCGCCAGAGGAGTCCCCTCGTATTGGTGGAGATCAACAAAAACATTCCATCTTCGGATCGTTGGCTTGGAACCGCCCCAATGATGAATGGCGGGCAAGTTTATGGTACAATGATGCAGAGCGGGGGCTACCCAGTATTCATTCCTCACTGCCCTCAGGTGAGCGTCAGTGGGATGATCATCTACGCATTTGGACCCATTATCAGCGAAAATGGGCATGGGGTTCCATAAAGACGGGGGGGCTTACACAAGCGGGATCACTGCGTTACCTAAACCCCCGTTCTGAACTTGATAACACTGGCCAGACAACCTTGTCAACCATTCATGCGAATATTGAATTATCACCGGTCCGTTCTTGGCAATTGAGTGGAGGGGTAGAAGCAGGATTTAGTCATGCAGATCATCCAAGCTTACAAGAGGATAATATGGAGCGTCGATATGCGGTCTATGCCCAAGCAGTCGGCCGTTGGGGACCAGTATCCGTTTACCCAGCCCTTCGCATAGATCATTATGTTCGCCCCAGTCGGATTACTCCAGTCATTCCCAGTTTAGGAATCAATGTTCGTCTATGGGAGCAACTGCATGTTAAGGCTTCGGCTTCTTCCGCGTTTAGAGTGCCAACCTTCAATGACCGATTTTGGTTGCCTGGTGGTAATCCTGATCTTAGCCCTGAACAAGGTGAATCCTACGATACTGGACTGATTTGGCTCTATGAGGGATTGCAGATTGAAATGACCGCTTTCATGGTTCGGATGCGTGATCAAATTGTTTGGCAACCCACACCAGCTGGGTATTGGTCGCCTCAAAACGTCAGTAAGGTAACCAATTACGGCTTAGAAACATCCATTGATTACGATCGGGATTTGACTCCTAATATGAATACAAAGGTTGGTCTAGTGTGGACGCGAGTGGAACAGAAGACCGATTCGTTTTTACGGCTCATTCCACGTAATGCCATCAAGGGCCATGCATATTTTCGCTGGAGATTTTTGGTAGCCAGTTTTCATGCAAGTTATACGGGTTCATTAGCCATCACCTCGGTCAGTGAATCAATGCCTTTTTTCTTATTAGATGGCCAAGTAAAAATATATAGAGGCCCTCTTTCTCTGGGTGTCTATGGTGAAAACCTTTTAGATACCCGCTATGAATATCTACCAGCCAATCCTATGCCACCGAGGCAAATGCGGCTGACTTTAACTCTTCATTTTCACTAATTTTTCAAATGCACAAGTTTTTTCATTTTTTCATCTTGATCTTTCTGATCTCTGCACCTGTTTCTGCTCAGCAAATCCACGGCGTTTATATCGCGAATCAAGGGAATTTTTCTGACGGTAACGGCTCAATTACATGGTATGACTTTTCTACCAAACAATCAGTAGAAGTAGTGTCCAACTTTGGAACGATTGTCCAAAGCATCACGCTTGATGGAAATTTTGGTTATATCGCATCCAATACATCTAATAATGTAGATATTCTTGACTTATCCACCAATATGCGTGTTGGTCAGATTAGAGAGATAGGTCAACCACGCTATATCAGCATAGTCAGTTCTAACAAAGCGTACGTAACTGAACATCTTGGATCAGGTAGATTGAGGGTATTGAATCTGCAAACGCGGACGGCATCTGCATCGGATACGATATCTACAGGATTCAAGCCTGAGGATATTGCTGTCGTCGGCAGTCGTGCATTCGTTGCTAATCATGGATACGGTCGAGAGTCTACCCTTACCGTGATTAACACTCAGACCGATACGGTTATTGAGACCATTGATTTGGGGTGTGATGGACCACGCCATCTGGAGGTGGATCAACAAGAGGAAGTTTGGGCATTTTGCACGGGTAAAACAGTTTACAATGCAGACTTTACTCAAGTTGTTGAACGAACCAATGGTGCGGCCGTCGTCGTAAACCCACAAACCAGCGAGATCTTAACGACCATTAAATTAAGCCATCAGATTGGATCAGATGGGCCAGGGCAAGATTCTTATTATAGTCCTGAGAGTGAAGAAGTATTTCTCATTCGTAGCGATACGTCTATGGTCTTAGTTTTTGATACGGCTACCAATACCTATAAAGAGTCGCTTCCTTTTACTGGAGACGAGCGGGTAGGGGGTTTGACGTACGATGCTACTTCACGCCACTTCTATATTGGCAGATTTGATCGTAATTTTAGCATTGGTTTTACTCAACCTGGGTTTGTCCAGATAGCTAATCGGGATGATTTGTCAGAGGTTGACCGATTCACTGTGGGCATTGCACCCGCACATTTGGTATTGCATCAGTCTCCTCGTACTACGGCTGTGGAAGATACGGGCATTCCTCAAGATGTCAGTCTATCGCCAGCCTATCCGAACCCATTCATTGATTATACCATGCTCACATTTACGCTTGAACAGTCACAGCACGTAACTCTGGCCATCTTTGACGCTTTAGGGCGTGAAGTTGCACAGCCGATTTCTGAATTTCGATCGGCCGGAGAGCATCGCGTTGAATGGGAACCTGGCCATTTGCCAGCAGGCACTTATTTCAGCCGGTTGATGATTGATGGTTACATAACCACGGGAACCCTTGTACGGAAGCGTTAGGAATTACTCATCAACATTCACTTGAGTATCTTTCTCAGATGGAAATCTCTCTTCATTTATATCCCCTCAATTGTTAGGACTGATTGTAGCCAAGTCAATTCATCTTGGAGTCGTTTGATTTTTACTCTCCCATACCTTAGGGGAGTGCAATTCCATATGATGATGCTATGCTCTGAATACTCTTGACAATCGAAACATTCTATTTCATTGCTCTGAGGCACCTCCTTGACTTGATTGATCATCGGTATGACTTTCATTTCACTGGCATTTACTCGCAAACGGTTTGTTGACAGGGATGTCGGTAAGGTTCGTGAGTCCCTTCAAATTGGATACTTCCAATGAAATAACTCCATCATTGGATTGACTAATTGGCAGGATTGTTTTCCTGTTATGGTGGAATACCTTGCATTCTATACCAGATTTAGTCCATTCACGATAGAACCGTTATATTAGAGATCTGCACTCGTACTTGGTAGTTTTTGTTGATCTACTTCAAATTGATCTATAGATGAAATCGCTCAATATGTACCTTTGCATCTTCGTCATATTCACGGATTGAATGATGAACTCTCGACATGATGATTGAGGATTTTGAAAAATGAAGCACAAACATACCATTACGATGTTAGGGACTGGCCTCATCGGACTCTTCTACACGATGACTCTCCATGGACAGAGAAGTCGTGATCATGTGACCTGTGTCTACTCCCGAGATTCAGAGCGTGCTAACGCTTTTGCCAAGAAATGGGACATTGATCATGCTGTAACCGATATGGCCGAGGCCATCAACCATCTATCCAGTAATGTGGTTGTGATTGGCCTGCCGAATCACTTGCATGAAAAAGCTATACGACTGTGTGCAGATGCCAATAAAGCGGTTCTTTGCACCAAGCCATTGGCACGAACTGCCGCTGAGGCTAAACGAATTCTTGATATCGTAGAATCCAGCGGGATCTTTGCAGGCTACCTTGAAGATCTTGTCTATACACCCAAAACGTTTCATGCCCTTCAATCGGTTCATCAGGGTTCACTTGGAGACATTTTATGGGTCCGATCGCGTGAAGCACATAGCGGACCTCACAGCAGCTGGTTCTGGAACAAGGATCTTGCTGGAGGGGGTGCCATCATAGATTTAGGATGCCATTGTATTGAAATCATTCGAAACTTTGTGGGGAAAGATATTCGTCCCGTAGAAGTGAGCTGCTGGGTGGATACTCTTGTCCATCCAATTGACGCGGAAGACAATAGCATTGCACTCATTCGATTTGAAAATGGTGCAGTCGGACAGTTTGAGGTGAGTTGGACCTTCAGAGGGGGGATGGATTTACGTGATGAAGTTGGGGGTACCGAAGGAACCATCTGGCTCAATCACTTTTTGCGGACTGGGTATGAAATGTTCACCAGCGGGGGTGGAGGGTATGTATCCGAGAAAGTAGAACAAGAATCTGGGTGGCTTTTTCCTGTAGGGGATGAAGTGCATGAGCTGGGCTATACAAACATGTTTACCGATATGTTTGATGCCATGGATGAAAACCGCCAGCCCAGAGAAACCATTTATGATGGATACGTGGTCAATGCCGTCATGGATGCCTGTTATCGCTCTGCCGCTTCCAAACAATGGGAACCCGTTGATCTGGATCTATGGCGGGGGCGAACGAATGTAAAAAAAATTCACGGAGGTCAGAAAATGGTTAACGACTTGGAGCTTGTCAAGCGTGAACGCCTACCTGATGGACAGGTCAAACTCATTTTGAAAAATCCCGTCACTGGGGAAGTCACTCAGCAATATGTCCAAGAAGCTGATTGAGCCCTTTCAAAAAGACGATGTATTTCTTCAAGATCTACGACGACAGCCACAGTCGGAGGATCAGTGGCGTATGTGGTGGTTGGGCCAAAGTGGATTTTTGATCCAGTGGAATCAGCAGTACTGCCTACTAGACCCATATCTCTCTGATTCGTTGACCAAGAAATATCATCATACCGACAAACCACATATACGAATGACCGAACGGGTGATCAATCCCTATCGACTTGATTGTATTGATGTTGCAACATCTAGCCATAATCATACCGATCATTTAGATGCAGAGACGTTGATTCCAATCATGCAGGTGAACCCCACTATGAAGTTGATGATTCCAGAGGCAAATCGCTCATTTGTTATAAATCGATTGCAGTGTGACTCGTCAAGACTTTTTGGACTCACGAATGGGACAGAAGTAGAAGTTGACGGGTTTCGGTTTTTTGGGATTCCTGCGGCTCACGAGAAATTAGAGACCGATGAGCAGGGACAACATCGCTATATGGGTTATATCATTTCTTTTGGATCTTGGTGTTTTTACCATAGTGGTGACACGATTCTATATGATGGAATGGTAGAACATCTACAACAATGGAGCATTGATGTAGCCTTACTGCCGATCAATGGCAGAATGGCAGAGCGTAGAGTTGCAGGGAATTTAAATGGCAACGAAGCAGCACAATTAGCAAAAGAAATTGGTGCAAAGATCGTGATTCCATGTCATTACGACATGTTCACATTCAACACCGCATCTCCAGACGCTTTCGTTACCGAATGCCATCAACTCCATCAGAAATACTATGTGATGCAAAACGGGGAGGGCATCACGAGTGAAATCCTTCATTTGCAGTGAAAGTTGACACAAACTCTCCACATTGTACGAATAGATGACCAACCGAGATTTTTTCTACTCGGAGATCCGTAATAGATCCATGACTTCTGCTAAATCGCCATCATTCTCAGCAGGTTCAAGATTCAGTGCTGCACACAGGAGTTCGTAGATATGAATGAGTGAGAAGCCATCTACGTTAGATTTCTCAATGAATTGAGGTCCCCGTGCAACGAACGCTGCATGCATAGACGGCAGGCTTGGATCATAGCCATGGGTGCCCCCCGAATAGTAGTCAGGGTTACGGTCATACAACTCTCTGGTTGACATGAGCCATCCCTCTTCGGCAAGCCCGATCACGTCAGCAATCCGATCATTTCCAGTATATTTCCATATAGCGGGAAGCTGATCAGGAGAATACCACTGAACATGGTTCATGTGGTTGAGACGCTCCAATATGGAATCCAACTGTGATTCATCTTTTAGATTGAAAAATCCCAGAGCATCCAGTCCTCCAATCCGATAGACATCATCCATATCAATATAGTCATCCACGAATTCAACCCGATCCTTAGATGTGGCTGCCATACCGTGATCCCCGATAACGACAATATTGACTTGATCATAGACATCAATCTCTTGAAGTCGGTTTACCAGATCTCCAATATGCTGATCAACATCAACAAGGGCACTCCGCGTCTCTTCAGCGAGTGGGCCCGCACGATGACCCTGAGTATCAACCGTGCTGAAATAGGTGGTGATCAGTGCTGGGCGGGGAGTACGTTTGACTGCTGCCATTACCGAATCAATACGGATCTCATGGGGCAAATCATGATCGTATTCCATGCGATAGGTGGGTTGCATTCCTTGAATAGAATCAGTATCAGAACCAGGCCAGAAATACGTTGCACTCGTGCGTCCCTGTTTTTGTACCGTCACCCAAAGAGGCTCGCCGCCCCACCATTCCGACTTAGCAATGATCTCACGATCACTCAGACGGAAAAGCCCCAGATCAGGATCATAGATGGAATTGCTCACAATACCATGGTTGGCCGGATATAATCCAGTGATGATGCTGTAATGATTCGGGAAAGTTTTTGATGGAAAAACTGGCTCAAGATAAGCAGCATGGACTCCTTCGCTCGCGAGTTGGAGAATATGCGGGGAGTCTGCTTTATTCAAATAATCAGCACGAAGTCCGTCAACGGAAATCAGAATGACGGTGGGTAATTTATCGTGATGTTCAAGGTCCGTGGGTTGTGCTGATGAAAACGGAACCGATAGAAGGATCAACCAGACGATCGTAAAGAATTTCATGAACGATTTGCAAAAAGATAATAACAGATGAGACCGAAGAATGGAGCAAAGATAATGAACAAAATCCAGATTAATTTTCCACTTGCTGGCCGGTAACTTCGTAGGATTTCAAGAATCGCCACGATATCTAAGACGACGAGAATCAGCCCGCACAAAGATAGATTTTGCCATGAACTCACCATGGAAAGAAGTCTTGGTTCACAGCCAGCAACCATGATGGCAAGTGATACCACGATGAAGGGGGGAAGGACTTTGTTGATCATCAATTATAAGAGGATAGTTGTTTCATTGGTACGCAAACAGATCAGATTGGATGCACGAATTGTGCATCAATGCGTTGGACTCACCAATGAAAATCGTTCTTCAATATGCGTATTGGTTCCATTGAACTTGGCCAACGCCCTCTGCTATTAGCACCAATGGAGGATGTTTCTGATCCGCCGTTTAGACAGCTATGTAAACGCTATGGTGCGGATGTTGTCTACACGGAGTTCATCTCCTCTGGGGGGCTGGTCCATGAGGCTAAAGATTCACTCATGAAACTAGATATTCGGGAGAATGAACGTCCTGTGGGCATTCAGATATTTGGTGGTGATCTTGATCAAGTCAGATCAGCCACCAGTATTGTTGATCAAGCAGAACCCGATATCATTGATATCAATTTTGGATGCCCCGTACGCAAAGTGGTCTGTAAAGAAGCTGGTGCAGGGATCTTACGTAATCTGCCGAAAATGGAAAAGATCACACGTATCGTCGTAGAGTCCACCGACCGTCCAGTGACGGTCAAGACGCGCCTTGGGTGGGATGATGGAAGCATTGATATTGTCAATGTGTCAAAAATGCTGGAGCAATGTGGTATTCAAGCCTTGGCCGTACATGCCCGAACTCGAAAGCAAATGTACAGTGGAACCGCACGGTGGGAATTCCTGAAGGCGATTCGTCAGGATGGACTCCAGAACATTCCACTCATCGGTAATGGAGATGCCCTCAGCCCACAGTCTGTTCTTGAAATGTTTGAAGAAACCGGCGTTGATGCTGTGATGATCGGCAGAGGTGCGATCGGAAATCCATGGATTTTTCAGCGTACAAAAGCATGGATTCAAGCAGGAATGGAATTGCCTCCGCCGTCATGGGATGAACGGATTAGTGTTGTCGCGGAGCATCTCTCTCTCAAATGTGAATGGTTGGGCGAAGGCAAAGGTGTCAAGGAGATGCGTCGGATGTATGGAGGATATTTCAAGGGATTTCAGAATGCAAGCAAGTTGCGCACCCGTCTCATGAAAGCCATCACCATGGAGGAAGTGCTGTCGGTACTGCATTCAACGGTTGAAGTGGCACCGAATGTTATTGAGATGCCATCTTCGCCCCTTGGCGGCGTTTCATGATCCACAGAATCAGGTAATCCAGAGAAACGATCGTTCCCAGGATCATAGCAAGAAGGGGGAGGGCAATCCATTGATCAAAGATAACCAACCCACCAATCGATCCAAGTGCTCCTCCCAAATACTTAATGTAAATCAGTTGATGACTGGAAGTACTCTTGATTAGATTTTCAAAGCGTCGGTCATCAAATCCACGTAAATTTTTGGAAACCATGTCATAAATATCAAGGGTACTCACAAAGGACATGATCGCCTTGGTCAGCCATAACTCAATATCATCAGAGCGTTTTGCAATCTGGGTAGGGAGGGTATGAAAGTTGCGGGTCAGTTCATCCACCACAAAATCAACCGTTGTTGGCAAGTCGTCAATGGCCTCTTCAATCTGCCGGCGGAGTCCATCACGATTGAACATCTGGTAGGCCTTCATGGCGACACCTGCCAGTCCTCGACTGGCAGCAGAATCAATCATGTCCATTGCGACAGAGATAAATTTCTCCTTGAGCTCTCGGCTGGCAAGTTTTTCCGTCAGGAAATCTCGGATCAGGGACTTGATTTCGGTCTGAAAATTTTCATCTAGCAGGAGATTTTCTGTCACCTGTAAAGCCATCTCTCTATATTTTGGAACGACCCCGCTGACGCGAATTCGATCAAGAATGACTTCTTCACTAATGAGATCTTTACTAATCGCCAGGGCAATGAGGTCAGCAACTCGATCACGGGATCCTGGAATGATTCCATGTCCAAGCAGTGGGCGGGGCTGACGAGGATGGAAGAGCATGGTAATGGCCAACCAATTGGTAAAAAACCCAATGAGTCCCGCCGCTGATACAGTGACAATAAGCCCTTCTAGTTCAAGGATCCGATTAAATTCGGGTAGCCCGAATGCAGAATAACGAATCAGTGCAAAGGCTTGCTCACCATACGAATAGACGTAGGTGCCAGTGGAGTCCAGAAAAAGACTAATGTGATCAAAATCCCAGAAAAATGAAACGATAAACAGAGCAAACATGCTCCACGGAATGATGCGAAGCAGTTTCAATCCAAGCCTCAGTTTATGCTCGCTGGCACGGCTGGCAATCGGCACTGAATCGGATTCATCATCAGGCTGCCATGAACGGCTCAGATGATGACTCACAATCTTTCTGAGGCGATTCTCAGACATCAGACAAACGATACTGTCGTCTACTGGGGAGCAGAGAGTCCAAGGCGCTCTGCCTGTTGGGTCATTGCGGCAATAACATTGGAGATATGCTGCGATAGGTCAATGCCCATTTCCTGAGCCCCCTGATGAATGTCATCACGGCTCACTGCGGCAGCAAAACGCTTGTCCTTTAATTTTTTACGTACGCTTTTTGGTGTCAGCCCAATCAACTGTGTCGGTCGCACATAGGACACTGCTGTAATGAATCCTGCAAGTTCATCAACGGCAAAAAGTGTTTTTGACAGGAGTGTTTTGCGGGGTGTATTTGTGTAGTGTGCATGACCGAGAATGGCATCAAGGATGGATTCAGGATATCCGAGTTCTCTCAGGACATTTACTCCGACATAGGGATGCTCTGAGGCAGTAGGATGCCGTTCATAGTCCATGTCATGGAGCAGACCAGTGATTTTCCACAGATTGATATCTTCATCAAAGATCACAGCATAATGCTCCATAGCTGCCTCTACCGCATAGCCATGACGGCGAAGGCTGTCGGACTTCGTCCATTGATGAAAAAGTGCGAGGGATTCTTCGTAGGTGGGCATCTTAAAAGACATCAACCAAGCGTAGATGCTCAAGGTACTTTTTTGGATTCTCCTCAAAATCTTCAAGGATTTTCTTGAGCGCCGACGTTGTGCCAAGCAGCTCAACATAGAGAGAGTCATCCTGAGCAAGCTTTCCAAGCGTCCCCTGGCCACTGTTGATAGAAGTGAGCAGTGCATTTAATTCCATTATTGAGGATTCTAGGATCATTAGATTCGTGGATAATTGTCTCATGACCAGTTTTACATCCGTAGTGACACTGCCTAGTGAATCTCCTGCAAACGTTTCAAGCGTCTCGGATAGATTCTCAATTTCTTCCAGTGCAGACTGCAACCCCCCCTGATCAGCTAGAAGAACAGATTCAAGCGCCCTAGCCGATGCTTCTATGGATGCGAGCGTTTGTTTCATTTGACCTTCAGGATTTGTGAGGAGTTCGGTGGCGGCATTGATAGCAGAATTGGATCCCGACAGGAAGGTATCTACTTGATCAATAACTCCTGGGGCACGATCGGCAAGATCACTCAATATATCAGAATCGGTGGATGCAGGAATCAAAGATCCAGGAGGATAAACTGGAGCATCTGGGGGACCAAGTACAAGATTGAGTTGGACACTACTAACAATACCGAATCCACCAGAGGATGCCGTCGATCCTTCTGTCAGCACAACATCATCGTGGACGGAAAACGTCACTTGAGCACCTGTTGAAATTAATCTTACACCTGTAACAGATCCAACAGCAACTCCATTGACGGCAACAACATTCCCCGTCACCAGTCCTTTCGAGTTGGGCAGTTCCGCATGGTAGATGGTCGCCTGCCCCCAAATGGGCAGATCTCTAAAATAGCGAATCCCTGCGTAAAACACTATAGTAGCAAGGATGACTGCCAATCCAATTTTTACTTCATTACGAATGTTCACTTAACTATTGTCTTTATGATGAAGATGAGGGACCAATTCTATACTCGTTGGCCGTGATGAATGAACGCAGAATCTCATCGTCACTATCTTGTAATTCATCCACTGAACCATTCCAATGCATACGAGAATTATGGATAAAGGCTACATGATCCGCAATGGACAAGACGGAATGCATATCATGGGTGATGACGACACTGGTAATATCCAGACGATCAGCCAGCCCCTTAATGAGTTGGTTAATCGCGTTGGATGTTTCGGGGTCTAAGCCGCTAGTCGGTTCGTCATAGAGAATATAGCGGGGGCGCAGTGCAATGGCACGTGCAAGAGCAACCCGTTTTCGCATTCCTCCTGAAAGCTCATCAGGATTTTTTAATCCAATATTGGAAAGTTGAACAAGATCAAGGCACTTCTGCACTTCAAGTTGAATTTCTTGATCTGTTTTACGGGTGAAGGTGCGAAGTGGGAATGCCACATTGTCAAAGGCACTCATGGAATCAAACAATGCTCCTCCCTGAAACAGGACTCCGAATTGTTGGCGAACTTCGCGGAGTTCGGAATAGTTGATTTGTCCAATATCCACTTGATTCACTAAAATTCTTCCACGATCTGGCCGGAGTAGTCCGATCAGGTGTTTCATGAGCACGCTTTTCCCCGAGCCACTTTGACCAATGATTGCTTGTGTGCATCCTTCGGAGATTTCAAGTGAAACATCATGGAGTACGGTACGCCCAGAAAAGGATTTGTACACATGTTCAATTTGGATCATAGATCGTAAAAAGTGGAAGCGAACAAGAGATTGGAGGCTATAACAGGAGGACAGCAAGAACGAGATCAGCAATCAAAATCAATACGCAACTCATCACTGCTGCTCTGGTGGTGCTTCGTCCAACCCCGTCGGCTCCACCATGGGTATAATAGCCAATATAGCACGAAACAGCCGTGATTAAAAACCCGAAGACAAAGGCTTTAATAAGCCCAAAGTAAGGTCCAAAGTTGTCAAAATGCTCACGAGCCCCTTGAAGAAACTCCCCCGCAGTTACAACGCCCGTTAATTCTGCAGCAAGAATACCTCCGAAGGTGCCAACCAGACATGCCGTAATATACAAAACTGGAACCATGACAATGCCCGCCAACACACGGGGTACGATCAGAAAGCCTACAGAATTAAGTCCCATCGCTTCAATAGCATCAATCTGTTCGGATACTCTCATGGTACCCAGTTCGGCAGCAATGCGCGCTCCGACACGTCCAGATAGAATAAAGCCGGTGACCACTGCCGCTAGCTCCATCGTCAGTGATGGGACGACGACAGCACCGATAATCTTGGGTGGAATTAAGGGGGAAACCAATTGATAGGCAGTCTGCACCGTGGTCACTGCACCAGAGAATGCAGCCGCAAGCGAAACGATGGGGATAGAGTCAATTCCAATCCGAATCAGCTCGGTTTGAAAATTCTCACGATACATTTTCATCTCACGAAGCGACTTGAATGCCGACGACATGAGAATTGTGAATCGACCGAGGTTGAACAACGGTTGTGACAAACGTAGAACGAGAGGCGACATTAAAGAATAAGTATCTGCTAAGTTAATCACTTTTGAGCATACTTGTTTCGTATCTGATAAGAAAAAACGTATATTCTGTACTGAATCGTATCAACAATGGCAAAAACAAAAACGCGATACTGCTGTCAGGAATGTGGCTACTCCTCTCCTAAATGGCTGGGAAAATGCCCTGGATGCAACTATTGGGATACCATGGTGGAGGAAACGATTGCCGAAAGGAGCTATCCTTCCAATCAAACCGCACTTGCTCAGCCGATTGATGATGTAGAGATCGGTGAAATGCCCCGCATCGTTACTGGTTCGGTTGAACTGGATCGTTTGATGGGCGGTGGAATCATGCGAGGATCCATCATTCTGGTTGCTGGAGATCCAGGCATTGGCAAGTCTACCATGATGACGGAGTTAGGACGGTATCTGGATCCGCTAACCATTTTATATGTGACGGGGGAAGAGTCTGCCAGACAGGTCAAACTGCGTGCAAAACGTTTAGGTGCTGCAACTTCCAATGTGCTACTCCTTGCAGAAACCAGTATAGACTCCATCCTAAGCGCGATTGAAGATTCCGTTCCAGATGTGATTGTGATTGATTCCATTCAGACGATGTATGACCCAGAGGTTTCGAGTGCACCTGGAAGCGTCACACAGATTCGTGAGAGTGCAGCTGCACTCATGCGTCTGACCAAGAAAATGAATGCTGCAACCTTTTTGGTTGGGCATGTGACCCGATCGGGTTCCATCGCAGGTCCACGCGTCCTTGAGCACTTGGTCGATACCGTTCTCTATTTTGAAGGCGATCGAAATCATGGCTACAGGATTTTGCGAGCCGTAAAGAATCGGTTTGGATCCACCAATGAAATCGGCGTGTTTGAAATGACCAATAGTGGATTGAAGGAGGTACCCAATCCCAGTGAGATCTTTCTTTCCGAACGCCAGACGGGGGCTAGTGGATCCAGTGTCATTTGTGCACTGGAGGGAACCCGCTCTTTGCTTATTGAAGTCCAGTCATTGGTCACGAGAACTTCTTATGGTACCCCCCAGCGTACATCAACAGGATTTGATCCGAAGCGATTGCAGCTCTTGCTGGCTGTCTTGGAGAAGCGTGAGGGATTGGAGTTAGGGGGACATGACGTGTTTTTGAATGTTGCTGGCGGGATGCGGGCAGAAGAGCCAGCAGCAGACTTGGGGGTTGCGATAGCGATTGCATCCTCATTGTACGATATTTCGGCGGAGTCATGTGGTGTCCTTATTGGTGAAGTTGGACTGGGCGGGGAGGTCAGGGGAGTCGGTCGTCTGGAACTGCGTCTTGGAGAATGTGCGAAGCTCGGATTTCAATCGGCAATCGTTCCAAAGCGAAGTCTTCAAGGATTTGTTTCCCCAAGCGGGATTCAAGTCTTAGGAGTTGAGACCGTTAGCGAAGTGCTGGGAATTCTTCTTCCCTGACCGGATGCAATAAACCAGCGGTCTCGTTCGTTTTAATATCAGCGAATCATTGATATGCGACCATCTCTGCCTGACGATCAATTACTGACTGCGTATGCAGAACGGGGAGATCAATTTGCGTTTCAGCAATTGGTGAACCGTCACAAGGATCGCGTTTATGGATTTATTTTAGGGATGGTCCATGATGCTGAACTGGCCAATGATTTATTTCAGGATACCTTTTTAAAAGTCATTGACGTGATGCACCGGCGTCGGGGTAGTTATACATCACAAGGGAAATTTCTAGGCTGGATCTTGATGATTGCCCGAAACGTAGTCTATGATCACCATCGCAGTCGGAAGAAATGGAAGGATGTTGCCAGTGAGAATGAGGATTACTGGGATCATCTTCCAGACGATGGACTTCCTCCCGATGATTCCCTGTATTACCGGGAACGAAGTCAGTGGCTGAATGCATGCATCCAGTCTCTTCCCCCTGCCCAAAGAGAAGTAGTGCTTCTTCGCCAGGATGCCGATTTAACGTTTCGAGAAATCTCCGAAATCACGGGGGTTTCCATTAATACAGCACTGGGAAGGATGCGGTATGCTCTCATCAATCTGAAGAGGATGATGGATCAGCAGTCTCAACGATATGCCCCTGTATCCGATCACCCCGAACGTCAACCCATTTCCAAGAGTACACATGTCTGAAAAACCCAGGACACCGTTTGACTCCAAACTTCTTCTGCTCCAATACCTTTATCATGAGAAAATCAATCCAGAGGGGTTGTACGAGATTCTCAAGGATCCTATGATGCTCAAAGAATATGAGGCTTTGAAGCTTGTGAAGAACCAATTAGGTAGCAGCTGCTCCCATCGGGAGGCATCTCCCCCAGATGACGTTGTAGATCACATCTTGACGAAGGCTCGTCAGAAAGGTGCATATCATCGAGGAAGATCATTTATTTCTGCTACACGTCTTTCTGTGATCGGAAGCATTGGGGCAGCAGTTGCCTGTGCTCTCATTTTTTTCTGGATTCCCAATGAGGACAGTGATGAAAGTCCTCCAGAACAGACACAGGCCATTGAGAATTTGGAGTTACAATGGGATGATACTCAGGACCGGATTGAGATACAGCAAGCTCTTAGAGTCGTTCGTCAACGGACGAGTCCTGAATTATGGGATGAATCTGATGTCATGAAATTGGACTCACTTTCTGATCTATCCAATACGACTCCACTAGGGGTTGAAGTTACTAGTTCTACATCTCAATAATTATCTGAGCAGCTCATGTTTAGAAAACGTATTTGTTGTTATTCGTGGATTGTCTTTCTGATTGCATTGACAGGGATCAATGTGCAAGCACAATCAATCCGTTTTGAAAGTAGTGAAGGGGAGTTGAAGGTCAATGGTAAGGCGATCGTTGTGGATGACCAGATCCAAGATCTAACCCTTGATCAATCTGATTTTAGTTTACAGATGATCGGGAACTTCCCAATGCTTGTGGATATCAATGGAGTGCTGTATGAAGTATGGGACGATCGCATCGTCAAGGCAACACGGATCGCAGATCCACATTATCGACTGCTTCTTGAAGATGACGGTACCTTCATTGCTGTAGAGTCTTCGGTATCTGGGGATCTTGATGACATCGCTAATCGTTTCTCGGAGTCATTTGAAGATCTATTATCCACGACAGCTAAGTCTGGACTTTGGGAATCCTTAATGAATCAGGCTTCTCAGATGTCATCCAATGTTGTGTCTCTCACCAGCGAAGCTGCCAATTTGCTAGAATTTTCTAATTACTTGACGAATGTTCGGGATGGAAGCAGTGAGTTATTTGAGCTTTTGAGGAACGAATGGAAAGCGGAGATTGAGGCTATGAAGATGGCCGCTTCTATTCAGAGGCTTGAGCCAGGAACGGAGAGAGACGAAGCCATTGAAGAGCTAAGGAAAAAACTTGAAGTGATTTTTTTGATGAAACAAGAGAATCGAAAGATTGAAATCAAGCATCTTGAAATGGAGGTTGATCGATTGCAGCAAAGACTAATGGAAAGATCTGAGGCTAAGGATCGTCTAATTGATGCGAGGTTGAATGAGTTGTTGGCAATGACTCATTCAATATATTGATTATTCTAAACATTTTAGTCATGAAACAAGTTTTTTCATTCTTCAAGCTCACGCTCATTATCCTGATCTGTACTGTTTACCGAGTTGATGCTCAACCCGACTCACAAAACAGAGTACATGATGTAGAGATCAATACTCAAGGTGTCACCTTGGTTGTCATCTACCACGATGGCACAGAGTCAGACAGTACTCATAGGAGACTACGTATTGAGCGAGAGATCACGATTGATGCTGATGGGGATACAACCATTGTGACCGATTTGGTGAGCCCCCCGCGAATGAGAGGTCGCCGACATAAGGCAGGACCGGGGCGGTATGTTAATCATAAACGTATTCGTCTCCGACATCCATCGGACCATTCTATTTCCTCAGATGATGTGGAGATCAATTCTCAGGGTGACACTTTGATGATCATCCATCATGGCGATGGAGAGTTCATCATGCCGAAGAGAAGAATGCAGATAGAGCGAGAGCTCAGGATTGATTCCGATGGTGATACCACCATGGTCACTGAATTGGTGAGACCTTCACGAATGAGAGGTCGTAGGCATCATCAAAGGTATCGTAGACACAGGGGATCTTCTCATCAACATGGTCATCCCAGATTTCGGCATCAAATACATCACTCAGATCATCATCCATCTGAAGATGAGATCACGCTTCAGCAGATGGAAAAGAAAGCACGGGAGTTAGCCAGTGAGGTACGTGGTGCTGATGAAGATTCCTATGCAGAAAAGCGGGAGGCACTTCGGGTACAACTTCACAAAATATTTGATTTTAAGCATGAGATTAAATCCAAGCAATTGACTCGACAACGACTGGAACTGGACACTCAGACTCAATCTATGGAAGAGCGACATAACAACCGAGAAATCATCATTGAAGATCGTATGAATCAGATCCTTGGTAGAGGATCCTCATACCATTGGTAGTGTGATAGAACCATAAATATAGTCTGGGGGGAACTTAACTCAATGAGGAGCTCCGAATGATCGATACAGTGTTTTTCGGGCAATTTAGCAGCTGGGTATCCTTGATAGGATGAGGTTTGGTAAAGTTCGAGGCTTTTGCAAAACCTCAGCGTTTCAGCAGAAATATTACCATAGAGCACCCTTGGTGCATCTTTTAGAATTGGCCGGTAGGTTTTGCAAACGGCTCGTTCTATATTCAGATAATTTGATGGCTTTTGTTAAAATGAAACCTGAGGCTTTTGCAAAACATCAGATTTTCGTAGAAGTATTGCTCTGAAGTACCTGTGACGTATTTTTTAGAGTTGACAAGGAGGTTTTGCAAAAGGCTACTTATACAATTTATTGGGTTTCAGTGTCAAATATTACCTGATCAACTTGAAAATAGCGATTTCTATTGGACTATTGGAAAAACATCCTTTTGAGGTAATTTTTGGGTTTCCATATCCCACTCATCCATTTTGGGGATTAAAGGCATTTCTTCCCGATGCTAAGCACTTGAAAGTTATGAGGGTTGAAGATCGGGGTAGTAAAGTTTTCCTTGAAGATGATTCTGTATGGGACATTTATTTCTTGACTTGGGTAAGACTTCCAATTGGATTCCACAGAAAACGAAAGTCGTCATTCGTAAGGGAGATGGCCAGTCCTCGCTCCATGATACTCTCCTATACGAAGTGTATTATGAAGGTAGTGTTGTAAATGCACGGAGAATTGAATTGGAAGACCAATGATCAAGTGAAGAGCATATACTTTGAAAATAGTATTTGCTGTCGTTGGACTTAGACAAGAGTGATCATCAATGATTACTTAAAATATGAGATCATCAAAATTAGTCAATAAAAATCTTGCCCATCATGGGTGTATTTCTAAGCTACGTTCTGAACTTGTATCCCTTGTTGATGGATTAATTTATATTACTCGTATAACCAATAACCTGAAGATCTCGTGTAAAAATGAAACTACTAACAAATTCTGCAGTTATAGTTTTCCGTACAGTCATCTTGTCAATTTTATCACAATCATTTTACAAGACGAATGGAGAAGGATCCTTTTGAGGTAATTTTTGGATTTCCTTATCCCACTCATCCATTTTGGGGACATAAGGCATTTCTTCCCGGTGCTAAGCACTTGCGAGTCATGAAGATTGAACAGCGGGGGCATACAGTTTTCCTTGAAGATGGTTCTGTATGGGACATTTATTTCTTTGATTCTGCTAAACCCACAAGATGGATTCCAGAGAAGACGAAAGTTGTCGTTCGAGATGGGGATGGTAGATCCTCATACTATGATACTCTTTTAGAAGAAGCAGATTATGACGGTAGTGTTGTAAATGCGAGGAGAATTGAATGGAAAGACGAATGATCAATTGAAGAACATTCATTTTGAAAATAGCGATTTGCTATGGGATTATCTCATCAATATGCAAAGACGAGAAAATCGATTTAAAGAGTTAATTTATCGAGGTCATGCTGATGCAGAATGGCTACTTATACCAACAATTTACCGATTCAAATATACTAGTGGCTTGAATTTTCCCAAGTATACGACTCAGATAGCTGAACAACAACTAAAGGATGAGTTTTATTTATTGAAACATTTCATCTATGGATGTGATGAAGTGGGTGTTTCTGTCCCTAATGACTCTATTGAATTTAGAAATCGTAATCTATCAGATATAAAAATTCAGGAGTATTGTAGACAGCCTTCCACATGGCCCAGTGATGAATTAATTGAACCCATGGTCATGGCAAGGTTACATGGGCTTCCCACTAGACTCTTGGATTGGTCAAGAAATCCTTTTGTTGCAGTTTACTTTGCTGTGACTGATGCTCTTAGAATGCAAAATAGATGGCTTTCTGGGCAGAAAATTGCTATTTTCGTGTTGTCAATAGACAAAGAATTTCGAGATTCAAATAATCAATTTAGAATACTTCATGTGCGTGGATCTATTTCTACAAATGTAGTTGCACAGCAGGGTTTATTCACGCTAAACCCCATTATTGAGGATAGAAAAGAACCTATGGTCATCAAAAGTTTTGAGGACTTCTTAAACGATCAATCATCCCTTGTCAAACTAACAATACCAATTGAAGAATCTCTTAATCTGTTCTACCTTTGCAATAAATTTAACTGCAATGCTGCAAGGCTTTTTCCCAATGCTGATGGAGCATGTATGTACTCAATTGATCAGTATCTTTCTATGGAGGCATATAGAGTTAGTTGAATCAGTTATTTTGATTCGTCAGAATTTATCTTATTCTCAACAGAGAATTGCCATCTTTATATTGAATTTTGTCATTTTGATCAACAGAATCGTTCCAAAATATATCGGCAACTATGGAGGCTTTTGGGAAACCTCTGGTTTATAATAGAATTATTGCCTTAGAGTACTTTTGAGCATTTTAACAGTTAACCAAGAGGTTTAGAATATCCACTGTAAAGATAAATGAAGCGTTATGATCAAGTCTGTTTTGAACGGTTCATTCATATGGTTTACTCAGAGTATACATACAGAAACTGTTCATTTCAAATGAGATGTTTCCAATTTGATCTACGAATATCAATCATGAGTCTCGGTAATTGTCTTACTTGAAACTGACTCAATCAGGTAGTTTACAAATTCTTCATGTTTTTAAGTCCGCCCATATGTGATCTTCAATCTTACACACTCTGTCCATGTTTCCAGAATTTAATGGTCATCTTGATCATAAGTAGATGAGTTACGATATCACATCAACAGTAGGAATCTGTTTGGATACCAGCTGGATGGCCGTCCACTCCCTATTGAACAACATTCAGATAGGAGTTTCAGTCTGCATGATGAGTACTCGTTGGCCTGAATCCAATGTTGATCGGTCGTTGGATGCATTAGGGATTCAGCAAGTGATCACTTATAGAAAAGATTTAAAGACTCGTACTGTTGAGCCGAACGTAATGGAAACCAACAAAATAGATCATTACGATCTATCAAAAGTCTCAAATCAAGTAGGGACAATGATCTTTACATCTGGTTCAAGTGCTCAGCCAAAAGCCGTATTCCATTCCATTCGACATCATCTATATAGTGCACTTAGAGTCGCAGAAGAATTGAAACTAGGCCCACAAGATCGGTGGCTACTCAGTCTTCCTCTATGGCATGTTTCGGGCATTAGTATTGTATTCAGGTGTCTGATCGCTGGTGCAGAAGTAGTCATCCCTGATTCTCATATGCCACTTCTTGAATCACTCTCCCAATATAAAATCACGCATGTCTCGTTGGTTTCTACCCAACTGTTACAGGTCATGGATACATCTCCTCCCGACTGTTTACGCGTTGCTATCGTGGGAGGAGGACCAATTTCACATCAAATGATTGATACAGCAAGATATCATGGATGGCCGATTCTAACCACCTACGGCATGACGGAAACCAGTTCAATGGTGACACTCAGCGACGAACAATCAGATCCGAGCTCCTCTGGGAGAGTACTCCAAGGTCATGAACTGATGATTGCATCCGATCAGGAAATTCTCGTTCGCAGTCCATCGGTATGTTCTGGTTATCTCTCTGAAAATCGATTGAAAAGCGTCGTAGATGAATACGGATGGTATCATTCAGGAGATTTAGGAGAAATGGACCAGTCAGGAAACCTTTATCTTCTCGGACGAAAAGATTACATGTTTATTTCGGGTGGAGAGAATATCAGCCCAGAAGAAATTCAGTCATGGATCAACAACTATCCAGATGTCTTGGAATCCATCGTAATTCCAATACCAGATCCTATATTTGGACACCGTCCTGTAGCATTTATTCGTGGACTTGTATCTATGGAATCTATTTCTGAGTATCTAGCTAAACATCTGCCAAAATTTAAAGTACCTACTTTGTATCCATGGCCAGAAAATGTCATCTCACACCATGGCAAATATGATCGCGAAAGCCTCATCCAATTAGCCAATGATCTTCAAGAAAAAAGTTGATAGGCGTATGAGAGCATCTCAAATGGACTACGTTACCATTAAAGTGCGAACCATGACATCAGTCACTATCTCAGTTTTTAGGATTGTAAATCCCATAAGCACGACCAGTACTTCGTCAAGACTGGCCAAACTGTGCACTGAACGGGCACTGGGGTGGTGGATCTATTGAGAGGTCTTGGTGTGAAGATAGTGGTTTACCTTTGTAGGTTGCAACTACCCTGCGCGACAGCGCGATCTTGAATTTTTTTGAAGCAATTGGCACACCATCAAAGATCAATTTCAGGTTGTAGTTTGGAGGATCCATGGATAGATGACGGGAATGGAGAATCATTGCTAAACAGAAGATCAAATGAATATCCGCAATGCTACTACCCAAGCAACGATGGGTACCAAAGCCATAAGGCATGTAGACCCCAAGCTGACGATGTTCCATCCGATCAGGGAGATATCGATCAATGTCAAACGTCTCTGGGTTCGGGAAAAATTCTTTGCAATAATGGGGTACACAAAATGGAATCAGAAGTGGTGTTCCTGCCTTAATCGTGTAACCACCAAAGTCAAACGTATTAATGGCCGTTCGAAATACGGAGTTAAAAGGATTATACAAGCGGAGAGTTTCCATGATTAACCGGGGGATGACATCCAACTTGCCTAATGTTTGCGGAATTAATTCATCAGGATGTAGAAATAGGTCATCCGCCTCTTTTTGGGCCTCTTTCAGGGTTTCGGGATGCTTCAGCAGTAGATATAGTGCAGATGTTGCAGTGCTGGCGGTTGTATGCATTCCAGCGAAAATTGGCCCCAAACTGGAAATTCTGACTTCCTGCTCTGGCATAAACTGAGGCGATTTTCGATGAAATTCCAACAGGGCTTTCAGAACACGACTTTTACGATCATCCTCAGAGGTTTGCAGGTTATGATCTACGGCTGACGAAAAAATACTGAAAAACCCTCTTTTTGCTTTCTGAAGCTTTTTATTTTTTAAGACATAATTATTGAATAGATCTGGAATGAATTGAAGAATGGTCATCGAGACCAACCGACGCATGAAAAAATCCAGATCATCAACTTGTTGTGTCGTTGGAGTGTATCCATTGCAGGCAAGTGCAATGGATTTGGCCGTAAGTTGAGTGAACATATGACCGACACTATGGGTGCCTGTGGTGGGGACTTCGTCCTGAATCACATTTTGAATCTCAGGGAGTACAGCCAGATATTCCTTCGCAGAAAACCCTGGAGACAATCCTTTTCTGAGTTTGAGATGATCCTCCCCATCCATGGATAGAAGAAGTCTTGGTGTATCCATTGCTACTGCGAATGAACCATAGGCATCGTGACTCCGAAATAAAGACCGTCCTCTTTTTTGGCAAAAAAGATTTGCTTCGGGGCCTGCAAGAACGACAAGTTCATTACGAAAATCACGAATGCGGAAAACAGGCCCCAGAGAATTATAAAATTTTGCAAGTGGAACGGTAGGGACGGGTCGGATGATGTGGGAGTGTCCAACCAATGGTAATGCTTCAGGAGCGAGCGGAGGTCTTGAGGTTGTTGTAGAGGTTAGATTACAATAAATCCTCTGGAGAGTGTCCCTCCCTTCATGAATTTTGCGAGATTCAGATATAGATGTTCTAATGGATCGTCCAATAGAATCCATTTGAGTAATTAGCTGAATCCGATCTGCTCTCTCATTGGAAAGAGATCTTGTGAAGATATGATCCTTAATCCCGGTTGCTTCAACCAAACCAATCAGCATGACCTCTCTGGGAGACGGTATCTCATCTGTCATTACGATGTTGGTGATTCTTAATAGAGCATCAAGTCCATTGGGAAGGGGGATGTTAGGGTATCGCCCTGTTAATTCTACATGGTCATCCAAGCTGATGAGTCCACCAGGATCCCGGTGAAAAATGCCCCTCGCAATGAGCCGATCGAGTGAATGACGTCGAATGTGATTAATGATTTCCACCGAAGAGAAGTGCTTGACCCATTGGTCAATGGTAGATTTATTGGATTGTTGTTGATCAATGATGTTCAAACAATAGTCCAGAATTTCATCGCCCGTTGGACTTGAGTCCATGAGGATGAGATCGCTCAGTGTGGTGTCAATTCGTTGAGCATTGGCAAGATCCATGAGGACTGCACCTGCGAACGCACACCGTAGATCAAGATCAGTTGTATCGACTATGCCTCCATGGTGCCGATCAATGAGTAAAAGATGTAACTCTTCAGTCAACAAGAGATCATCAGAAGACTTGATAGCAGACATGGATAAGGTGAGGAGAATGAAAAGACGGTCTATGCAAGAGAACCGCAACCGATGAATAATAGTAGGAGCGTGCTATATCCAGCAAGCTCATCAATGCGGAGATCACATCTTGGAGAACATGCAATGTTATAGCTACAGCTACATGCCAATAAAGATTGAACAAAATATGAAGAAGAATGATCTATCATAGCCATAGGGTTTTGAGTTGATTAATCATTCCAATAGAGTTTAATAGTTATAGATTACCGGTGACGTATCCCGATTGAGACGAAAAACTCTTGTCATCATTGGAGTTAGAAGTAATGATGGTGAAAAGTTTTGTTCAGTCTATGTTGAAAGATATTCTCATTTGTCAGATAAGATGGTTTTAAGAAGGCTTTCATCTTCTTTTGATGAAGAGACTGATCAACAAAAAGATATAAATCGTTTGATATCCAATCAAAAGTTTTTGATTGGATCCGCCCATCACAGATAGAGCACTCTTCATCTGATGAAACAGAAAACAATCATTGCCGTGAAAGAAATAATCTTTTCACCTGTCTGACCAATCTCATTCCAGTCAACCCACATGGACTCATTACCGCCTAAGGTGGCTCTTATCCAGAAAACTCTGCATACATTGGGAGTAGATTTTGAAGTGAGACAGCTGGATCAATCTACGCGTACTGCAAAAGAAGCATCCGAAGCATTGGGATGTACGATTGACCAGATTGTAAAATCCTTGGTATTTTGTGCTGGGCAAGCCCCCATTCTTGTTTTAGTGAGCGGCAGTCATCGGGTCAACGAAACGCTCTTGTCACAAAGGATCGGCCGTTCCGTGACCCCGGCTAGTGCTGATTTTGTGCGTCAGCATACTGGATTTAGTATAGGCGGAGTGGCTCCCTTAGGCCATCCAACTCCGATTCCTACGTATGTGGACGAAGGCTTGATGAAGTATGAACAGGTATGGGCAGCTGCTGGAGGTCCCTTTGCTGTTTTTGGATGTACTCCCGCATTCCTGTGCACCTTGGGACAAGTGGTAAAAGTCACTTAGGTTGGGTTAAGTTCCATGATCACCCTTAGCCCATCTAAAACGAGATGACGGAGAGTCTCATGACGGGGTAATTGACTGGTGAGTAGTGGTGCCCACCCACCCGTCAGGATAATGTCAGTGGGTTCTTCATACGTCTGTTTTATGCGTCTCACGACTCCGTTGACTCCATCAATCATGCCGTAGATCAGACCATGCTGGAGCGCAGTGATCGTGGAAAGTCCAATCGTTCCATGTGGTAGCTGCAAATCGACTTCGGGCAAATTGGATGTATGATTGGACAGAGCATGACCAGACAGTTTTGGTCCCGGCATGATGACCCCACCAATAAAGGTTCCATCTCTACTGACAAGATCCACCGTAATCGCGGAACCAGCATCAATAACAATCATGGCTTTTTTGCTAGATGACCATGCTCCACTTGCAGCTGCAATACGATCAAGACCTAAACTTTCAATGGGGTCGTAACTGATGCGTATCGGCAAGAACGAATCACTGGTGAGTTCAAAGATTGGAACGTCTGTAAACAATTGAATGTCTGCAATCATACGATGAGTACGTTCAGGAACCACACTACATAGACCAATTCTGTCAAACGGTGTCTTTGAGTTCCATGCAGAGATTCGTTCAAGGACATCATTCATGGATGGAGTGAATAAGCGTTTCTGAAGCTCGTTTCCAAAATAAAGTCCAATTTTGATGGTGCTGTTACCAATGTCAATGGTCAGCCACACGGAGTGAGAGGTTGCCGGCATAAATAATTTGTGGTCCAGAGGTTGTATGTATCGTTAGAGCACCTGAATCGTCAATTCCAGTCAGTATACCCTCTACAGGATGATTCATTCCATCAATCGTACAGTTCTGTCCAATCCAAACGAGTTTTTCAGTATACAACTGGCGAATCATCCAAGGTGAATGCCTCAGTAGATCAAGAGTTTTTTCAAGGTGTAAGAGTACGGATGCCATCAAAGATGCCCGGTCCATCTGCTGACCAGTCGATAATAGAATGGATGTAGCAAGGGACTCCAAATCTTTTGGAAAGTCGGTCTGATTCACATTCACTCCAATTCCCAAGATGATCTGATCCGTGGGTGGGCTCATGACTTGGAGTAAGATACCAGAGATCTTTTGGTCATTCAGTAGAATATCATTGGGCCATTTGAACTGGAGTGCATGTGGACAAACGGCCGCTTCAATGGCATCAGCAACTCCCAAACAAGTAGCAAGAGGGAGCAGGCCGATATTTTGATCTTCACACGGCTTGTCAATAATGATGCTGAAGGTCAAGTTCAATCCTGCATCTGAAATCCATGTTCTTCCTCGACGACCATATCCTTCGGTTTGATCATCTGCTATGAATACAGTCCCATGTTCAGCACCATTCTGAACGGCCTCTAGGGCTAAATGGTTGGTTGAAGACACCTGCTTCTGGTAGTAAAGTGGGTATCCAAGGGCCTTGGTCGTCAACTGAGCACTAACCTGATGACCGAAGGGCATAATTGTAGAAGGTGACATGGCGACCGTAGGTCTCCAGTTTTCCGAAGGGAAGTTGTAAAGACACATTCATACTCACTCGATAGGGTACCCAAACCGTTCCAACGGGGCGAAGCTGAATCTGATAGGAGGATTGTTCCTTTGTTAAGATTGTGCTGTGAAAACTTTGATAACGCACATGCACCAGTTGATTGGTAGCCCTGTCGTAGATATACGTTGCAGTGATGAGGTCCTGATCACTGCCAAGTCTACTGACAATCTTGATTTTGGTCGCAGGAAGTGACCAGTAACTGGTATCGGATGTTATCTCATAGATGAAATCATCTTTGAAACGCTCCAATAGATAGGGAGCATCCTCGGGCAAGATGGCACGAATGATATCGGAAAGGCTATCTGAGGCAATAGAGCCAGTGATGAGGAATGGATTCCCCGTAGTATCCATCCGAACGAGATTTGTAGAGGATAGGTAGTGATTGGATCCAATCGTCTCCGTAAATTCATAACGAGAATAGGACCAGTCCATAAGGCGGTCAAATGCACGGAAAATTTGCTTATCCTGATGCAAGATCTCAATAGCACGATTCGCTGATTCTTGCTCAGTAGTAGATGGTGGAGAGACAGTAGAAGAGCATGAAACCCAAAAAAGTACAAGCGGGATCACACCATAGAAGACAAGATGTGCTCTACTCTGGAGAAACGATATTCCTGGCTTCATTCGCAAAGGATAGATCAGCACCTACCTATCTGAAAGGACAACATTCCAACACGACAGACCAAGAACATAGAACCAAGTACACTCAAAATAGACAGGATCTGAACCAGTAAACGAGATACGCATCATTTTGATGCCAAGACCATCCAAGAAGAACCTGGACCCTACTTGGCAACGATTGGCATTTTCGGAGGCCAGTGGTTGGAAAGATGCTTGAATGTTCACTGGATCCAGTGAACATTCTTCAAAGTTCGGACTTAAATGCCCCAATACATTCCTATAAGATTTCTCCCATCTGAGAATTTGGATACTCAACTATTTTATCGTAACACATTGATATGGATCACTCTGGATTATTACACCAGAAGAAAGGGATAATTTTTGGTGCATTGAATGAGACCAGTATTGCATGGGCCATTGCAAAATCTGCTCACCGAGAAGGTGCTCAGTTCGCACTTTCCAATGCTCCCGTTGCCAAACGATTAGGATCGCTTGAATCCCTCGCTAAGCAGGTGGGAAGTCCTGTTTATTGGGCAGATGCCACCAGCAATGATGATCTGAAAGTGCTTTTTGAAGATCTCAAAAAGGAGTATGGAAAAATTGATTTCATTGTTCATGCGATTGGAATGGGCATCAATGTTCGCAAACGCCGAACGTATGATCAGTTAAATCATCAGTGGTACGCTAAGTCTTTGGACATCTCAGCCATCAGTCTGCACAGGATTGTCCAACTGGCGATGGAGAGCGAAGCGATGAACCCGGGAGGATCTATTTTGACCATCTCCTATATCGGGGCACAGCGATCGTTTTCCCATTATTCCGAAATGGGAGATGCCAAGGCTCTCCTGGAAAGTATTGTCCGCACTTGGGGACCACATCTCGGCAAAGTGGGCATTCGTATCAATTCAATCTCACAAAGCCCCACTCGTACAACGGCTGGACAAGGGATCTCAGGATTTGATGCTATGTTTGAATTCGGCGAAAAAATGTCTCCACTTGGAAATGCTGATGCCGACAGCTGTGGTGATTATGCAGTGACACTATTGAGTGATCTGACCCGAATGGTTACCATGCAGACGCTCTATCATGATGGAGGCTTTAGTAGCATGGGAATTGGTGACGGGATGATTGAACCCTTGATGGAGATGGCTCAGCAACACTCCTCTGATTTGGATTGATCATACCATGAGACGGTTTGTCATTCTTCTGGGGATCATGATGGTTTTGACTGCAACCGCTTCCAATGCAGTTCAGACAGACATAGATTCTGTAGATGAGTTGTTTTATGTGACCAGTAAATCGGCCAGACTCTATCGTGATTCCGTACAAACCCAGCCGTATGTCCGCCTCCATTATCGCGAGCCTGTTTCTCTTTTGAAAAGGGAAGGCAAGATCAAGAAAGTTCGTACAATGGATGGAGCCACTGGATATGTGAAAGCCGATCAACTTTCCAATATCTGGATTCATGTATCCAAGCGGCGAAAGCTTCTTGTTTTGTACCGAGGGATGGAAGTGATCTCAACATTCAATGCGGATTTTGGATACAATGGGGTTTCAGATAAGGTCGTTCGGGGTTCGGATGCCCGGCCGGATCACTGGCGTACGCCCGAAGGTGTATTTTATGTGGTGAAGAAAAATCCTTACAGTCAATTCTATCGTGCATTCCTGTTGAATTACCCCAATGAGGAAGATGCCAAGCGAGGACTGCACGAAGGACTGATCAGCCGAAGCGAATACAATGCGATCATATTGGCTGAAAAACGGGGATTGCCTCCCCCTATGCAGACCTCGCTGGGCGGACTCATAGAGATTCATGGCAATGGAACGGGGGCTTCATCCAACTGGACGGAAGGATGCGTCGCCGTTCGTGATGCTGATATGGACTTCATGTGGTCTTATGTTCAGGAAGGCACGCCAGTTGTGATTGAGAAATAAAAACGATCTTTCAATGTTGTTGCATCTGTTTCCACTGAGAAAGCCCTGATATCAATGTCTTAATGATGTATAGAGACGATTTGATGTCTATAGGTCTCGACATAATTCCACGAACTCTCCGGTGAATTGAAGCGGGTTAGAGGATATGTCCTTGAAAATCAATCAACGCACTCATCAAACTTTTTTAGGCCATGATGGTATCCACTGTGGTTCACCTGCAGGACGATCGGATGAGTGGAGTGACGATCCAACTCTGGGCATCTTCCAATGGTATGATCATCTCCATGAAGTTTGATATCTTGGAAACTTGGAGGTAGAATAGCTTCATCATCCTATGATCTGAATGTTGAACATTGATGGATTCCCTGCAACCGATTGAATCCTAATGTTTAGAAAGTGCGTAAAGTATTGTAAGCCACTATTTGAGAAAATGAAGAGACTATATTTATTGCTGATAGGACTTCTTTTGATCCCGGCCGCGTTTGCTCTTCAACGAGCACCCAAGCCACTGGAACTCAGTTCTGATACGACAGGGGGGCCTGTCTTTATCGTTCCGGTTGACGGGATGATTGATAACGGTCTGGCCCGCTATATTGAACGTGCCGTGAGTGATGCGACCACTCGAGGTGCTGTTCTCACCGTCTTTGAGATTGACACATTTGGTGGACTTGTGGATGCTGCTGACAAGATCCGAAAGACCCTACTGGATGCTCAGATGCCTACGGTCGCATTTATCGACAAAAATGCTGCCTCGGCCGGAGCGTTAATTTCGTATGCAGCCGATCGAATTGTCATGGTGCCGGGTGCTTCCATTGGGGCAGCAACGGTCGTTGAAGGAGGCAGTGGGGATGAGGCACCTGATAAGTATCAGAGTTACATGCGCGGGTTGATGCGGGCAACCGCAGAGGCCAACGGTCGAGATCCTCAGATTGCTGAATCCATGGTTGATCCCACCCTTGAAGTTGAAGGGGTCTCCGAGAAAGGCAAGGTGTTAACCCTCAGTGCAACGGAGGCATTGGAGCTGGGGGTTGCCGATCAAATCCTTGAAACCACCGATGACGTGATTTCTGCATTTGGATTGGATACTCCTTCCCTGATCGCTCACAGTGAAACGATGGCCGAGCGGGTCCTACGTTTCCTGGGCTCTCCCGTGGTTCAGTCCATCCTTATGTTGATGATGCTGGGCGGCCTCTATTTTGAACTTCAGACTCCTGGAGTTGGGTTTCCTGGGATCATTGCCCTTCTTGGGATTGCCCTGTTTTTTGCCCCGCACTATTTACTAGGCCTAGTTGAAGTATGGGAAATTCTCCTCTTTGCCCTTGGCGTTGGACTGATCATACTTGAATTATTTCTTTTTGCCGGATTTGGGATTGCAGGAATCACTGGCCTTGTGCTGGTTGTTTTTTCCCTTGTTGCTGCATTGGTTGGGAATGTGGGATTCTCGTTTCCGCCTTTTGATGTAGTTATGCCCAGCGTCTACACCCTTGCCGTCACGCTCATCCTGTTGGTGATTGGCATGGCCATGACAGCCCGAATGTTTCCTGCCTTTTCCGCTTCAAATATATTGGTGCTATCTCCTGAACTCAAAAGCAGTGAAGGATATACATCGGCCTCAACGCATGATGAATACATCGGTTATGTAGGTCCGACACTCACGGATCTGCGCCCCTCAGGCTCCATGCTCATTCACCAAAAACGTGTGGATGTCATTACATCGGGGGAGTATATTGATCGGGGGGTGGATGTTGAAGTCGTTCAGGTCAGTGGAACCCGAGTTGAAGTCAGAATTCACGAGGCCTAACGTGGAAACACTCATTCCCATTGCCTGTATTTTAGCAGGGCTACTACTAATTACTGTGGAGGTCTACCTGATCCCTGGATTCAATGTCATTGGTATCCTGGGAACTCTCTTGATTGGTTTTGCAGTGGTCTACTCCTATTCTGAATCGGGGCTACTTGGAGGTACGATCGCCCTGTCATCTACCTTGGCTAGTATCGTTCTGCTTTTTATGATCCTGTGGAGATCAGGGGCATGGGATCGATTCATCCTATCAACGACATTGAAAACTGAAGCCGATGCAGCCAGTCGTCGCAGTGATGCAAGAGCTCAATACCTGGGTAAAACTGGCGTTGCGATTACTCCCCTGCGTCCAACGGGAATTGTACAGATTGAGGGAGAACGTATTGAGGTGTCAACCGAGGGGGAGTTTATTGCGGTGGGTAGCCAGATCCGTATTGTGGCCATGGATCGGCGCAGGTTTTTTGCGCGTCTTGAAACCGCGTAGAGAGGGAGCTACCACTGAAGCTGTACAGACAGGGTGAGGCTTCGCCCGATCAAATAACTGGTCTCATCGGATAGAACCGTCCGATCAGATCCCCGCTCAGGCCGCTCCACCAAGTACTTATACGCTGGATTCTGCCGCCCTAACGCATTGAGAAGATCTAACCGAATCTGAAAAGTCCGGGCAAATGAATTACGGGCGATGACTGCAATCCCAATATCTAACTGGCTAAATGGAGCAAGGTGGTGTCCTGTGGCCGTAGGGTCGTCAAATGAATAGTCATCAAATTCCGCCGCATATTCAATGTCTGAACCCAGTAAGTCATAGTAGGCACGTTTATAGGCCCACTTGCGCCCCCAAGCCCCATGCCATCGGAACATGCCTTCAATCGCTGGTATCGGAGTCCACATGGCCTTGACCTGAAATTGTTGAGGAACATTCCAGGGAACCGGGAGCAGGGTAGGTTCCTGACCACGAAACGTATACTTCCTTGTGGATTCACTGCGTTCAAATCGCAGTGCGAAGTCCAAATGCTCGGTGAGGTAGCGAAGTTCAAGAGAAGTTCCATAGACGAGACCAGTGGTAGGGGTAACGAATTCATCAATCCGAGTAATTGAAGTAGAATCCACCTCCTGACTCCACAGATTTGAGTAGTCAATTTGGTTCAGATTGCGCTGGATTTTATGATAGTATTCCAGTCCGAACTGCCAGTGATTCCATAGCTGCGCAGACAGATCAATACTGTAATGATGAGAAAGTGGGGGAGATAGAGTGTCGTCTACGGGCAACCAGAATCGCGAGGAGGGGACGATACTGCTTGGGCTGATGGTTGCAATTTCAAACTGATTCAAAAATTGATGATAGACCCCGGTCGATAATCGGAGGGAGACACCATAGCCATCCTGATAAAGGGATCTCAGTAGAAGGGCAACTCGAGGTTCAGCATGCCAGTCGCGACTGATATCAAGCCATGTGAGGCGAAGCCCAGCAGTTATTTCGGCCCATGGTGTCGGATGAAACACCTGCTGGAGGAATCCAGATGAGATCTGGGATTTTCGCTCATGGTCAAGGATCCGCGGGAAAACATGCAAAATTCGGAAGTGATGTTGAACCCAGGAAAGGTTTATCCCCGCCTGAAATTGCCCCCAGCCGTGGTTGTAGCGTACCGACAGATCAAGATCGTTATTGGAGAGACCATTTTCATCACTGGTTTCAATGGAGTTGTACCGATACAAGTTAAACGCAGCATGAACACTATTTTGACGGTCAAGTCCTCCATAGTTGTGAGAAAAATAGTATTCTCCTTTTCGCCAGGAAATGCGCCAACTCAACCGATCCGTGAGGGACTGATCAAAATACAATCGGATGCTCCGATTTGTCCATGAGTGACGATCGGGAGGAACGATGCGTGATTCGGAATTCAGAGGAGCGGTTCGTAGCCGTCCCTCAAATTCACTGTTACCCGAATAGATGGAGGCACCAATCTCATCTCCACCATCCAACTCCAGTTTTGCGGCAGCATGAAGGTCATTGAAGCCTATATTCGGGAGGGTTGGTGCAGAAATGGGCTGCAGCCTGCTGACCAGATTATTGTAGCCTTGCTGAAATACACGCTTGAGAGGATAGATACTGGCCACCATCAGAAATTGATCGGGGCGATTCCATTCTCGCAGTAAATCATTCACGCTTTCGCTACGTAGACTGCTCCACCAGTGGTTCCAGATACTGGTTCTAAATGCCCCAACCATAGAAAGATGACTGCCTCCAAAATCCATCTTTGAAGTTGCCCGCGCGTTCAGAGAAATGGGATCTAATTGAACCTCCAAGGCCTTGTCGGAGGTTATGGAGTGTTCAGCACTGATGATGCCAGCGAGATAGCTTCCATGTTCAGCATGAAAGCCAGCTTTTCTGACGGTTACCGTTTCAATGGCCAGAGGGTTAAAGATTCCAAATAAACCGAGATGTATCGGTTCATAGACGATACTGCCATCCAGCGTAAACTGATGCTCACCGAGTCCACTGCCCTGGATGTGAATGTCACTGGTACTGACATCAATATAGAGGCCTGCAATATCGGACAGATTACGTACAACATCTGGGGTACCAAGGCCAATCACCTGCCTTAGCTGTTCGCTTTCCCTAATATCCATCTGATAGGGGCGTTCTAGGATTGAGACGTTAAAGTCATCAAGTAAAGCCGTCGCAGTGACTTCTACAGGACGTTGCTCAATGACCCACTCTGAAAGGGAAACATTGAGCGTGTGGATAGAATCAGCGATGAGATCAAGGGTAGGATTCTGCGTGAGGTATCCTACATGGCTGATCCGTATACTAGCGGGGGAGATTGCAGGGGCAGATAGGATGAATTGACCTTGAAGATCTGAGGTCGTGCCGATGGAGGTACCCTCCAGTGAAATATGTGCCCCTCGCAGTGGTGAACCCGTCTGTTGCGATTGGATACGACCGACCAGTGTAGACACCTGTACGACTTCGGGCTGAAGAAAAAAAGTGCCACTAGAATGACGGAAGTAGGTCACACCCGTCCCTTCAAGCAAATTCGTTAAGTCAGATTCTGGCGTGTCAGCAGTGGATTGGGACCACTGAGTAGAGCGGTCTGTCAGTGTCGTGGAAGCATAGGAAACGTCAACGCCCCAAATGGTCTGGAATTGCTTGACAGCAACAATCAAGGATTGGGTGGACGACTGTGCGGTCGACTCTGATAGATTGGCAAACGATGCTACACACAGAAGCGTCGCACAACAGATGAGAATGCGCACGGACTCGGACTATTCAGCCAATGTATACAATGGCTTTAAACGCACAAGTATACAAATATATCCTAGCGGGGTGACAGGCGGAAACCGTCAGGAACGGTCACATATTCACAGTGGAGTCCACAGATATCCTGAATAATATCTTCAGCACTCTCAGGAGACTGCTTTAGGATACCGATAGAGAGTGACCGAAGGGCAGGGGAGTCAATGTGAATATTGACATTGTAGCGACGCTCAATTTCTTTGACGACGTTGCCGAGAGGTTGGCCAGAAAACTTAAAGCCGCCATCAATCCATAGATAGGGAACGGATTCATCATCGGAGAGTGTTTCAACCAACGGTGTCATTCCATGTGATCGGATGCGAGCAGATTCTCCAGCACCAATGGTGACGGCTAGATTGGAATCCGATCGCGGAGTAACGCGGACTTGTCCAGTTTTGACGATAACTCCCGTAGAGGGCTGAAGCTCATCGGGCCACGATCGTACATTAAATGAGGTTCCCAAAACCTCTGTAGTAGCATCGAACGAATGTACGAAAAATGGAATGGGCTGATGTTCAACATTCAGGAAAATTTCTCCTTCATGCAAGGTTAATTCACGAGATGCTTCGCCAAAATTCTTACGATATTCAATATGGGAGCCACTGTTAAGGATAATTTGACTGCCATCGGGTAACTGGTGGGTGAGCTGCTCACCCAGCGGAGCAACAATGGTAGTGGGTTGTTGCGTAAGTAGAACGCCTATACAAAGGATCAACGCGATACATGCTGCAATGGGAAGAGAAGTTCTCCAAGTGATGATGCGGAGGATTGCAGGTTTAGATGATTGATGAATGTGACTCCACATCTGTTCACTTCCATGCTCAAAATCATATGAAGATGGTTCATCAGCATAATAACTGCTAGCAAGCTCCCAGACTCTGAGCGTATCAGGGATTTCGGAATACTCCAAATGCTCAAGAATTTCGTCGGGCAGACGCGAGTTATGATCGGTGTTCATGATGCTGAATATCATCTTGCAATGCCTGCAGTTTGCCGCGAAGGTCTCGGAGAGCTAGCATTACATGGGTGTTCACTGTGCGAGGGGTGAGATTCATGATCTGAGCAATTTCGGCATGGGTGAGTTTCTCAAAACGGCTAAGCTTGAATGCCTGTCTCCGTCGGGGTGGCAGATCATCAATCCACTGCTTGACATGCTGTTCAAGGATGTCAAAGTCAAATTGCTCATCAGGGCCAGGGTCTTTTTCAACGATCTGTTCATCAGCAGTTAGTCCGTCGGAATAGTGAGAGTCTCTGAAGAAGTTGAGTGCCTTGTTTCGGACCATGGTGTACATGAACGCCAACAACGACTTGTTAGGGTCCAGCGTTGCACGCTTGTCCCATAAGGTGACAAAAGCGTCCTGCACAATGTCTCGTGAAATGTCTTCATCTTTGGTATATCTCCAACAGAACCGAATCAGAGTCACATGAGTAAGTTCAAACAACTCTCGGAAAGCATCTCTATCAGATTCAGACAACCGTTTTGTCAGTTGCGAAACCTTCTGTGATAAAGAAGTGTCCTTCGTATTTTTGTCACTCAGTTTTGTTGGATTTTTAGTCCCTTTCATGGTGTACACCTGGATTGAAATCAATAACGAATCTTGATGTAAAAAATTTTATTTACACGTACAATGAATATTTATCAAACACATCCTATCTTCTAAAAAATTAAGATGTTAACAGTGATAAGTTAAATATTTGGTTTAACATAATCAAGCAGATTGAGGGGACGATTGGAGCTCTAAGCAAGGACACCAGCCAATGTTGCAGTCATCAGGTTGGCCAGTGTGCCTACGAGAACTGCCTTGACACCTAACTCAGCAATCAGAGGACGTTGGTTGGGTGCGAGCGGCCCGATTCCACCCAACTGAATTGCAATGGATGAAAAATTTGCAAACCCACACAGTGCGAATGTAGCCATTGTAATGGATTTCTGGGAGATGGCACCTGCCTGCATGGTATCAGCAAGCTGGAGGTAAGCAACAAATTCATTCGCGACAATTTTATAGCCAAGCATGGATCCTACTTCAATGATATCCTGACTCGGAATTCCAATGGCCCAAGCGATGGGTGCGAGGCACCACCCAAGGATTTTGCCCAGCGTTAACTCAGCACCGAACATGCTCCCACTCCAACCTAAGAAAAAGTCAATCATGGCTAACAGTGCAATGAACGCCAACAAAATAGCGGAGATATTTAAAACCAACTGAAGTCCATCACGGGCCCCGGTTGCGGCAGCATCAATGACATTTTTTGAGTCGGTGATTTTGGGGAGCTCAACCCGCCCTAATGTCATCGGCTGATCGGTTTCCGGGACGATGATCTTACTAAGGATGATCGCGGCGGGGGCAGCCATGAGGCTTGCTCCCAGTAAGTGCTCGGCGAATTTAAGTTGAGACATATCCAACGGAATACCTTGCATAGCAGCATAAGGCACAGCTAAAAAAGCAATATACGCTGCCATGACACCGCCAGCCATGGTGGACATACCAGCACTCATGAGGGTCATGACCTCGGAGCGCGTCATGTTCTCCAGATAAGGTCGAATGACCAAGGGTGCCTCAGTTTGACCGACAAAGATGTTGGCCGCCACCGTTAGAGATTCGGCTCCACTTGACTTGAGGAATTTTACAGCAATCCGTGCCATGAACTTGACAATCCACTGCATCACGCCAAGATGATACAGGACGGCCATCAGGGATGCAAAGAAAATAATGGTTGGTAGAACTTGGAAGGCGATCGCTGTTCCCCAACTCTGACCGACAACAAGGGGGGTGCCAGATTCCATGTTACCACTTGGAGGAATAGCGATATCGCCAAGCACAAATCTGGCTCCTTCGGTGGTGAATTGCAAGATTGCCACGAAAAAGGAGCCAATGCCAGAAAACATCAGTTTTGGCCAACCTAATGGTGCAAAGAGGTCTCCCAAGGCATCTCCCTGCAGGACGAACACAGCGATCAGGATTTGGGCAAAAATTCCAATGACGATCAAACGCCAATTTGTGAGACGTCGATTTTCAGAGAAAAGCAACGCCGTTGCAATGACAGTTGCAAGTCCAATCAGCGCACGGCCGATAGAAACAGCAAAATCCATTTTATAGTGGGTTGATGACAAATAGTAGTGAGATCAAGCGATCGTCCTGATGAGGTTGATCCATGAAAGTAAGAATATCCTCCCAGATCTTTCATATCCTGATGAGGACTTTATGTAAAGTTACGGCAAAACCGACAAGTCAAAGGAGATTGTACGAGTGAACAACAAGAGAAGGGGAGGGGATACCCATTATGAGTTCATGTTGATGAGTGATCTTCATCATGGATTCATCTACAACTTAACTTGTATAAGGTGATCCTATTCTTTTTCTAAAACACTTTCGTATCGTACTTGATGGTCAAAAATGATTATAGTCCTATTCTTGCTGGTCTGAATGATCGGCAGTCAGAAGCCGTCCAAACGACCAAGGGCCCTGTGCTGGTTGTTGCTGGCCCAGGATCAGGTAAAACCCGTGTCCTGACCTGCAGAATTGCATGGCTATTAGCAAGTCAAGAAGCAGAACCGTATCAAATTCTTGCTCTGACATTCACCAATAAGGCTGCCCGCGAAATGAATGAACGCGTCAAAAAACTCCTTCCGAAAGGGATGACAAAAGGTATGTGGATTGGCACATTTCATTCTCTGATGGCACGATTGCTACGAGTAGAAGCTGGACATCTTGGATTTACTTCAGATTTTACGATCTATGATACCGATGACTGCGAACGCCTTCTCAAACAACTGATTCAAGACGATGCCAAATCCGATCCAAAGAAAATCAAGCCTCGGGGGGTTCATTACTATATTTCTATGGCTAAAAATAAGTGGCTTTCTTCCCATGAAATGAAGTCGGATGCCAAAAGTCCAGCCGCCAAGGCAGCAGCTCGACTCTATAAGCCGTATGCTGAAGCACTTCTTCATTCCAACGCACTAGATTTTGATGATTTGTTATTGAAGCCTCTGGAGCTTTTTCAAGACGTTCCTGATGTGCTCCAGAAATACCAAGGAAAATGGTCGCATATTCTGATTGATGAATATCAGGACACCAATCATGTGCAGTATCTGTTGGCACAGCAGCTGTCAGGAGCACATCGAAATTTATGTGTTGTCGGTGATGATGCCCAGAGTATTTATTCATTCAGGGGGGCCAATATCCAGAATATCATGTCCTTTGAGAAGGACTTTCCTGAAGCGAAAATCGTCCGGCTGGAAGAGAATTATCGATCAACTACTCGGATCCTTGATGCGGCGGATTCACTGATCTCCAATAATGTGGATCGGATTGAAAAGAAGCTATGGACGGATAACGGCATAGGGACACTCATCAAACCAATTGAGGCATCCAATGGCATTGAGGAGGCCTTAAAAACGATTCGAAAGATAAGAACAGAAGTCAACATTGGCCGTCTCAACTATAAAGATTTTGCGATTCTCTATAGGACGAACGAGCAAAGCCGAAGATTTGAAGATGCTCTTCGTAAAGTTCGCATTCCTTATCGATTGGTTGGGGGGATTTCATTTTATCAACGTAGAGAAATCAGAGATGCCATTTCTTACCTGAGACTCTTGGTCAACCCGAATGATCTATCCAGCTTCAAGCGGGTTGTCAACTATCCAACCAGAGGAATTGGGCCCAAGTCTCAACAGATCATCATGGAATATGCCAGACAGGAAGGCTATACCTTGAGACATGCACTGAATGAAGTGGACTTCATTCATATCCCCCAAAAAGCGAAAGATTCACTACGCGAATTTGCAAGCCTCATTCAGTCTCATACCAAGAAGATGCGATACAACCAAAGTCCAAGTAAAATAGTAGCCTCTCTTTTTCGAGAATCTGGATTCTTTGGAGAATTAGAAAGCGATGAAACGCAAACTGGGCAGCGACGGTTGGAGAATGTTCATCAGCTCATCAGCGGACTCAAGGAGTATGAAGAAGCTGATGAGTCCAATTCATTGAGTCGATATTTGCAGAGAATTTCACTGATGACCAATGCAGACGAGAATGATGCATCCGATAATAAGGTCACGCTAATGACGCTTCATGCATCCAAGGGGCTGGAGTTTCCCGTGGTCTTCATTGTAGGGGTGGAAGATGGAATCCTCCCGTTAATACGGAATGAGAGGATTACCATTGAAGAGATAGAAGAAGAACGAAGGCTCTTTTATGTTGGGATTACCAGAGCAAAGTCTCAGCTATATATTTGCTGGGCTAATCAGCGAACCCGATATGGAAATGATCCCAAACAATGTGTTCCAAGTCGTTTTATTAACGAACTCAAGCTTTCAAATATAAAAACGTCCTCCCGCAAGCACAACAACATGGATCAACATGTGAAGGTTCAAGCATCATACAAGGTATCAGGGCATCCATCTCAGACGACTAAGAGAACCACTGGAAGAACGGCCCATCGCACTCAATCCACAAGATCCCGTCCTGTAGCAGATTCTCTGGACCCAATCAAGAAAAAAGATCTTTCAAGTATTCAGGCCAAGGCCGTTGTGAGGCACAAGGATTATGGCTTTGGGTTCATTATTGAAACGGAGGGGGAGGGGGATAACAAAGCGGTCACGGTTGATTTTGGAGTGCGGGGCAAGAAGAAGCTTCGCGTGAAATTTGCTCCGATGGAAATCATTGCTTAGAGAGAAACATCTGATGCGGGATGAATGTACTCATTGATTTAATGGATTAAATTCAAACATCATGTCGAAAATCCACATGCTTCGTCAAGTGAATCTCCGAAAGGTCTGGAGTCACGAAGCGTACAAGTTTACCCCATGGCTGGCAGAGCACATTTCCGATCTGGGGAAGTCATTGAATCTGCAATTTGAGCATGTAGAGACCGAGAAGACATTACCCCACAATGCGGGTCGTGTAGATATCATTGCTCGACAAGTGCCATCTGATGAAGTCGTGGTAATTGAGAATCAATTTGGAGTATCCGATGATTCTCATTGCCTCAGATTGATAGGATATGCAGCCAATGCTGATGCGAGCATCATCATATGGGTGGCGGAGGAGTTCACTCAGTATCATGTAAGCATTCTTGAGTGGCTCAACGAGTCTGATGATGTCAGTGTCTATGCGGTAAAGGTGGTTGCCTATCATATAGGCGAAGAGTTCGCTGTTGATTTCCAAACGGTCGTTTCCCCACCTGAATCACCAACTGCGACATCTGATTCTGGGCATAAAACGAAGACCATGCCTACCTTATGTGCAGAATTCTATCGCCCGATTAAAGGTCGTTTAATTCAGAGAGGAATTGAACCCATTGGAAAAGGTGGATGGAGAGGTCGGTGGAGGTCGTTTCACTCTTGGCTTCCCAATGCATGTTATGCAACCAGAGCCGAAGACGGTAAAGCCCAAGTGTTTTTATCTATTGGAAATCGTAAGCGATTCAAGAAATTATTGAAATATCAAGATGAGATTGATAGCAGGTTACCCAGTATTGTGATATGGACAGAAAAAGACGATGACGGTGATTACGAGTGGCATCGAATCATTGTTCAATGTGATCATTCATTCAGTCTGACAGCCCCAGAGCAAGAACTGGAAATTACTCGTCAATGGATGGTAGAAAATCTGGTCTTACTGCGTGATGTGCTTCAGCCTTACCTTGATCAAATCAGAGAAGAGGAGAAGACATCAGCAAATTCATAATCATTGCCCGAGTGTACCACCACATTTCATTGGACTGCTCAAGTTTGAAAATAGGTCTACTGGATGCGGCTCAATCAAATACTCCAAAAGAGCCATCAAGATAGCATTCTCAAGACTGTAGCTACTGGGATACGTTTGTATCAAATCTTTTGGATTTCCGTGTCCATGTGAGATTTGGATTTTGGGTCATTGTTGTATCTCTATGACATACCCATGAAATGACTCATCCATAAATACTTCGGAATCACGAATGATATGACATTGCAAATCTACCTGATGAGATGCAAAATCATGGAGACCATCAATCATGAACCAAGATGGAACCATTGAGTTGACTTAGGTCATTGTTCATCAATCAACCTGTTTTTATGTCTTCAAGTATGAATTTATCTGCACTCTATCCGCCAGCATCTGAATTTTCTGCGAATGCCCATGTTTCTTCATGGGAGGGATATCTGGCCAAGTATCAGGAATCCATTAAAAATCCCGCGGAGTTCTGGAGTTCTATCGCTCAAGAGCGGATCCATTGGTTTGAGCCATTCACCAACGTACGTAATGTATCCTATGTTTCCTCCAATGTCAGTATTCGTTGGTTTGAAGATGGATGTTTAAATGCATCCTATAATTGCTTGGACCGTCATCTTGATGATCGGGGCGACCAGACGGCATTGATATGGGAGCCCGATGATCCCGATGAACTAGCACGACATATTACCTATCGTGAACTTCATGCCGAGGTATGTCAGCTCAGTAATGTGCTCCTTTCATTAGGTGTTGAGAGAGGAGATCGGGTTACGATTTACATGCCAATGATTCCAGAGGCGGCGATGGCCATGTTAGCCTGTAGTAGAATTGGAGCCGTTCACTCCGTGGTATTTGCAGGGTTTTCCCCAGAGTCGCTTTCGAATCGAATACTAGATTGTGACTCTACTTTCGTTATCACTGCAGATGAAGGGTTAAGAGGTGGAAAACCAGTCCCTCTCAAACGAAATGTTGACGAAGCCCTCAAAACCTGCCCAGATGTTGAATCCGTCCTCGTTGTCCAACGAACGGGAAATGACATTCCATGGAATTCACATCGCGACCGATGGTACCATGACCTTGTTCCATCCCAGAGTCCAGAGTGTACAGCGGTCTCCATGAATGCCGAAGATCCTTTGTTTATTTTGTACACATCTGGCTCTACTGGCAAACCGAAGGGGCTTTTGCACACCACAGGGGGGTATCTGGTCTATACGTCACTAACGCATGAAATCGTCTTTGATTATCATCAGGGTGACATTTTCTGGTGTACGGCCGATGTAGGTTGGATTACCGGTCATTCGTACATCGTATACGGTCCACTTCTCAACGGTGCTACTCAGATATTTTTTGAAGGAGTTCCTACTTATCCAGATCCATCCCGATTCTGGCGAGTTGTAGATAAATATCAGGTGAATCAATTCTATACAGCCCCGACTGCTATTCGTGCTTTGATGAGCAAGGGGGACTCCTATGTCAACCAAACCAGTCGCTCATCTTTGCGTCTACTGGGATCCGTTGGTGAACCCATCAATCCAGAGGCCTGGCGCTGGTATCATGAGGTTGTTGGCAATCGTCGTTGTCCAATTGTAGACACTTGGTGGCAAACCGAGACGGGTGGAATCCTCATCACCCCTCTTCCAGGGGCAATTGCCACCAAGCCAGGATCAGCTACCGTCCCCTTTTTCGGGATCCAGCCGGAAATTCTTGATCATTCAGGAACGCCTCTCAACGGTGAAGCAGAAGGGGTTCTGGCGATCCGTGATTCATGGCCAGGTCAGGCACGTACGGTATTCAGAGATCATGAGCGTTTTGTGAAGACCTACTTCTCAGATTTTGAAGGCAAGTATTTCACGGGGGATGGGTGCCGACGGGACTCCGATGGATACTATTGGATAACCGGCCGCGTTGATGATGTCTTGAATGTGAGTGGTCACCGTATGGGAACTGCAGAGATTGAGAGTTCACTCGTCGCTCATCGCTCGGTCGCTGAGGCTGCTGTTGTAGGATTTCCGCATTCTATCAAAGGGCAGGGAATCTATGCTTACGTGACGCTCAATGCCCGTGAGCAACCATCCGATGAACTTCTCAATGAGTTAGTCCAACATGTACGTACACAGATCGGTCCGATCGCCAAACCAGATTTCATCCAGTTCTCTGAGTCACTTCCGAAGACCAGAAGTGGCAAGATCATGAGGCGAATTCTGAGGAAGATTGCTGAAAACGACTACCAGCAATTGGGGGATACATCTACACTTGCTGACCCGTCGGTTGTAGATTCTCTCATTCAAAACCGTCAGAATTGCTAAAGCGATTCAACGCGATTTGAGCTGCTCCCTCGGCTGGGGTATAGTGTGGATCAGTATACGATGCTTCAGTCCAGATGTGTGTCACAGCATCACATAAATGATTTAGATAGTATTCGTTATTAGAAAGCCCGCCGATCACCGTAAACACTGGGTTTAGGTCTGGATGTTTTTTAAGAATCCATGTGAGTTGATTGGCTAACATTTTCGTTTCCTGCTCAACAATGCTGGTTGCAATTGCATCCCCTTGCACGGCAGCATTCAAGACATGCACAACAAAGTCCTGATATCTCCAATCGGGCTGGGATATCTTGGATAAGAGTGAATGTCGGTCTGTGATTCCTATTTGTTTTTCTGCTATTTCACCGAGTCTGGTGTATGGTCCTCCGTCAATCTGATGGGCAATGGCAGCCATGCCACGTTGACCAATGGAATATCCACTACCTTCATCGCCAATGGAATATCCCCAGCCCCCAACATGAACCATGTCGGAAAGGGAGGGTCCTGTCCGTGCGAGAACTCCACTTCCAGTTCCTGCAATAAATACAAGACCTCTTCCCCCTGAAAGTGCTCCATGAAGTGCGATCAGCCCATCATTGGAAACACTAATCTTACAGATGTTACCAGCATCGGTAAGGCGATTGATTTGCTCTTCAAAGCCCCTGAGACCGTTAACGGATCCTACACCTGCAATTCCAGCGTGAATTCCACAAAGTGTTCCAGATGGGATTTTGCCGTATCCTTCGTTGATCAGCCTTGATACAATCATTGCCGCGTGCTTTTTACCATCTCGGAATACGTTTGCAGGCCCCCCAAAGAGCCGAAAACTAGTTTTTTTTTCTTTTGACTGGGCATAGAGACGAGTTTGAGTTCCTCCCGCATCAATCCCAAAAAACCATCTATTCAAATCAGTCATCTTCTATTGGTGTAAAGGAGCTAGATTTTAAATGTGATGTAGGAAGTTGAAACACAGCATTTCCACGACGATCCGAGATGTATCGCCCCAATGGTTGACGTAGATTCAGGTCCCTTCTGCGAACAAAAAAAGAATTGTCTTGTGCAATCCATGCCCATGATTCCCAAGTAACTGGAGAGTGAACAGCTGGGTGTCCACCCCATATCATGGTTGATTCATGCCCTATCATTGGAGAGATCAGTGGGGCTAGTATCTTGCTATCTGTAGGTTTACGATACGTAAAGTAGGTCGTATCAGCATAGACGCGTTCCCAGCGCCATTGACTTACATCTGTTCCAAATCGTACAGATAAATCGTCTACGGCCTTATATAGTCCTGTGACAGATTTTGTTTCTTCTACATTCATCCATTCATTGTAGATCGTAGCTCCAATACTTTGTTCTTCAAAGCGATGATTCCAATTTCTTAAATAACTCAGTGCAATTAGGACTTTTTCTGATAGGGGTTCAGGAAATTCCAGAGAATCCAGAATGGGAGGAAGTGTCATGGATGCCGAGATACTGTGCGTGTTGGTTATCCAAACCAGTGGATCAAATAGATCAATATCGATGGAGTCAAGGAAGGTAGCCGCGTGCATCGCTAACGAATCGTTACTCACAAGAAGACCACCTCTGCTGTTTGTATGAATCCATTCAGGCATTCCTAATATGGACCAGGAAGTCTGTGGTATCAGGCGGGGGATCTGACGGGGCGTGGCTCCAAATTCGGGTGCTCCCAATGAGAATAAAGACGTATCCTTTGGGACGAAAATGCCGTCGCCTCGCCAAATTTCAAACGATGTAGGTTCATGATGGAACAAAGAAAACCAAGCAATGGAATCTCTGTCGGTAGAAAACCCGTTCCAGTATAATTCTAATTCTGATTCTGGTGTACTGAATGTACTATCTGTGCGCCAGTAGGTGACAAGTTCTTCACGATCAGGAAAATTCAATCGATACATAGTCGTTGAATCAGAATGAGACGCTTTCAGAGATTTAGGGGAATTCAGGAGAATGGCCCAACCATGGGTATTGGTAATGCCAGAAATGAAATACGGTGTTCCCAGAAGAGATGCCCCCTGCAAATGTAGATCATTGGCGACATCAAGTGTAACCTCTTGATAGGCAGGCAATACGCTACGACCCAGGACATGTCTCTGATAAAAGAGTGGTCCCCGGGTGGAAGACATGACCCATGCACTGCTGTGTTCAAGTCCGCTAATGTGTAAGACCGATTGAAGTAGATGAGCACCTGAACAAATGGAATGGCCAAGATCACAGATAACGTTGACCGGGCTACTCAACCATGCAATCAGAAGTTCAATCGCTAAAGAGTGCCAGGTTTCCCATGGATCGGGCTGGATGTCTTGTAGGAAAAACTCATGCATTTGATCGGATTCATTCCATGCATGCTCAATTCCTTGGCCGAATGCTTTCATGAGTGCTACATGATCTTCATTGAGTTCAACCAAAGACCTCTGTGCAATATCTGAAAATCCCAATTGACGAACGAGGCGATCGGCCTCAACCATTTCTGACCCGTACCAATCCGTGAGTTTTCCAAGTGCGGCCTGTCTCCACAAAGCAATGGTCCATCCATTGAGTTGGCCTTGAACATAGCCTAGTCCAAACAATCCATCGGACAGAGACTGGGCACGAATTTCAGCGGTATTATACGCGTTCCATCGAATCTCAATGTCTGCATCAAGTGTTTCGACAACCATATTTTCTGGCAGTCTGGACTCCCAGTTATATGCGATATGCCAAATTCCTATCATTCCCAGCAACAAAACAAGTGCTCCAAGGAGTGCATAGGATGTCAAATTTGTGCTGTTCATGCCAAATTGATGTAGAACGGATCCATTCACCATTATAATGGTTTCATGGGTTATTCGTTTCTTCTATCCATCGGTAATTTTGATTCTTCATGATTATGCGTACGAAAATACTACTTGGTGTTCTCATCTTGGTTGCAGGAGTTCTTTTGGGTATGCGACTTGAATCAGCTCTGCCTGATGACACAAGAGATGCCCTACAGAAACTGGAACAAGCCTTCCTGCTCATCCATCAGCGTTACGTAGAGGATGTAGATTCTGGCGATCTTGCAGAGAATGCTCTTGAGGGAATGCTGGACGAACTGGATCCGCATTCAGCATATATTGATGCGGAAACGATGCGTCGGGTAGAGGAGGATTTTAGCGGTGGATTTGAAGGTATTGGTATTTCCTTTGAGTTTGTACCTGGCGATGATGGTCAGGATACCCTCACCGTCTTGAGTGTGATTCCTGGAGGCCCGAGTGAAAAGGTAGGACTTCATTCAGGCGATCGAATCATTGAGGTGGATCAGGAAAGTACGATTGGATACAGTAGCATTGATGTACAGCGAACGCTGAAAGGTCCCCGTGGCACAACCGTCAATATCGTTGTACTACGGCCGGGATATTCTGCCCCCATTGACTTTTCCATCGTTCGTGATCGGATTCCGCTTCATACGGTTGATGTAGCCTACATGATTGATGATGTCACGGGGTTCATTAAGGTAAACCGATTTGCGGGCACCACCCACAGGGAATTCAGAGAAGCCGTTGAGAAGCTCCAGGCACTGGGCATGCAGCGTCTGATGCTGGATCTGCGAGGAAATTCAGGGGGATATATGGAAATGGCGGTTCAGTTATCGGATGAATTTTTGCCCGAGAATGCTATCATTGTTTCGCAGAAGGGGCGGATTCGAGAGGCGAATCATTCATTCTCAAGCACTTCAAACGGTCTGTTAGAACAGGAACCTATTATTGTGTTGGTCAATGAATCTTCTGCATCTGCAAGCGAAATTGTAGCAGGAGCATTGCAAGATCATGACCGCGGGTTGATTGTGGGCCGACGTACGTTTGGGAAGGGGCTTGTTCAGCAACAGCACCTCTTGCCCGATGGCAGTGCGATGCGGGTCACTATTGCCCGCTACTATACTCCTTCTGGACGATTGATTCAAACTCCCTATGAGGATGGTCATCGAGAGGATTATTACAACTCCAAGCAGGAATTACACTCAAACTCGGCCCTTTTGAGTGCTGAGCAAATTCTTCAAAGCATTCCTGATTCACTGCTCTATGAAACCGCTGGTGGACGCGTTGTCCTGGGTGGAGGCGGAATTCTTCCCGACTATATTGTTGACTTAGATTCCGCATCCCTGTTTTTGCGCGAGATTTTCTCAAAAGATATTGCGAATACCTACGCTCGCATGTGGTATGATAGGGAAGGGGAATCACTGACACAGCAGTGGCAGGATCAGCGGGAAGAATTTTTTGAATCCTTTGAGGTTGATGATACTGAATTTCAGGGCTTTTTGGATTATGCTCAAGTGCGTGGGATCCAATTCGGATCCGAAGAGGGAGCATTTGACACCGATGATGTTGATTCGGACAAGTCATATCTGAAAGCACGCATCAAGGCAAGATTAGCTGTACGGCTGTTTGATCTTGAAGCTTTTTACCCGATTATGCATCCTGAAGACCAAACTCTGCAGGCTGCGCTTCAATTGTGGGACAAAGCAAAAATTCTTGCTGAGAAATAACGTATATTGTTATTCAAGAAAAAAACATTAAATTATAGTCCAAAGTCACTAACGATGGTTGACTGTTTGGTTGGATCATCATTGATTAGTATATTTGGGTTTGTTTACAACTCTTAATCTTTAATCTTCATTAAATTATCTGGAGGACTTGTCCATGAAGTTTTTCGCGAATGTCATGCAGGCACAGGATGCTGTTGCTGATGGCGGCGGCACGATCAATCTGCTCGTCAATTATTTCAATCAGGGAGGTGAGTTTATGTGGCCTGTACTGATTATTCTTATTGTTGGCTTAGCCATCGCATTTGAACGCGTCATTCAACTGATTTTAGCTGATGTGAATACGCGTAAGTTTATCGTCAAAGTGAAAGAGGCCTTAGAAGCGGGAGGCACTTCTGCCGCCGAAGAGGTCTGTGCAGCGACTCGCGGCCCCGTTTCGGCTGTGTTTCAAGCTGGCTTGATGCGATCTAGCGAGGGCATTGAGGCGGTTGAAAAGGCCGTTGTTGCCTATGGATCCATTGAAATGAGTTTCTTGGAAAGGGGATTGGTCTGGCTCTCCCTGTTCATTGCACTCGCCCCAATGTTTGGGTTCCTGGGAACGGTCATTGGTATGGTCGCCGCATTTGATGCGATTGAAGCAGCTGGTGATATTTCCCCAAGTCTTGTTGCACGCGGGATCAAGATTGCTCTATTGACGACCGTTTTCGGTTTGATTGTGGCAATTATTCTTCAGTTCTTCTACAATTATGCTGTCTCCAAAATCGATCGCATTGTTGTAGAGATGGAGGAAGCATCCATTGAACTGATTGATTCTCTGGTCATGAAAGAGTCGGATTCATCTTAATAGATGGACCTGTATATCTGGAATCATCCTTTACATTAGACCAAGACTATAATGATTCTCAACCTTGCTCTCTATACTGTTCTAGCACTCATTGGTATTTCCATACTGGTGATGATTACCTCTGGTGTGCGTAGCCTTATGTTTGGTAAGATCAAACTGATCTCCATTGCATTTATGGCGGTCCCGGTCGTTCTGTTTTTGATTCTCGGATTGGCCATGCCTACATGGGCTGATGCTGGAATTATGACCATTGTCATCTCGCTTGCGCTGACGATGGTTGCACTCCTTGTTTCAGGAGTGAAAAACTTAATCTCATAGGAGAATACACGGCCTCTGTAATGCATGTGATCTGTGTTGTTGCAGAGTATGGTACATCTTGATCATTACATTCATGTCCATACTGTCCTGTACTCGTGCGAATTCCATTTGTGGGGTGCTGTGGTACCCTGTTGCAGTGGATCAAGCGACAGATCATCATCGTTTTTAACTTAAATTATCATTAGTGATGAGTATACTTGCTAAGAAAAAGAAGCGGGAAGGTGCGGAGATTCCCACCTCCTCCATGGCAGATATTGCGTTCCTGCTTTTAATCTTCTTTTTGGTCACGACGACGATTGATGTGGATACTGGTATTGGGATGACCCTTCCACCAGAGCCTGATGAAACGACTCCGCCCCCTCCAGTGAGCGATCGTAATATGCTGAAGATTCTCATCAATGCTCAGGGGCAGGTGCTTCTTGAGGATTTGCCTTCAAGCGTGAGTATGATTCGCCAAGAAGTCATGATCCATGTCCAAAATAACGGGGCTGATCTTCGTTATTCGGACTCACCTTCCAAAGCAGTCGTGTCCATTAAGACCGACCGTCTAACCCCATATAATCTCTATATTCAGACTCTTGATGAAGTATGGATGGCATACTTTGAGATATGGGACATTGAGGCTCGTTCGTTGGGATATCCGAGCTATATTGAGTATCGTTCTGACTTGGAGTCGGGTCTAGAGAATGAGATTCGTGAAAAATGGCCTGCTCAGGTCTCTCTTGCTGAACCAGATCCTGGAAACTGAATCTAAACTACCATGGCACACTTTACTAAGAAATCTAAAGCGAAACCTGAGATTTCTACGGCCTCTCTACCTGATATTATTTTTATGCTCCTCATCTTTTTTATGGTGACGACCGTGTTGAGAGAGCAGGAAGTTCAGGTACGTACCATTTTGCCGGAGGCGGAAGCCCTCACGAAGATAGAGCAGAAGCGGTATGTTTCGTACGTATGGATGGGGCCTGAGAAACTTCCTGCCAACAGGGTGGGGGATACCAAGGTGCAGATTGATGATGCTGTCATTGAAGATCTGACCAACATTCGCTCCATCATGTATCGTAAGCTCAGTGAGCAGCCCCGACTGATTGTTTCGCTCAGAGTTGACGAGGAGTCAGAGATGGGGGTGGTCACCGATGTTCAGGGTGAGTTACGAAAGGCAGGAACGCTTCGAATCAGCTACTCCTCTCGCAGGGACATTTCAAATATCTAGAAGTTTGTTCACATTCTCCGTGATTTCGTGAATGTGAGGGTAGCGGTGCACAGCACAGCTACCCTTTTTTTGTAGACTACTGGTATCGTTCTAAACAATCTGGTTATCCATAGATGTATTCAATTACCTTAATCCCTGGAGATGGTATTGGGCCCGAAGTGACCGATTCAGCATGCAGGATCATTGAAGCAACAGGTGTGAATGTACGCTGGGATCGGTTTGAGCATGTTGGTCATGCGGGAGTTCAAAAGTATGGTCAACCAGTCCCTGATGAACTGATTCAGTCCATCCAGACCAATGGTCTCTGTTTGAAAGGTCCTGTGACGACTCCTATTGGGAAAGGATTCAGGAGCGTGAATGTGTTTCTTCGGCAGAAACTAGATCTCTTTGTCAATTTGAGACCCTGTAAATGCCTGCCTAATATCACAACGCCATTCAAAGATGTGGATATCGTTATTTTTCGTGAGAATACCGAAGGATTATATTCAGGGATAGAAAGCTATGATGAGCGTCTTGAAATTGCAGATTCCATTGCCCGAATCACTCGGAAGGGATCAAGACGGATTCTTGATTATGCCTTCAAGTGGGTGATTGCAAATCGTCGAAAATCCCTCACTGCTGTTCATAAAGCGAACGTTCTTAAATTATCGACTGGACTGTTTCTTAACGAAGCCAAGATCATTTCACGAGACTTTCCTGATGTATGGTTCAATCACTTCATTGTGGACAACATGGCCATGCAGCTAGTCCTAAAACCTGAAGTTTTTGATTGTATTGTCACAACAAATCTTTTTGGAGATATTTTAAGCGATTTGTGTGCTGGTCTGGTGGGCGGCTTAGGGGTTGTTCCAGGTGCGAACCTTGGTGATCGACTTGCCGTATTTGAGGCGGTTCATGGCAGTGCACCTGATATTGCTGGTACATCCACTGCCAATCCAACGGCCCTCATTCGTTCGGCATCACTTCTGTTGCATCATATTGGGGAAATTCAGGCATCCAAGCAGATTGAATGGGCCGTTCATCAAGTGTATGAAGAGGGGGAGAGCCTCACGCCTGATGTCGGCGGTAATGCATCTACCGAGCAAATGACGGATCAGATTGTACACATGATCCATCAAGCACCAACAGTTTTCAGAGATTAGTATTTATGGAATTTCGACATTCAATTTTCGTAGTCTTGTCTGGTTTGACCTATGTGCTTCTTCTTTTTGATCACAGCGAAGCAATCGCTGGTACTGCCCAGACTGTACAGATCAGTTTAGTTACGATGGGTGGACTCATCTTCGGGAGTCTTCTATTGTATAGAAACGCTAATACTCAGCTCCGCGTTCTCAATCTATTGCAGATTCTTGTTGTCTTGTTGACAGCGATCTACTACTACTTGTTGTGGCAGAATGGTGCCTTTGCAGACTGGTTTCGTGGTGATCATCAGCATTGGTGGTTTATGATCATCAAGTTATCTCCAATCTTTGGCTATGGATTTCTATCGGTTTCTGTGAGAATTTTACACCGCAACTTGAGACTCATCAAGAGTGTAGACCGTCTCCGAGATTGAGATGTTATTGATGGATTGGATGATTTTTTCTTGACTACACTGTATCATAGAATGAATTGGATACATAGGAAGATTGTATGATGAAGATTGGTCGCACCACGGAGGAGTCCTTTAACGTTGCTCTTGGTCAGGCCCTTCGTCAAGCACGTGCCCATTGGTCTGCCTCTCCTGAGTGTATCCATGTGGAACAGACAGGGCTGTTACACTCCCCTACGCCTGTGAAGCCCGATCTGTTGATCCATGATGGGCTCTTTCCGCCTGTGATTTTGGAATCCTCTTTTGACGCAGGAGATGCCGATCGGGATGCGATCAAGCGTCTTGGATCCGAGACAAGGCAGGGGCGTTTTCGCATCCATGCGACCATTGCACTTCATATTGATGATTACTTCCGTCAGGTGCAGGAATTTGCGATTGCCGAAGAGCTCTTAGGTGGTTATCCGATTCAGTATGCGGTTCATCAGCTTCTTGATCGATCGGGACAGATCTCCATTTCGGAGACACGTCATCGACGTTGGCCTTCTCGCGGATTTATTCAGGGCACGGTCTTTGATCTTGCCGCTTTGTTACCATCCATTGGACTTCCTTTAGAGCAGGTGGAAGCAATCGGTGATCAGGTAGCCCGGTTGGTAGAGGAGGCGGCCAGCGGGTTGGAGATGACGCTGTCAACCAAGAATCAGGAGCGGATTGCCGCACATTTGCACCAACGCTCCCCACTAAAGGGTCTTCGTACCATGATGGTTCTGTGGTTGAACGCATTGTTGACACAGCAGCGTCTGGCCGTGTCGGATACCGCGGGTGTGACACCTCTTGATTTTACCAGTGAGTCGTATCCCGATCTGCAACAGCAGATGAAGACATGGAGAGACATTAACGAGTTGAACTGGAATTCGGTATTTGAGCCAGCGATCGAAGTGCTTCACTTGGCCAGTCAATTTAATCCATTGGAGACTTCACGAATGCTCTCCAAGCTGATCACGGCAGTTCTCCATATAGAGACGGCCCAACTGGGGTTGCATATCAGTATAGGTGCGGAGTTGTTTCCGAAGTTAAGTGAGGATCGTAAACAGGCGGCAGCATTTTATACGCAGCCCGCCACGGCGGAGCTCTTGGCGGGATTGACATTACAGAGATCGTTTCTATCTGAGCAGCAATGGGGTGATGCCTTGTGCTTGACGCGATATCACTTGAGTGATTTGGCGTGTGGAACAGGCACGTTACTTCGGGCGGGGTATCGTCGGCTAGCCATGTTCCATGAGCAGGCGGGAGGCACGCCGGACAGTTTGCGCAGGTTTCATACTTCTGCCATGGAAGGTGGACTCATAGGAACCGATATTAGCCCGATTGCTGCCCACTTGACGGCTTCATCGTTAGCAGCCCTTGGCTATGGAGATCCCTATGGAGATACGCAGATCGGTTGGGTAGAGGTAGGTGGAGAACGAGCACAGACGGGTTCGTTGGAGTACTTTTCGACTCCTCAGATTGTAGATCTTTTTCATATTGGCAGTGGTCAATCTACCGGGAATGGCAATGGAGAAGCAAACTCTGTCACGGTTCAAGATGGATCTATTGATTGGATCATGATGAATCCGCCCTATTCACGGACTCGTGGTGGGCAGAGTGTATTTGACATAGCAGGTTTGTCGGATCAAGAGCGGAAGGCATGTCAGAAGCGTTGGAGAGATTTGGTCAAGCATGAGCCGGTGAACAAACAGGCGGGATTGGCGGCATCGTTTTTAGATTTGGCACGATTGAAGTGTAAACCTGGGGGTCGGATTGGATTTGTGCTCCCGCTTTCGGCGGCTTTTGCAGAGTCGTGGTCTGTTACGCGTCGTATGATAGGAGAAGAGTTTGAAGAGATTCTGGTTCTTGCTGTCGCCAGTGGTCAAGCTTTGGGCAAACAGGCACTATCGGCAGATACCCAGATGGAAGAGATGCTTTTGATAGCAACGAAGCGTAAGCATGGTACTTCGGATAGCACCGAACAGATTCAGTGTGTGACGCTTCGTGCACCTGTTGTACGGGTTGGGGAAGCAGCAGAAATGGCAAGAGCGATTCAATTGAGTATAGACTCCCTTGATGACTCCACGAAGAGTTATCCCGTTCAAGTTGGGGAGGATGAGATTGGACAGGTCTATGCCTTTGATATCCGTCATGCTGGTGCCCCGTGGAATGCACTTGGTGTACTCCATGCAGATCTTGCATTGGCTGCCAATGCACTTTTAGATGGGCATCTGATCTTTAATGGAGAGTCTATGGAGATTGGACTACCAATGACCACCATTGGTGAATTATTTACCATTGGACCAACCCATGACCTGATCGGGCATCTTGCAGGGAGAGATCCTCGCGGAGCCTTTGAATTGAATCCTGTCTTTGATCATGTAGATGCGATTGGTCCAGATCGGGCATTGTGGAAAGCGGACAGTTCAACGCAAACTCAACTGATGATTCATCTGACCCACAAGGGATCTGCACCTAAAAATGTTGGATCGAAAAAGCAACGAGATGCCATGCGCCAATGCAGGAGTACCTTGTTCTATGCACGAAACATGAGGTGGACTTCCCAGGCTCTGTTGGCAGCTACCACAAATCACCCAGGAATGGGTGGACCGACTTGGACATCCCTCATCCACGAGGATGAAATACTCTGCAAGTGTTTTGCACTATGGGCCAACTCTACACTAGGGTTTCTCGTTCACTGGACGCAGGGACAGAGGACACACAGTGGACGATCACGAACTCAAGTCAAAGCTCTTTCATCCATTCCTTGTCCTGATCTACTTCAAATCTCAAATACGAAGCGAAATATAGCTTGCAGGGTTTTTGATCAGATTTCTCAAGACAAATTACGTCCTGCATGTCAAGCCCATGCAGATTCTGTGCGAAAAACGATTGATCAAGCCGTTCTGAAAATGATTGGATTAGATCCAATGGAGGTCCATACCATTCTCAATAAACTACGATGGATATGGTGTAATGAACCATCCACTCATGGACAAAATCGTAAAGCACTCCAACTATTGCAATGAACATCATGATCAATTAGTCGCCACAATGAAATACTACGGAGGGACTAGGATACCGAATCCGTCAAATGCTTAGGTGGCTTGCAAGTGATCAGCGACTCGTAGCGCCTGTGATGCAATGGTCAATGCAGGGTTCATTGCACCCGAAGATGGAAAAAAGGAAGCATCAACCACATAAAGATTTTTGAGTCCATGCATCTTGCAAAAAGGGTCCAGTACGCTGATGTCAGGTTCGTTTCCCATTTTCAAGGTGCCGCATTGATGAGAGTTGGTTTCGATCCCCATCTGCTGGGTAAATGAGAGTGGATAACCAGCACTCCTGAGCATCTTACGAGCACGATTGAGTAATTGACGATGAGTTGCTAAGTTATTAGGTTTCCAGTGGATTTGAATTCTTCCATGAGAAGAAATCGAGATATGATTCTGAGGATCTGGTAAATCTTCACTCATCACCCACCACTCAATGCTTCTGTCAGCAAGAAAGTGTAATATCGGTAGGGGAATATTCGGGCGTGCAGATTTGAGCATAGATGCCTGAACTTTTCCAATCATCTGTAGGTTTCCCATAGGCCAAGGCCATGTACGATCCCCTAGATACCAGTCATTCACCGAAATTGTTTTCTGAAATGTAGTTGTATTTCGTTCCCATGGGCGGAAGGCTATCAGTGCACTATTGTTATGGACCATATAATTTCTTCCAATCAGTCCAGATGAATCTGGGAGATCCTCTGTCCGCAGTAGTAGTGCTGCAGAGTTCACTGCACCACAACTCAGCACCAATGTATCGGACTGAACTGTTTGCAACTCCCCACCACGATCAATCTCTATTGCATGGACGGCATCATTTTGGATGATGATGCGACGAGCAATGGAGTTAGTCCAAAGAGATACATCGGATGATTCAAGAGCAGGGCGTACAGCACATACTTCGGCATCAGATTTTGCATGAACTTTGCATGGGAAGCCATCACAGGTATGGCATCTCAGGCATTTTCTTCCCAGATCAACTCCAAGTGGTAAATGATTTGGATGCAAACCCTGCTTTTGAAGAGATGCACTCAGGCGTTCAATCTGGGGTTCATGGGAGACTTCAGAAAAAGGATACTCCGATGAGCGAGATGGTTCTGTTGGGTCTTCACCCGTACATCCATGTACTCCATACAATCTCTCTGCCCTACCATAGTATGGTTCCAAATCATTATAGCTCATTGGCCATGCAGGGCTGATCCCTTGTTCATGTTCAAGCTCTCTAAAATCCTCCCGCCTGAATCTGGGCAGTGCAGCACCATAGACTTTGGAATTCCCTCCAACACAATAGTGAACTCCAGGAGTAAAGAGATGACCATTGGAGGTCTCCCATGGATCATTTGATTTGTAGCGATGTTCTCCAAAAACCGCTTCGGGATTCCAGTTTTCAGGCTCTTGAGGTAGAAAATCACCTCGCTCAATCATGAGAATTTTAGCCCCCGAATTTCGTAATCCCCATGCCAGTGTGCCCCCACCAATGCCAGTGCCAACAATAATGATGTCGTATCGCGTCATGCCTTTACCGAGCCAGAGACTAATCCTTGCACAAAGAGCTTCCCTAATCCAATGTAAACCAGAGCCGTTGGTATCGCAGCCAGAATTGCCCCTGCCATCACCACATTCCAATCCACCGAGAAGGACCCAGACAAGTTATTCAATGCGATCGTGACAGGCTGAGACTGAGGATTTGGAACCACCGTAATTCCAAAGAGAAAGTCATTCCAGATGTTGGTAAATTGAAAAATGAGAGCAACCGCAAATGCAGGTAAAGATAATGGCATGATGACTCGCCAGAACGCCCCCAAAGTGCCTGCACCATCAACGGTAGCAGCTTCAATGATAGAGTTCGGAATATGAATATAAAAATTGCGGAAGATGAGTGTCGTCACCGAAATTCCGTACACGACATGCGTTAAGATCAACCCCGGTATAGTACCATAGAGGTTGATCCACTGCAGGAAGCGAACAAGGGGAAGCAGGATGGCCTGATACGGGATGAAAAATCCGAACAGAAGAAGAGCAAAAAGAAACTCGGATCCTTTGAATCTCCATTTAGAGAAAATATAACCATTGAGGGCTCCAATGACCGAGGAAATCAAGGCAGATGGGAAAACCATCCACAAACTATTCTGAAGGTTAGGCGATAGCAGGCTCCATGCGTGAATGAACCCTTGCATGGATAGATGATGGGGAAGTTCCCACATCGTGGATAAACTGACACTGGACGCATCTCGCAGGCTATTGACTAACATCACATACACGGGCAAGAGATAGAAAATCATCAAGCATCCAAGCAAAAACCACAGAAGAACCCGCTTCATCTTCATGTTTCACGGGTCTTCAAGGAATGCATGAGATAAGGAACGATCACCAGTGATGATAAGATCAGCATCACAACGGAGGCGGATGTTCCAAGATTGTAGCGTGCTGCTTTGAACATCATTTCAAACACAAAAATGGCAGGTACATCGGTAGCAAAACCAGGACCGACTCCCGACATGGCAAACACCAAATCAAAAATTTTCAAAGAAACATGAATCAAAATGATCACCGTAGAAATAGTAATGGGGTTCAACATGGGAATGATCACCGATCGATACAATCGGAATTCACTTGCACCATCAATCCGAGCTGCATCCCGTATCTGGGGACGGATTCCTCCAAGCCCACCGAGGTACATGGCCATCACAAACCCAGAGAGTTGCCATGTTGCTGCAATGGCAACAGGAATCAATGCTACCGGGATTCCCCATTCAATCTGAAAATCTCCCCCCGCTGGCCAAACTTGAGAAAGGATGTGATTGACTGAAAAGACTACACTGGGATCCGTCGTCCAACCGGGAGACAACGGACTCATTCCAGATGATTCAAGGGCCTGATTAATGCCCAGAAAATCAAAGAAAAGGTTGATTCCCGTCTCAGGATTGAAGATCCATCGCCAAACGACACCTGTAACAATAAACGACAGTGCATAAGGAAATAGGAACGTGTTCCTAAAGAACCCCTTCCCTGCAAGTTGGCGATCCAGTAGGATGGCAAGCCCAAGCCCAAGACTAACCGCAAATAGGATAAACAAAGTGGTGAACACAAATGTATTGCGCAAATCTGCCTGAAACCGTGGCATAGAGAGCAGATCCGCATAGGTTTGCCACAGTGGATCGCGCAAGGACAAATCTACCGAAAGTGTTCGCCAGTTCGTTAGGGAGATAAAAAAACTGCTCCCGATAAAACCATATACGAAAATGGCAGTCAGAATCAACGATGGCAACAAGATCAGAACACCACTATGACGGGATATCCAATGCTGATGGATCATCGGTTACGACCCGAAGCCAGACATTTGTGCTTCCCGTGCTAATGTTTCTGCAAAAGATGCTACATCTCGCCGAACAACGAAGTCGGTCAAGGCATCGTTGAGTGCCTGCTGAAAATCAGCAGGAGCAGCAGAGCCGTGAATGACGGTCGGAACAGCCACACCATTAGCGTACTCGTCCATGGCCCATTGCAGATACGGACCGAAACGAGAACGGTCACAATCCGTGCGAGCACAAATGGATCCTTTGATCAGGTTAAAATTTTCTTGCACCTCTCGCTCTCCCATGATTCTGAGCATGTCACGGGTAACGTCAGCATTGGGAGCATCCTTGGCAAGAGTAAACCCATCGGTCACCATCAGATGAGTTCCTTCGGATCCCGGGTGAGCAACCCAGCCGAAGTCAATATTTTCAACAAGGCCATCTCGTTTGAATTCCCCATAAGCCCAGTCTCCCATCGAGTAGAAGACGCAATCTCCGCGTGCCATTTTATCTGCGGCCTGATCCCATGACAGGGCTGCATGGTCATTGTTGAGGTAATCAAGGAGTCGGCCGTAAGTAGTGATGGCTTGCATCACAGCGGGATCCATAAAATGAGTAGATCCGTTCCAGAGACCAAGATAACGGTCAGGTCCAAGCGTACCTAAAAGTGTGTTTTCAAACATGATCCCTGTGGCCCAGATTCCCGTATCTCCCATGCACATAGGAGTTACACCAGCACGGCTTAACTGTTCTGCAATCTCAAAGAGAGTCTCAATGGAGAGAGTCTCTCCAATGACAATTCCATGTTCGGAAAGGACCAGTTTATTAAACCACAATGTATTGCTTCGGTGGAGATTCAGCACAATCAGGTAAGGTTCATCATCTTTACTAACCATGTTGATCAGAGAGGGAGAGAACACCTCATACCACCCCTCCGATTCGTACAGGTCTTTCATGGATGTAACAAATCCAGGATTGATATACTGACCCATCAGTTCTGCTCCATGATGGGTTTGCCAAGTATCGGGTGGGATTCCTCCAACGAGTCGAGTTTGAAGAACTGGACGGGCAGCAGATCCACCTCCTCCTGCTATGGATGCATTAATGACTTTTACATCAGGGTATTGGGTTTGGTAGGCGTCAATGACCGACTGCAAAGCAGCAGCTTCACTGCCAGAAGTCCACCATGTAAAGATCTCAATCTGATGGTTGGAATCCGTTTGATCCTCAGTCTGACAAGCGGATAATAGTAGAATGAGAAGAAGGTACCAGAAACGCATATGATTATAGGTTCAAAGCCAAGTATGAGAGTGTTTGCCAATGTGGAGTTGAACCGTTTTGAGTTCGGTAAATTCATCGGTAGAAAAACGCCCAAGCTCTCGTCCCAGTCCACTGTCTTTGTAGCCTCCAAAAGGTAACTCTGGATGACCATCCATGAAGCAGTTGATCCAGATAGTACCAGCACGAATGTTTCGGCTGACTTCAAATGCAGTGTCTACATTGGATGTCCACAAACCAGCACTTAACCCATACATAGTGTCATTGGCTATCTGAATTGCCTCTTCTTTTGTCTTGAAGGTTAAAATGGATAACACCGGGCCAAAGACCTCTTGGCGTGCAATCGGCATGTCACCAGTGACTTGATCAAAGACAGTTGGCTCAAAGAACCGTCCATTGAGTGTAGGGAGTTGACTTCCGCCAAGACGAAGGCGTGCACCGCAGGCTGTTCCACTTTGGATATAATGATTGATTTTGTCTAGGTGTGCGTTATTGATGATTGCGCCGACCTTTACTTCAGCAGAAAGAGGATCTCCCACTGGAATCTTCCTTGAATAATCAATGATTCGTTGCGTAAACTCCTCGGCAATGCTTTCCTCTAATAAGACACGGCTTCCACTGTTACAACATTCTCCCATATTAAAATAAACCCCAAAAACGACTGGATCCAGGGCGGCATCCTGATCTGCATCTGCAAAAATGATATGTGGGTTCTTTCCACCTAATTCCAGAGAGCATCTTTTCAGATTTTTGCCGGCAGTTGCCGCGACTTTCCGACCCACTTCTGTAGATCCAGTAAACGAAATCACGTCAATATCGGGTTGTTCGCTCAGGCAAGCCCCCACTGGATCTCCAAATCCAGTGACGACATTGATCACCCCTGAGGGAACGCCCGCTTCATGAGCATAGGACGCAAGTTTTAATGTAGTACCCGGTGTCAATTCACTGGGCTTGATGACGGATGTACAACCGGCGGCGAGTGCGAAGGGGAGTTTTTGGCTAATGATCAGAAGTGGAAAATTCCACGGAGTGATGAGCCCAACTACCCCTGCAGGTTCTCGCAACACGAAACCAAGTTTCTGTGGACCAAGATGATTATAAGTCTCGCCAGATAGTTGACGGGCAAGTGTAGCGGCGTAGTGCCATACATCAACGGCGGTTTTGATTTCATCGTGAGCTTGTGTGATGGGCTTTCCACTTTCCAAGGTTTCTAATTCGGCCAGTTCATCGCAATTAGCAAGAATCTGATGGGCGATATTGATCAGGATATCTGCACGCTCTTTACCCGACATATGGGGCCATGGGCCACTGTCAAATGCTTCTCGTGCAGACTGAACAGCACGGTGAATGTCCTTCGCAGTACCCAATGCATAGCTGTTGACGGTCGTATCATGAGCGGGGCTGACGGTAGTGAATTGATCTCCTAACTCAGCACGAACATATTTTCCACCAATCCAGTGTTTTTCCATTAGTTTTCTTGTTGAATGAGATCGGCTCCTTTCTCACCAATCATCATGGATGTAGCTTGAGTATTGCCACTGATTAAACGGGGCATAATAGATGCATCCATGACACGTAGGGAATCTACTCCATGAACACGTAGATCCAAGTCTACCACTGACTGATCATCAACGCCCATTTTGCAAGAACCAACGGGATGATAGTCATTTTTAGACCATTTCTGAATATACTCCTTGATTTGCTGATCAGTCTGCGTATCAGGGCCAGGCAGGATCTCTTGAGCAATGTAGTTCTGGAACGAAGGAGCATTAAGGATTTTTCGCCCCCATTTGAATCCTTCCATGGAAATATTGAAATCATGGGGGTCATCCAGAAAATTCGGATCAATTGCTGGATCTTCAAAAGGATCATCGCTTCGCAATGTGAGCGAACCGATACTTTGGGGGCGCAGATTGCAGGTATTGATGGTCAGACCATGACCTTTGATCTTCATGCGTCCATGGTCAACCACATAGGCGGGTAAACAGTGGATTTGTATATCGGGGGATCGCACATCAGGAGAACTTTTCAAAAAACATCCTGCTTCACATACGCTTGCCGTAACGGGTCCAGTTTTGTACAAGAGATACTGGATTCCATGCAGGAGGGCACGATTCCATCGGTCATGTCCATTATAACTGATGGGTTGAATGGATTTGGCTGCAAGATATACATCCATATGATCTTGGAAATTTTTACCAACTCCCGGTAGATCATGATGGACTTTGATTCCAAGGGGTGTGAGTTCATTTGCTGGTCCAATTCCTGAAAGCAGAAGCAGTTTTGGTGAATTGACAGCACCACCACTGAGGATGACCTCCCGTTCGGCATGGATGTGAACGCGTGATTTTTTTGTCACATATTCAATTCCAGTGGCACGCCCATGGGAGAGCAGGATACGTGTGGCCATTGCACGCGTGAGAATGGTCAGATTTGGTGGAGTAGGGCGCAAAAATGCTGTTGCAGCACTTTCTCTACGAACATTTCGCTGAGTCACTTGATAGTAACTTACCCCTGATTGCTGGGCACCATTCAAATCGGGATTGTAGGGGATTCCGACTTCCTGTGCAGAGCGTACAAATGCACGTGTCAGGGGGTTGGACTGAATCTGATCAGCCACATTGAGCGGTCCACCCTGTGCATGATATTCGTTGACAAATCGTTCGTTGTTTTCCGATTTTTTGAAGTAGGGGAGCACATCGTCATAGCCCCATCCAGCACATCCCAAATTCTTCCATTCTTCATAATCAAGGCGGTGTCCGCGAATATAGATCATCGCATTAATGGATGTGCTTCCACCCAAAGTCCGCCCTTGAGGATAATGCATTTCCCGGTGATTTAAGTGTTTTTGCGGGACGGTCTTAAAGCACCAATTGACACTCTTTCCCGTGAGTTTTGCAAAACCTGCTGGCATATGGATCAGGGGCGAGTGATCTGGAGGTCCAGCTTCAAGAAGAAGCACACGAACATGCGGATCTTCGGCAAGTCGGTGTGCAACGACACAGCCAGCAGCACCTGCTCCAACGATCACATAATCATACGATGAAAGATCAGACATGGTTATGTGCCACTATACTCTGGAGGCCTGCGTTCTGTAAAACTTTTCACCCCCTCTTGACCATCGGTGGTATACGCAGTGAGTGAGCCAGCGACCGATTCCAATGGAGCATGCTCACCATGAATCAATTGTTTAGCAACCTGTACGGCGATGGGAGCATTTTTCGAGATAGCAGATGCACATTCAAGTCCAGCATTCCAGAGTTCATCTCGGCGATAAACTTGGGTAATCAGTCCCCAGTTCAATGCAGTGTCTGTATCAATGGACTGACCGGTCAGGATCATCATTTTTGCACGGGCAACCCCAATGATCTTCGGGAGTCTTTCGGTGCCTCCCCAACCGGCTACTGTGGCGATTTTAACTTCTGGCATCGCAAATGTCGCACTATCAACTGCGATACGAATGTCGCAGGCCAATGCAAGCTCAAGTCCACCGCCAAGGGCATACCCATTGATGACTGCAATGACAGGCTGTCGCAGGTTCTCTATCCGTTGCAGGATACGCTGTCCATAAGGAATCCACTGCTTCCACATTCCAAGTGCATCCAAGGCGGCCCATGCCTGAATATCCGCCCCCGAACAAAATGCATGATCACCTGCCCCATACAAGATAGTGGCTCGCACATCTGGATGTGATTCAAGTGTATTGCAGTGCTCCTCAAGGCTTTCAAGCATGGACGGGGTGAGAGCATTGCGTTTTTCAGGTCGATTTAGCGTCAGGATTGCCAAGTGCCCTGAGATATCAAGTGTGACCTGACTCATGATGGAGTGGAAAGTTGAAGATTCATGGGAGCAGGATCAAAAAGTCTGGGATCCATTAATCGTAACTTGGGGCTGACATGGAGTTGAAATCCTGCCTGTCCCAGGATATCTCTATGGAGATCAATTCCGGGTGCAATTTCCGTCACTGTTAATCCATTGGGTAGCAGGCGTAACACACATCTTTCTGTAATATACGTAATGTGTTGCTCTAATTGAAGTGCACGCTTGCCGCTGAAGGAAACATGCTCTACTTCAGGGACTAATTTGGGTACCTTACCTTCCTGAAGGATAGAAACTTTGCCATGGTTGACTTCAAGGCGTAATCCTCCTGTAGTAAATGTTCCTACAAAAGCCAGTGTCTTAGCATTCGACGTAATATCAATAAATCCACCAACTCCTGCGGTCACATGGGGGCGAGCTGCAAGGCGTGATACATTGACGGCCCCTGATTCATCAATTTGCATAAACGAGAGGAGGCTTTTGTCAAACCCGCCTCCCTGAAAGTAGGTAAATTGGTCGGAAGAAGCGAGGATTGCCTGAGGTCCAGAGGAACAGCCAAATTGAAAATCCAGTAGCGGCATTCCCCCGACGGCTCCTTGTTCAATGACCCATGTAACCCGATCAGAGAGACCTTCTTCCAAGAGAATACGAGGAACTTGGGCACATACCCCAAATCCTAGATTCACCGCATCTCTCAGGCATAATTCCATGGCTGCCCTCCGGGCCATAGGCTTATAGGGCCCCCAATCCATCAAGTCATAGGTGACTCCTTCAGGATGTTGCTGTCCGCTAATGGTCGGATCATATGTAGTATTGGTCGTCTGCATTTGATGGGGATCCGTCACAACATAGTTGACGATCAGTCCTGGGACTTTCACCTGCTGAGGTGTGAGTGAACCTGCCTCAACAATACGTTTGACTTGGGCAATGACGATTCCACCATTATTATGTGCTGCCACGGCCTGATCGTAGATTCCAAGGCTACTTCCTTCGTGTTCAGTGGTGATGTTGCCATGTTTGTCAGCAGTGGTTCCTCTGATGAGAGCAACATCCACGGGGATGGACCGGAAATAGAGCCACTGATCTCCATCAAAGGTCACTCTTTCAACGATATCTGGAGGGCTGCAGTCATTCATGCGTGCACCCAGTAAAAGGGGATCAACAAATGTATCCATCCCCACTTTTGTTAGGATACCGGGTCTCCGTGCAGCAGCTTCACGATGCATATGATACAGGATTCCACTGGGAAGATTGTAAGCTTCAACACGATTTTCGCAGATCATTTGCCAAATCTTAGGAGACTCCATCGATGAGGGGCCGCTGGGCAGAGACCCTGCGATGACACGTTTGAGGAGTCCATCAATGGCGAGATGGTCAATCCCGTCAATGCCATACATGTCACCCGCAGCGATGGGATGAATGGTGGTGAGTCTTTTTGGATGTTGGGTTTCTTGGAATCGCCGACCAATGGCAGAGAGCATGGCATCGGGGCACCCCAAACCACTGGATGAACTCACAGTCACTACCGCACCATCACAGATCTGCTCTGCGGCAAAGTTTAACGAGCAAAATTCAGGCATATTGTACTCTGATCATTTGATGTGTATCGGCCGACTGCTTCACGGCTAAGGCAACTGCCAAAGACTGGAGTCCATCATGGTCCGTTGCCGCGGGTTGGCCATTGCCTAAGACCGCCTGATTAAAGGAATGAACCGCCCTTTCATAAAGATTATATGGAGGGGGGAGTTCGATGGGTTCAATGTGATCATTGCGACGTAGCATGATGGAGCCTATAGGGCGTTGGGTCATCACATCTGTGGCAAAAAGGGATGCTTCGGTTCCATGAATTTCCAGCCCAGTTCCCGCATGTCCGATCACGAATGAATCATGGAATTGGGCTAGCGTCCCGCGGTGGAATTTCATGACTCCCATGACGGAATCATCAATCCCGTGCTGTCCAAGGCCTTGCGTAGACGAAGTTGCAATGACTGATTCAACCTCATCATCAAGGATAAACCGTAGTGTATCTGTATCATGAACGGTAATATCCAGAATGACACCTGCACCAGCGTTTGGGTTATTGATCCTCCAAGTCTGGAGATGAGGAGGAAGCATGACGGCATGAAATACGCGTACAGCCAACGGTTCACCGATGGCATTCTCTTGGATGAGCTGCCGTAGTTTTCGGTGAGTGACAGCATTGCGGAGATGGTGGTTCGTACCCATGACAACACCCGCGGTAGAGCATGCCTCAACCATCTGTTTGGCATCGGAGAGAGAAAGAGCAAGGGGTTTTTCGCACAGTACATGTTTTTGGGCACTAGCACTGGCAAGAGTTTGAGGATGATGGTATTCATTGGTGGTTCCAATGTACACTACATCAAGATCAGGATGGGCAAGGAATTCGTGAAGATTTGAATAGATCCTTTGGATCTGAAACTGTTCTTGAAACGCTTTACCTCGCTCAGGAGATTGACTCAATAGAGCAACCACTTGACTATCAGTGCAATGATTAATTGCGTTAATCATCCACTGTTTTGCAATCGTGCTTGCACCAATAATTCCCCAGTTGATCATGAAAGTAGGAATCAAAGAGATGAATGGCTTGAATTGATGAATTGTTCAACAAATATCAGTTGTCCGATGCTCCATATAACAGCATCAGATTCCCCAGATTTTCTTGAATTTAGAAAAAAATCTTCATATAGGAATAGATTCATAGATTTTGATGTACCATTTCTACGGAGAGATCGTTTATTGGAAGCGAGTCTGATGGAAGAATGATGATCCGTCTCAATGCTGTTGGCATAGTACCATCATTGGTTCTACAACCATGATTCATGATTGAAAAAGTAACAAAAAAGAGATATCCCTTTGATAGGTTAAGCGGTGTAAAACAGATTCCCTTCTGAGATATGCGAGTGATTGAAGTATGGTGAGACAAATTTTCTAAAAACCCTTGATTGTCGATCTGCGACATGGAATAAAAAGCTAATAAAATAGTTTGAGACTAGGATTCCATTTTGATAGGATCAAGTTATCAAGTTTAAGGATCATGAATATAGCTGTTTGTGTAAAGCAGACACCAGACACCGAGTCAAAACCGATTCTCAGTCCTGACCATCGTCAGATCAGTGACGAGGGAATTGTTTGGATCATCAATCCTCACGATGAGTCAGCCATTGAAGTTGCTATTGGTCTGCGTGATCAACTAGGTGGTTTGGTTACGCTGATCAGTGTAGGACCTAATCAAGTAGAAAGTGCACTCCGACAGGGGCTGGCAATGGGTGCAGATGAGGCGATCCAATTACATTGTTCTGAAATGCCGATTGATCAAAAAATGACTGCGGAGGTTCTTGCTGAGAAAATCCGATCGTTGGGGTGTGAATTAGTTCTGACTGGAGAGGTAGCGATTGATGGATGTGGTTCTCAGGTTCCACAGAGACTGGGAGTTTTACTAGATTGTCCATGTGTAACGGGAGTAGAAGAATTAAGCATTGATTCAGGGCAGTTCACTGCGAGACAGCCGGTTGAACAAGGCGATAAGATTCATGCAGGTTCGCTACCCTCCGTCATTGGCATCAATCGTAGAATCATGGAGCCTCGGTATCCCTCGTTCAAGGGAATCATGAAAGCAAAACGAAAAGCGATCCATAAAGAGGAAGTTCTCTTGAATTCAGCGGATCTCTTGATTGAATCGTTGATGCTCACGCCCAAAAAGTCAGGGGGGAAAGTTGTTGAATACCAAGAGGGGACTGCTGAGGAAGTTGTCAAATATTTACAGACCCATACGACTGTTTTTTAATTGAATGTTACCCATTGTGGTCATTGCGGAGTCTGTGGGATCAAAGTTGACACCTTCAACTTTGGAAATCTGTCATGTAGCATCCATGATTGCTGATTCATTAGATCAAGACTGGCTTATTCTAATCAATGATGCTGCAAAGAATGAAGCTGGCTTCATTGCTCCAAGAGTGATTTCTTATGCACTCGCCGATGGTGAATGTCATGCTCCAGATATGCATGCATCTATTGCTGCAGAGATTGTTGCATCATCCCAACTGGTGATGATGGCAGCCACGAGTACTGGAAAAGATGTTCTGGGGCGCGTAGCACAGCTCCTTTCAGTTTCTTTAGTTCAGGATTGTACGGGGTTTGAGATGGATGGCGATCGGCTTCTTCTGAAACGTGAAATGCTTGGGGGCAAGGTATTGGCTAATGTGAAGATCAACAGTTGCCCTCAGTTGGTGAGTTTTCGCCCTCGTTCATTCCCGACCACTTCGCCACTACGTCAAGTGCCGGTAATAGAGTCGTATACGGGGAAGAGTTTTGATTTGAGAACATCCGTTGATCTGCGGAAAACGACTAGGAGTACTCGTCCAGATGTAACCGAAGCTTCCATTGTAGTGAGTGGTGGTAGAGGTTTACAGGGCCCTGAGAACTGGTACTTGCTTGAGAACTTCTTGGATGTACTTGGTCCAGATGCTACATTAGCCTGTTCCCGTCCAGTGAGTGATGAGGGCTGGCGCCCCCATCATGAGCATGTGGGGCAGACGGGTCGTACGATTGCCCCAGATGTATATATCGCTGTCGGAATCTCGGGGGCAACTCAGCATATAGCTGGAATAGCAGGCTCCAAGTATATTCTTGCAATCAACAAGGACCCGGATGCTCCGATTTTTAGGATTGCTGACTACGGAATCGTAGGTGATTTATTTGAGGTCGTACCTGCATTGACCAATGCAATCAGAGGCAAGTAAAAACGGATGTCAACAGATGATCTGACCCAAGCTCAGGAGAACTATGCATCGGGTTGATTTGAATGTGTATGTGATGATTGAAATTCAAGTCGTGATCAATTGACTCTAATATTGGAACTTTGTGAAGAGCATATCTTCAAGAATCAAGCAATATTGTGTTTTTTTGAAAACGTCAAGACGAACAGAAAGCCTGCAAACACAAGATTCATTTTCTTGCCTTCTTGAAAAATAGAAAAACCTGAGGATGCTTGGATTGATGATGATTTTCACTGCATGATCCAGAAACATATGTGGACTCCGTATTGATCCTAATGTCTCTTTGAATCACTTGACGATAGTTTTAGAACATAGTAGCGAGTGAACCATAGTTACATCTCCAATCTTATAATTTCATGGACTATATACCAACTATCATTATTGCATTGACGATTGTTGGCAGTTATTTTGCAATTTTCTTCCCTTTGATTAGAGTGATCACTGGATTCAGAAGGGAGTTTCGGGCTGAAATGACAGTCATGAAAACGGATATTTTACAAGTGAAAACGGATGTCACGGTCATGAAATCTGATATTTCAGAGCTGAAGACCGACGTTTCAGAAAATAAGTTTAGACTCACTGCAGTAGAAAGCTGATTAGAAAACTTAACGACTGATGTCAATCATATCAAGGTTGATGTAGAGACAATTAAATCTGAGATTACGGAAATAAAAATGAATGCTATTAGTTTGGAGAAAGATGTCTAGTACATTAATAGTCAAGTCAATGATGACAGGATGATTTCCCAAAAAGAGCATCAATAGCTTGAAAAAATCATTGAGGAACTCACTAAAAAGGTTTTTGATCTCAACGGGCATAGGAAAAGAGTATCAGGGCGTTTATTTGAAGTCGATGAACACATTATATCTGAGTTGACAGAATGATTGTGTAACATCATTCATTTTAGAATTTCAGATCCACGATTCCAAATTGTCAGGATCACAATCAATCAACTTGTCTGGCAATCATTTAAATCAAAAGCAATCCAAGACCTGCACCCCCTGCGACCAACCAGACAGAGTTGACTTTGAATCGTAGAGTTGCGATTGCGGCCAATATGAAGATGGTGATGGGTGCCCAATCAGTGAGAATGTTCATGCCAAGTCGAATGGTGACAACAAGCATGAGAGCGACAGCACTCACATTGACGGCATCAAGAAACGCCCCCATTAATGTCGATTTGCGTAGACGGGGAATCAGGGGGTTCAGTATACTGACAAATACAAACGAAGGAAGGAATATGGCAACCGTTGCAATCATGCCGCCTTGCCACCCACCCAAGAAAACTCCAATAAAGGTGGCCGTACTTAGGACTGGTCCAGGCGTGAACTGCCCAATAGCAATAGCATCAAGGAGTTGCTGTTGCGTCAGCCATCCATAGGTTTGGACAAGACCACCCTCCAAAAAGGCGATTAGAACATACCCGCTTCCATAAAGGACTGCACCTACCTTTAGAAAAAACCATCCGAGTGTCCAGATGCTATACTCCACTTTGGGGGTTTGTAACAGTCCATAAAGAAAGGGAAGCACAGCGGTGATCGTAGACAGTCGGTGTCTCCAATAATAAAGGGCACTTAAACCTAAGATTCCTCCTCCCAACATGGCAAACACTTCGTTGATTCCATAAAGTAGTGCAATGGAAACAGCAACACCAATTGGAACCAAAGACCATGATTTCACAGCTGATTTCCCTAAGCGCCACAGTGCTCCCAGGATGATGGCCATGACGGCAGGTTTAATTCCCTGAAGAAAGGGTTCTACCTCGGGGACTTGACCATACTCAGCATACAGCCAACCGAGAGCACCTGTCATCAACGCTGCAGGTAGAATGAAACAAAGACCAGCGACAATCATTCCTGCAATCCCCTGTCTCTCATAGCCCACATGCATAGCCATTTCCGTAGAGTTAGGACCAGGGATCAGATTTGTGGCTCCTACTAGATCCAGAAAATGTTCTCTGGTCAGCCATTTTCGTCTTGTGACGACTTCATCATCAATCATGGCGATGACAGCCGCAGGACCACCGAAACCAATAAAACCTAATTTGAGGAAAAGGCGTATTAACTCCTTCATCAACCTAAGAATATGTCCAAAAAAATAGAAATCAACTACGATGGAGAATGTGCCTTTTGTGCTTCTTCCATACGTTGGTTACGCCAACATGATCATGGAAATCAACTCTCCTACAAAACGCTTCCCAAGGGTGCATCATGTGTGAAATTAGAGGATGAAGATGGAACATGGGAAGCATCAACAGCCGCCCTCAGGGCAGTGGGGCATCTTGGGGGAAAATGGAGAGTCATCTCTCGGATTTTGATGCTGATCCCAAGGCAAGTACGTGATGCATTGTATAGATTGATTGCGAAACACAGACATTCATTATCTACTGGCGTTCAAGCAACTCAAAATAACGCTGAATAAGTCTCTGATAGTCTCGGGTGTACCCACTCTCCAATGCGTCAATCAACGCCCGCTGTAGCTGATCAATCGACATATTTTCCCGTAGTGGTGGGGGCGGTTGTCGGTCGATTTCAGAGGCCTGTTGGCTTTCACGCCTTCGTTCCCGTCCTTGCTCTTGTAGACTTCTGGATGCATCAAGTAATCGGGTGAGGATTTGTTGCTGCCTCTGTCTTGTAGGACGATTGACCTGACCAGATTGTAGGTCACGAACCGTTTCTTCCATCTGTTGGGCAATCCGTTCCAGATCCCCCGCCAGTCGGTTGGCCAGATCTCGTTGTTGCGCTAAATCTGTCAGTTGGCGGCGCATTGCTTCCTGCTGAGCTGCAATTTGATTTAAACGCTCCTGCATATCTGGACTGAGACGTTCTCCTGATGGCTGTCCAAATAATTCAGCCATAGCTTTATTCAACTGGTCCTGTTGTTGTGCCATTTGTTGGAGTTGTTGAATCATATTCTCCATGGACATTCCTCCACCACCTGAGGATGAAGAGGAATTCATCAACTGTTCTAGTAATTCACTCAGTAGAAACGCTAAATCATTGAGGCTGGTCATGGACTGCCCTCCATGAGACTCTGCTGAAATAGGATCTCGATCGGTCAATTCTTCAACCGATGCATTCATGTTCAAGAGAGCATTCCCTGCATATCGTTGAGCATCCCGTGGCAACTGCGGTAAGTGGCGTGCCAGAGACTGAAGAGAGTCAGAAATGAGAGCACCGCCAGTGGCCAAGATCGATTGTCTTCGGGCAAAACCTCGCAGTAATGGGCTTTCGTGCGTAGCATCTCGAATCTCTGCACGAAGCTGTTCTTGATCTATGGAGAGTCGAAGTGTATTACTGAGAACCTGTTTAAGTGCAGCTGTATTGATGCTCATCTGTTGGCCCGTCATTCCGCTCTGAATATCAGACAGGTCAGATTGGAGTTGAGACATGGCCTGGCTCATCTGCTGCTGTCCCTGATTGGCCTGCTGCATTTGTCCCGACTGCATCTGTTGAGCATTCATCTGCATTTGTTCGGGAAGTTCTTGGGATGCAGTTTGTTGATTCAGTTGTTGCATTTGAGAGGTGGGAACGTTCTTAAGATCACTCATGCGTTCGGCAATGTCTTGCATTTTTTCTTCAAGCGACATCATCTCTTGAGATGCCTGCTCCTGTTGCATGGATAGAGATTCATCAGGATCAGTCATCATGGAATCCTGAGCAGTTTGCTCTGCGAGATTATCTTGGACATTCTTTAAATCTTCAGCACGTTTGGCAGCTTCCTCAAGTTGTTGCTGAATCTGAAAGTTTTTGAACAGTTCAAGCGTACGCTCCATTCTTTCTCTGAACATTTCTTCATTAAACTCAAACTTCTCCAGCGATTCCTGCATGCCTGCAGGGTCCAGATCTGACATAGCCTCCTGTAGTTCTTGAAGTGCCTCTAGGAGTTCAGGAGAATTGATTTCCTGAGTGACGTTCTGGATTTCATCAAACAGATCAAGGAGCTCATCACTCACCAGCTCGTGATCATCCATTTGCTCGGCGGCTTCGGCCATATTCTGGGCCAACTCATCCACTCGATTCTGGAGCATTTCCTGGGTTTGTCGAAGGGCTTCAAGGTTTTGACGGTCATCCCAACTGGAATCCTGTTTTCTGCGTACTTCATCTCGTAGTTCATCAAACTGATCTCGTACTTGTTGTGCATCTTCAATCAACGATTCAAGATTGGATTCGGTATTTTCTTGAATGGACTCTAGAGCCTCGTAGCGTTCGGTAATGGAAGGCAGGCGTAAGGTCTGGGTTGTTGAAACTCTCTTTTTTGCTCCGTTGTAGCCGTCATTATCCCAAATCGTCACATAATAGCTGATCACATCTCCGGGTACAATATCAAGTTGAGTCGTGGCATCCAAGTCCCAGAGATATTGAACTTCAAGCGTGGATGGAATCGGCAGGTTCAAAACATCATAGGATTCCATGGTGTCCCCAAAACGACTTTCGGATAAACGCCACGAGAGCGTAAATCGTGAAAATCCAAAATCATCGTGAACTCGGATCGTCAATGGTATAAGTAGCTCAAAATCCATATCTGTGCTCGCCGATGGAGAGATGATTTCCACCGATGGATAGCGATCAACAATGGGGGTGATGGAATACGTAATGGGGTCAAGGTTTCGTACTACACTACGCGATTCAAGAAGGATCTGGTAGGTGGTTTCGTCGTGAATTTCAATGGTTGCAGACGATTCTTCAAAGATCACATCATTGGAGTCAGCATCTATCGAAAGCCATGCATGTACATCCGCCATGCTTGAACTTATCGTAATGGTAGCTTGGGTACCCTGTAACGCAGTGATATGCCCCGTGCCAGATGGTAATTGCTCAGTAGAGAGTCCAGTATAGGCTGGCGGATCAAGTGAGATCTGGAGGTTGCGTAAGACAGGGCGGTCAACAATTGTAATTTTATACCATGGAGAAGAAACGGATCCAGCGACAGCACGGTATCGTAAGGGGAAGCGTATGTTGTTTTCGTGATGAACAAACTGACCCAGAGAATCAGCACCTACTTGATTGGAACGAACAGAGGTCTCAGCAACAGTACCCAGTTGAAAGGTCACGATTTCAGGAAGCTGGGCACCGAATGCTTCGGCTATAACGGAAATGGAATCTCCCTTGATCACTTGGGTATCGCCGGGGCTCACAACCAGCGAGAATGGGGTAGGGCGCTCAAAGGATGTCCCAGGTGAGAAAAGGCGCACAGATGCGTGTTGCAATCCTTGGGGAGCTGCCAATACCAGAATCACCAACAGCCCCACAGGAATGACCAGAAATCGACTCCAGGACAGGGCATGCATCCAATTCACCTGATGGGTCAAGGACATCTGGGAGACTTCCTGATCAAGCGTTTTCACGGCATGATCAATTAGAGGTTGTGGGGAAGCACTTGATTTGCCACTACAAAGTTCAAGGAGGCAAATGATCCGATTTTGCAGAGATGGTTTTCCAAGGGTCACGAAGAGGGCGATCCTGTGGTACTTTGATCGGTTGATCCACCCATAGAGCCATGGCCACACGACCAGCCATGTGAGGAGCACGAGAGATGCACCTGTCCAAACCCAGAATAGGACACTCCGCCAGAGAGTAGGAATCCACAGACGCATTTCCACCATTAACAGGAGCGTTAGCCAACTTGCCACCACCAGAATGACCAGAACAATGCCCACCGAAACACGTTCTGCTACCACCCGACTCCAGCACATCCGAAGTTGCTGCTGAATCTCCGTCAATATATCTCTGGACTCATCACTCATAGGGCTATTTCATTAAGATATGATTGAAGGAAGCACTACTTTCATGGTAGCATACTTATTCATGATCACTAACAATCATCAAAATGCACGATGGGAAAGTGGTATCGTAGTGATGAACTTCTAACAACATTTATTCAATTAATAAGCAAGACCATAAATGATGAATGAAGATTCGTCATAATCCGAGAAAAAAGTCTATCCATATCAAAATTTGACAAGTAGAAATCCTTTGAAGAAGAGTACGAAATCGATTATTCTTGTATATATCTTGCTAATTTATGTTCCCTCAAATCCTGAGTAATTAGGCTGGCACGATGGATAAATAAAGTCCATTTCTATTTCGTATACCATGCCAAGACGAGAACAGTGCATGGTGGTTGTTTTCCAATGCTTCTTATATTCGTCAATGTGACGGTTCTCAACGGATCATGTACTCATCAACATTAGAGTGTTGCTTGATAAGATGTGGAGCAATCTCTGGATTGCGATTGATTTTTTTCAGCACTGGAAATCAAGTATGTTGACAAAATTCATGCTTTGAACTTAATAAAACTTTAGATTGATGATTGAGCAGATGACTTGGTTACATTGTTGGTATCGTCGTAATTCTATCTTTTTTTAGGGCGATGTGGAAATCATGGGAGGTATTGAAACTGAGATGGTACAGATGGAGCGGCGGTTAGAAACGAAAATTCTTGAATCAAGGTTGAGATTATTGATCGATTTTCAAAACTTGAGGGAATGATAGAGAGACAGAAGCGATGTTGCCCCTGAGGCTCTGCAAGAGCCTTGAAATTCATCATTGGGAATAGCCGACTGTATGTAGTTTCATCCTGTTTTTGTAGTCGGGTTTTATTTCAACAATGGAGGCATCCATTGTAGCAATCATGTCCCTAGCGGGCTGGTGCAGTTTGATCAATATTATTGTTTGGTTTGATCTGATTGTTCCTGCGGATTCATTACTCTCAATGTGAGGCTCCATAATGCCCGAATTTATTTTTTTCGAAAGTGTAATTAAATGGGAATTGTATCGCAAAGTAACAATGGATATGCGGATTCAGAGCAATCAGTGGATTCATTTCTTGGAATCCTTACGAGCCTTGGGTAAGTTAATGGGTTGAAACACTGCTTTTCGAATGGTCTCAATATCTACACCCGGCATATCAAACTCCTCATTCAACTCCTCACGTTTTGAGTTACTCATATTCCTGCGTTTACCTCCTATATAGGTTTCATCTACTTCAACTGGACCAGCAAAAGGTTCATTTAGACTCAGTTCAAACACAGCACGAAGTCTATGCAAAATAAACCAAGCAGCTTTCTGTCCATTCCCAATTCCCAATGTAATTTCATAGAGGACATACCTTTGATGTTTGTGAGAAACAAATCAATACAATAGCTCGAGTTACGATAACTGATCTTAGAGATTTCCAGGACTGTTCCAGTCTTAACACTGAACATAGGCCTCTTATCACATTCACGGCAGTGATTATCCATATAATTCCCAATTAAATTATTTCGTACAGAGAGGCCTTTTCGCAGATAAGACAAGATTTGACAAAGTTCATATTCATGATTTGAGTTGCTGCCGGATCAAGTGATAATTCAGATGGCAAAGTATCATTTCTATCAATTTGATTGATTTTGGAAATCTCAGGGATGAACATCATCTAAATCCAAAGTATGAATGTAATGACTACATTGATCGTAGTGGTCAGTATGTTTTTGAGCTTGACTGAGATAGAACAGAAACTTCCTCACGCAAGGTTGGATCACAGTATTCAAAGTCTCTTATGTCTGATTGGTGGGTCAGGCATTATTCGTCATTGCATGATATATGGATTGCGGCGGCACATAGGACCCATGCTCGCTCTCTACAAGAGCACCATATCGTAGATATCCGTCGAAAACCTTCTCGGCCTCCCACCGATCACAGGATGAGCTGATAAGTGCCTCAATGACATCGGATTTGTAAAGATACGGGTTGGGGGATGACTCGTGGATGCATTGAAGTAGGATGTCCACATGATCTGAGTGTCCGAAGATGTAGTGATTAAAGTGGAAGTTGATGGACTTGCGTCCCTTGGCCAAGACTTGCCGCAGTCCAGCATCCGTCATGATGCCTCCATAGGATCGCAAGTGCTCTGCGGCATCATGAGCATAAGAGCTCGTGAAGAGCGCAAACCCACATGTTTCTTTGATCATCGCTTCCTCCCATTCGGTCGTGTCGCCCTGAGCATTCCCATCTTCAACCATCCAGTCGCGGATGATCGCCCGCTCCTCGTCTTGACTGAGCCATCCAATGTCCTTAATGTTTTTGGAAGACAAGGTATATCCTGCTTTTTGGAAGCCTCTGTGAGTGAGTGGGTTTCCAGCCGCGATAAAGACTACTGGCCTATTGATGTTCCCCGATTCAATGCGATGGAGGAATTGTCGTATTACGGAGGCCATACTGGGAGGGAGCCTCTCAGAGATATAATGTGCCTTCCTCCTCAGCAAAAGAAGCGGAGTCGTACCTTCGCCGAGTACCTGGTCCATTTTGTGTGCAAAGGACTCAACCATTCTTCCTCTTCTGAGTGTGTCCAGAACAGGATCCGTCAGTGTCCATGAATGATCTGGGTTGCAAACACCCACATCCTCACCTCTAATCTGAGCACTGAGACAGGCTGGGTGCCACAGGGACTCCCATGAAATGTCAATCGGATTCCAGCCCAAACTGACCCCCATCTTCCAGCATTGATCCAATAATGCAACCTTGCCTGAGCCTCCAGGACCTTCAACAAGTAGAGTTGTACCGCCATGGCCTGCCTCTTTGGCCTTTGTGAGGAGTTTACGAAGGGGGGAGAGAATGTGTGTTCGCCCGTGGAAGTGGCGAGATGCCCCAATACCTAAATCTCCATTACGATAAGGAGATGGGAATTTATGCTTCATGTTGGTAATAATTCGTGATGATTTATGAGATGGTTAGATAACCAACAATAGCTCCCTACGTTCCCATAAGGAAAATGACACGCTCATCAAAGCTTCTAAAACCATGATGGAATGGCTTTTTCCCACCCCCACCTGTCCATTAGACCATTGCATATAGAAGATTGTGCTGTTTTTTTTCAGTTCATTAATTCAAGATTTTCGGATGTTTGAATCTGAAGATCATCAAATATTCATGTTACAGAGAATAAAGGAATGATTTGTTTTGAAAATCGATGACAAACCCCCATGAACGCTACCATCAAGGGTTGTTTTTTTGATCAATTGCATTTGCTCAATTGGATCAATTATCCATGCTTTTGGTTTCATTGTCATAGCGAATATGCTCATTCTTGCTCCCGTAGAACTCAATTTAGTAAGAAGCTTTTGCAAAACCTCAGAGTTTTCGTAGAAATATTGCTCTGAAGCACCTGTGACGCATTTTCTATAGTTCACCAAGAGGTTTTGCAAACGGCTCGTAATACATTAGTTTCACTTGAGATTGTTCGCCCCTCATTTCACTGGATGAACTTATATGCGTGACTGTATTGCAATTATTCTCGGTGGCGGAGCTGGATCCCGCCTCTTCCCCCTCACATTGCTACGCTCAAAACCTGCTGTACCCCTTGCAGGAAAATACCGGCTGATTGATGTACCGGTGTCCAACTGTATTAATTCAAATATTAATAAAATCTTCGTACTGACCCAATTCAACTCGGCAAGCTTGAATCGTCATCTTGCACATACCTATCGATTTGATAATTACCGAAGAGGGTTTGTTACCGTGATGGCTGCAGAACAGACACAACGGTCGGCCAATTGGTTTCAAGGCACTGCAGACGCAGTTCGGCAATCCATACCACATGTGTCGATTTATCGCCAGAAGTATGTCCTCATCCTATCAGGTGATCAGCTGTACTCCATGGATTACCAAAAAATGATTGAAACCCATGTACAAAATGAGGCAGCAGTCACCGTGGCCACGATTCCTGTCACCGCTGAAGAAGCTTCTGGACTTGGAATCCTTAAAACTAATCAGGATGATCAGATCACAGAGTTTTATGAGAAGCCGAAGGATCTTACGGGTAAAACGAGCTTAGTCACCGATGAGATGAAAGCTGAGGGACGCGAGTATCTAGCATCCATGGGCATCTATGTATTTAATAGTAAACTGTTGTTTGAAGCACTTGACATGTATCCGAATGATCATGACTTTGGGAAACAAATCATTCCAAGGGCAATTCAGAAAGCAAAAGTCATGAGTTATTCATTCAATGGGTACTGGAGTGATATTGGTACCATTCGTTCCTATTATGAAGCTAGTTTAATGTTGACCGAACCTCAACCTGGCTTCAATATTTACAATCCAAATATGCGGTTGTATACTAATGCTCGCATGTTGGGGCCCGCGAAAATGTCCGGGACGAATCTCACCGATAGTCTTATTTCTGAGGGAAGTATGGTGGGAGAAAGTACGATTACAAGATCGGTGATTGGTATTCGATCGTTTATCGGTAATCACACACAGATTCAGGATTCTGTCATCTTGGGAGCCGACTATTATCCTTGGCATAGTCTAGAAACTCGAGAGCGTGTTGAAGGACCACAACAACCTGGAGTGGGAGATCACACTTATATAGAGGGAGCAATTATCGACAAAAACGTAAAGATTGGGAATCGTTGCATCATTCGCAACAAGGAAGGCGTACAAGAGCATGATGGAGAAAACTTCTTTATCCGTGACGGGATCGTTGTGATTCCGAAAAATGTGACCATTCCAGACGAAACTGTTATCTGATGATTTTGATCAAACGAACCCATTTATGGACTCCCTTGGCGTTTACACTGCTCATTCTAACAGGGTGTAGAACCTACGGAGGGAGTACGAATGATCAACTTGAAGCAAGCCTCACCACGGCATCTGAGCAAATTGTAGCAGAAGCTCAGATGTTTATCAATGAAGCCCAAATGCTTTCGGAAGCGGCAATGCGTCATCCAGAGCTAATTCCGTTTAGTGAGAAAATGCACGCCATCAACTCTGAGTATATCAAGATGATGGAAAAGCACAAGAAACTCATTGATGAGGTCGAGCAAATCCGTGATTTTCCCATTACCAACTGGATCGCTAACGATCGTTATCGTGCCCTTCACCGTACTTACGGTGCCCTGATCACCGAACGCGAGCTCAAACATCGTAAACGGTCATACCTATTGACTGACCTGAGTGCTCATTTGGGGCTTGCTGGACATCAACAGTCGGTTGAAGAAGGACGCTTACAAATCCGACCACATTACTACAATCGATCGTGGAGTGTAACAGATCTTCAAGATCTATTGGCTATGATGGACAATTCTGTATCATAGATACCACAGTTTCTGGTCGTCTCTCTTTCCGAGGTTCAGCTGACCCTTTCGGACCATGATCGTCCGAGTACTCTTCCTCTTTTTTCTTGCTGGACCTGTATATGCTCAGGTACCCACCGATTCATTGATTCACTATCAATTAGGTGATATTGTAGTGAGTCCAACGGATGGTACTTCATCTGAGGGTTCATCGGTTTCTACAACGCAACGAATTCGATTGGCACAGATTGCACAGGCGGATGCGGCATCGATTGATAAAGTTCTTCTCCGTATTCCTTCCGCTCATGTACAGACCAATTCCAGAGGAGAAACGCTGATCTATCTTCGCGGATCCGGAGAGAGACAGGTAAGTCTGTTTTTTGATGGAGCCTTACTGAATGTTCCATGGGATAATCGCGTAGATCTTAGTTTGATTCCATCCGAAGTGGTAGGAGAAATATCGATTTCCAAGGGAGTGCCATCGGTTCTTTATGGAGCGAATGTTCTTGGAGGTGCCATTAACATGACATCCCGGCAACTACGCAACCAGGGAAGTTTCTCACAACTCACTGGAATACTTGGCTCGCAAGGTTCCCAACAAGCTCGATTGACTTGGTTACAGCGTACCAAGCAGTTCCAGTCCACGATTTTTGTAGGGATTTCAGACCAAGATGGATTCAGTCTTCCCAAAGAAGTAGAATTACCCCACAGTCAAGGTTCGGATGCTCTTCGTACCAATACGGACAGGAGGATGCGATCCTTCTTTGGAGAAGTCTCATTTGATGCGACAAATGATCTTAAAATCGGTGTCTCACTACTGCGTTTTGATGGTCATAAGGGAATTGCTCCCGAGGGACATATTAGCCCAATAGAGGGGAATGTACGGTATTGGAGATATCCCAGCTGGGCAACGAATATGGCGATCATTAGCGGCGAGTACTCATCACGGTTTGGGCAATTACGTGGAGCAGCATGGATCAGTCATTTTGGGCAGACCATCGTTCAGTATTCAGATGAATCCTATACCGATGAGCGAAAAAGCCAGATGGATCAAGATGATACCTATGGCATTCGTCTTACCTACCTGCGTGATTTTGAAAATTCTGGATCCATCCGTGCTGCAACGACGCTCATCGGGTCAACCCATGATCAAAAAGATGTAGAAATCGGACATCATTCCTTACAAAGACTTTTTTCTCAGAGAATTTTAAGTAATGGCATTGAATATATCCGAGGCGATGCATTCAAGCTGACGCTCGGTGCAAGTATGGATCTTTTGATGACTCCCAAAACGGGTGACAAGCCCGCCCGTGGTTCCCAGATGGGATATGGATTCACCACTGGTGTGTCTTATGATTTCTCTGAAAGGTTCAAGTTAAGAGCAGTGATTGGTCGTAAGACGCGCTTTCCAACGATGAGAGAACTATTCGGAGAGGCACTGGGCCGCTTTTTATTGAACCCAGATCTTAAAGAGGAGTCATCTCTCTTATCTGAAGTTGCTGCTACCATCCATCATCAAGATACAGATTTGGAAGTGATTGCATTTTTTAATCGTTCCTACAATACGATTGGGCAGCAGATGGTCATGCTTCCGAGTGAATCTCGCCCCCGGCGAAAGCGAGTGAATCTGGAAGGGAGCCGAGTATTTGGAATCGAGAGCACCATTCATACGTCCATCATCCCAAGCCTTAGACTTAGTTGTAGTCTGACAGTGATGCGATCAAGGGAGGTCACAGCCAATGGTACTCAACCACTGGTTGAATCTCCATCATGGATTGGATGGTGTGATACAAACTATCGATTTAGATCTGGACTTTCACTCATCGTTGAGAGCCATTACTCTGCAAACGCATACGGTTTAGGATTGGATAATCAGCTGATTTCTCTTCCTAATTCGTTCGTGATCAATACCAGAATCTCTTGGCTGATAGTGTATGGAAAGTATTCATTAGAACTCTTTGGAAGAGTCAATAACCTTAATGATGAGATAGTTTTGCCTCAGTTGGGGCTTCCAGGCCCAGGTCGTGAGCTCCATGGTGGACTTCAAGTCACATTTTAAAGGAGATAGGGGACTGGTGGTTTCACCAAACATTAGAATGATCGTTGAGATTGACTGAGAGCAGAAAACTTAGAAACAGCATAAACGAACCAGATCATATTGGCGTGTTGATCCTGTGTTACAAAGTAGACTGTTTCCTCGGTATTCTGTAAATTGAATTGAGTTTAGATTCATCGAATTCTAGATCGAAAATCATCACGATCCAGTACCAGATAAATGATAGGAGCCTGAGTGCCACTCGAATTTGAAGTGAATCCGTAGAATAATTGAATTGACGAATATAATGGAATGAACGAGGGATTTACTAGGATACAAATCAATGAAAACCCAGATAAGAACTGCGAAAAGTGAGTTCTGGATTGTAGATCAATATTGTCAGAATAGGGAGTTTTTATAAGACAATTGAGACAGTAGTCCATCAATGATGGCGGTGTAGTCTATGATTCCCTACCATTTCATCCGTTTTTGGAGGAGAGGCATTTGGCGATGAGTGTACCATGAAATATCATCTAAGTCTCTCAAAGTTTGTAGGTGTGTTTGATCTATCTCCAGAAGACGGAGATATCACACGCTTGACAATCTACGTTTTTAATTTTTCCCATATTCATCAACCAGCCATGAGTGCAGGGACGGTGTAACAATGAAAAGTCCATCCTTATTTTTTTCAAGAATTCCTTTTTCAATGAATGAATCAAAGAGATTTTTCGCCTCTTTTTTACCATATTTGTTGATCAGTGCTGACATGATATCTTGCATGTCGGCATCTATACCAGAGAAAGCATCAGGAATAGATTCTATTAGACACTGGAGTTGGTCTGCATAAAATTCATCGGTGCGTTGCTCATAGTACTGAATACGCCCAGATCTACCCAGTTCCAGTACCGCTTTTAGCCCGTCGGGAGTCATGATCCGCCCGTTTGCTTTCAGATACTCTGAAGCATGCCTCGCGTACGAATGTACATGCCTGGCCCATCCATGTGTTTCTTTAACGATCGCATCAATCCACTCTTCAGGATCTTCTGTGACATTTGCATCTTTCGTGATCCATGCAAAAATCACGGCCCTTTCGGAATTTTTACTCAATGGTCCTAACTTTATGTTGTACTTCTCTGAGAATCTGGATATTCCCAGCGATCTGAAGACAGATGGGGTTGTTGCCAAACCAGCGGCTAGAAGAATGACGGGTTTGTTTAATTCTCCGTTATGGATATCTTCCAGTAGTCCCTCAAGGTCTTCACGTCGTTCAATGGGGTGCTCGTGTGCGGATGCCAGTTTTTGGGATTCATCCATAATGAGAAGTAGAGGCTTTTTCTTTCGTTTGCCAACAACATCTGATGTGTGTGGGTGATTTGCTTTGGATGTCATGATTTCCATTTTAACAGCATCTGATAAGTTCACAGAAATGGTATCAATGCTAGGGATTTTCCCATAGCCAAGAGCCCGCATCATTTTTCTTGGATTTAAAAGGGTATCTGTTCGAATCCTTACAGCATTCCATCCTTGTTTCTCTGCCCGCTCCCTGCATTGGTCAAGCAGGGCGGTCTTCCCAGCACCCGGTGCACCGTACACAAGGAAAACCGTGCCGTCTCCAGATTCCAATGCACTTGCAGAGGCATTTTCAAAGTCTTCTAGGATACTGGTTCGCCCTCGGAAGTAGGGGGTTGGGCCTCGATCAAACGAAGCAGGTAGGGAGAAAGCAGGTTTTTTTTAGCCATGACAATGATGATATTGTCTTGATTTAAGGCTAACAAGTAAGAATCTTGTAAGTTTCAGTATTAGTCAATGATAGTAAAGAGAATAGATCAAAATATAGAGTACTGTATACTAAATTTCCGCAATGTCCATGTTTTCGTTTGAAACTCGTCATGGCACATTAGAATGCTGTTTTCAATCTCAATTCATGAAGAATAATTTCAAAGCAGATGGTTTTTTGCCATATGAATATTAACATCCATTGAAGCCATCGAAATAGATCAATCAATTTGGACTCTTACGTAACAGAAAAAATGGGACTGATCTGAACATCTAAAATCAGAAGTATCCATCAGTGTCCATGCGGTTACTCTTTTGGAAGCCTAACATAGCTATGGACCATGGCTGGAGCTGCAAACATGGGTTTTACCAGTGCCCAATTCGTTTTGAACAGGCTAGATTCTCGATAGTCATTCAGGCTTGATTCGGAGTCCCATTCACTGTATGTAGTGAGGATATGATTTAATTCAAGATCCATCCATAAATGCAATTGATGACATCCAGGGTACTGCCGGATTTTTGGGGCCATGACGGAAAATTCCTGTTGAAAAGAAGTCACTGCTTCGGGTTTCAAAGTCAGTCGCACGAGTCTAATGAGCATGATGTTTTATCGCGTTGTTGAGCAAGTCTCTCAATTCTTTAGCAGCTTGTGCGGACATAGTCTCAAAGTCCTGTTCGCTGGAGGCATATAGAATTCCACGGCTATTGTTGACTAACACAGGACCCTCAGGAGTTGATACTTTGGCTACGACATCTAAATAGCCACCCTGAACACCAATTCCTGGGATCAGAAAAGGAACGGTAGGGTATTTATTACGAAGAATCTTCAATTCTTCAGGATTTGTCGCACCTACCACAAACCCAACAGATCCAGGAGACTGCTCTCCCCATGAATATGCCAAACGGGCTACATGTTGATACAGAGGTTGCTGATCAACCATCAGAGATTGTAGTTGATCACCACTTGGATTGGAAGTGCGAATCAGCACGAAGGCGATACGCCCAGAATACGCCAGAAATGGCTTTACGGCATCGGATCCCATGTAGGGAGCAACGGTGCACCCATCCGCATTGAGTAATTCAAAGATACTACTGGCATACTGGGAAGCTGTATTGCCAATATCCCCCCGCTTAGCATCAATGATTTGAATTTTGTCATGTGGGATAGCATTGAGTGTCGCTTGTAGAACACTGAATCCATATTCTCCAAGATTCTCATAAAATGCAACGTTCAGTTTAAAAGCACATGCAAAGGGTGCAGTCGCACGAATGATCGATTGGTTAAATGCAATCACAGCCTCGTGGGTTGAATGAAATTTTTTCATATGACAATGCGGGATCTTACTCAGATCAGGATCTAAGCCTACACACACCAAACTACCTATTTTCTTCTGTGCACTGCACAGACGATCCGTAAAGTTTTTTTGCATGAAATGAAATGATTGCCTTTTAAAGTTAGGCATTTTCAATCAAATATAGTACTTGATTGTGTTGAATCTTGATGTGGTGAGATTACAGGGTGATGATTTCTGGTGGATGCTGGATGATACCCAGTTCACTTCATAGCAGCACGCACTAATGATCGACTCGTTTTGAACATAGACATACCTACTCAAGGTTATCCAAAGTGAAAATGATCTATTATTTTAGTACTTTGGGACAAAAATCACTATCTCGCAGTATAAGCAACAGTTTAGGAAAGTGATGTACCATAATAAGGTTTGTGAGTACTTTCCTACCAATTGGTTGTAGTTTTGTAGAATTGTTTTAGCCTATAAATTTGTTCGTTGTAATTACCTACAATTTTTATGTTGAAGCACCTTTCTCGCTGTAAAAACTGTGCTTTATTGGTTGTGTTGATGGTCTGGGGAGTGATTCCCATTCTTTCCGTATTAAATTTTGGCGTTGATGTGTATGGACAAAATCATATCCCTAATCCTCCCACCACTGACTCTGAGAAATATCCCAGCTTCACCGATCTTGAAACCGAAAGTAATAACCATGTAAAAACAAATCAGTCCTTGCTTTCTTGGAACCCTGCATTATTTAACAGAAAACCATCTATCGGCGATCATAAACATCGTGAACATGATAAAGACAGCAGACAAGATTCAAATTCTCTACCAGTTTTAAATTCACAAGGAACACGGAAGGATTTGATCAAAAGTAAAGATCAATTTAAGAGATATGAGATACAAGTGGACAAAGAAATTCTGCAAATAGATGCTGGTGCATTTAAAAAAGACGTGTTCGGGGTATGGTTATCGGAGTCGCCAGACCATCCAGTGAGGATTTCTTTTGAGGGTTCTCACCCAAATCTAGCTTTTGAACCCAATGAACTCATCTTCCATCAAGATAACTATGCCGTAAAACATTCAGTAACCGTCTATGCAATCAATGACCAAGTTCAGTTATCTTCATCGGATGGGATCAAGATTATTGCACATGATGTGAGGCTTGGAAAGGGTTCAGTTGATGCTGATCATGATGGGATAGTATTACGAACGATTTCGATAGAGATTGACGAGCGGGCTGATGATGAACCTGGGCTGGTTTATGAATTAGAGACATTCAGAATTGAAGAAGGTGAAGAGGATTCAGATTTTTATGTTGGACTAAAAACTAAGCCGTCTGGGCCCGTGACCGTTACAGTAACCGTTATTGAAAATACCGAAGATTTGAGTTTAGAAAATATTGGAACCAAAGAAGTGATACTTAATTTCCCACCGAATCCTACTGATCGGCACTGGAATGATCTAAAGATGGTGACGGTGATCGCAGGTAATGACTTAGATACCGATGATGATGATGGCAAGATTAAGTTAGTGGCATCAGGTGGCGGCTATGACGGTCAAGATGAAGTTGTAAATGTTACTATCACAGATAACATCAGTGCACCCGGTTTCCCTGTTGTTTCCTTTGACAAGGAGGAGTCGTGGTTTCCTGACACTCGCGGGGGACCACATTATATCAAAGTCAATATTCAACCTGCATCCACCAAGCGTTTCCAATTAAAGTTTGATCGGAGCGGTGATGCTAGGTGGCAAACATCCGATGAAGATTTAATAGATTATGATATTAAAGAACCTATTGTAGTTCCCGCCAATCAGGGATCCATGGACATGGTAGTGATCGTCGTGGGTGATGGGATTGATGAGCCACCAGAGAAGGCCATCCTTACCCTCCAGAGCACGAATGATTATGCAGTTGGAAAACCTGATGTGCATATTCTCACAATTCATGATGAAGAGGATCAAGAAGAACCTGAGAAACCCCTAGTGTATTTTACCTCACCTTCATCCAGTGTGGACGAAGATGACGTGGTACATAATGTAGAAGTTAGAATTCGTCCAGTAGCTTCCACCGACATTGTATTGGAGTATGATATAGGTGGAAATGCCCAGTTGATTTCGGACTATACGGTTCCAAGTTCAGTGACACTTCCTGCCAACCAAGAATCCGTAAACATTCCGATAACCATCATTGATGATGATGTATCTGAAAGTGATGAGGCCATCATCTTTACCTTGAGTAGTAGCTCAGAATTTAATTTGGGTTCGGAGCACCATACGGTAACCATTTTTGATGATAACCCAGAAATCTCGGTTGTTAATTTTGTCGATTCATCCCAAAGTGTCAATGAGGGTGATGGGGATATTTTTGTTTTAGCCAATATTAATCCTTCCCCCAGTACAGGCTTTACATTGAGGTACTCTCCCACGGGTGATGCAGTGAGAGGGGAAGATTATACAATCAGTAATTTTGTGAATGTGTCTGCCAATGATACGCAAATAAGAATTCCTATCAGTATCATTGATGATTCGGACCTTGAAGCAAATGAAACGGTGATATTGACGCTCTCCGAAGATTCAGAATATGATATAGGAAATACGTTCACCCATACATTAACCATCTTGGATAATGACACTCCAGTCGTTGAGTTTACGTCTTCATCGGAAAGTGTATTAGAAAATGTTGAGCGGCATTTCATTGAAGTGAGAATTCAGCCAGAGCCAATATCAGGTTTTACGCTTAACTATAGTCTTTCAGGTACGGCAGTGAGATTTCGGGATTATGGTATTCCAGAATCAGTCCCAGTACTTGCGGGCCAAACGAATGTAGAGATTCCAATTGTTATAACGAACGACACGGAGGATGAAGAGGATGAAACAGTCATTATCATGCTTGATGATAGCCAAGGCCATAGATTGGGTAATAATGACGTTTATACATTGATCATCAGGGATGATGATGACCCAAGAGTTGATTTCTTGACATCCGAATCCGAGGCACCCGAAAATATCGGTGTACATAATGTGGTCGTCTCAATTCAACGTGCGTCTCCAGTCGCCTTGACATTGAACTACAGTCTGAGTGGATCGGCAACGAGGGGAAAAGATTATACGATTCCTGAGCCCGTGAACGTCTCAGCACAGATGCCTTTCTTTAATATTCCGATAACCATCGAAAGTGACAACGAATCCGAAGGTCCTGAAACTTTGATCATTACCCTAACCGATGGAGTCGGATATCAAGGGGGCATAGAAAGGGGCGTTCATACACTCACAATCATTGATCATGATGATGGAAGGCCAGTCATTGCCATTCATGAAGCGGAAGCCGAAGAAGGTGAGGAAGTAATTCAATTGCCGGTAACACTAAATCCCCCCTCCGACCAAATTGTAACTGTTCAATATGAGGATATTGAGGGAAGTGCAAAGAGAGGCTCCGATTACATTCCATCCAAAGGATTGATCATTTTTGATCCAGGTGCAACCCGAGGCGTGATTCAAATTTCATTGAGTGAAGATGATAATATCACCGAAGATGAAAAGAGGTTTGCTGTAAATCTTTTGGATGCCCAAGGGGCAGACATTTCAAAGGAAAAAGGAAGTGCAGAAGCTACGATCATTGATGATGACATCCAGACCGCAACAATTAGAATTGAGGATGCTGTGGCCAGTGAAAATGCCTCCTTTATCATATTCCAGGTCCACCTGTCTCAACCAAGTATGGATCCAGTCTTTATCCAGTATCGAACGGAGGATGGGACTGCCATGGCGGGAGAAGATTATGCTCCCGTGTCTGGAGTCTTGGATTTTGCGTCAGGAACTGTGGAGGCTACCATAACGGTTCCACTTTTGCACGATGAAATGAACTGGCACGAGGAAACATTCTCTGTTCATATTGAGACCTCCGAGCCTGTGACGCTGAATAAGTCTATCGCCGTGGCTACCATCAGGGAATCCAAGGATCAAGCCCCCAATGTGCTTCGTGCCTATACTGCCAGATTTATCCGTACAACTTCAGTCCAAGTTGTTGAAGCACTTCAGCAGCGACTGCGACCTCAGCCGCCAGCCTGTTCGGCACAGAATCGATCAGATACCGCTCGGCTCTGGGACACTGCGTCTGCATGGAAACCTTCCCTTGGAGAGTTACTGGCCGGTTGTAGCGTTTCCAATAGCATCTCAACCCAAAATAATGGAAGTTTTAGTGTATGGGCACGGGGGGCTTATCGGCAGTTTCAAGGAAGAGACAGAGAGTCTCTTCGCATTAATAGTGATGTGACGACTGGGATGTTGGGGGCGGATTACAGATGGAATCCTCGTTGGATGGCTGGACTGCTCTTTTCTCATCATAGGGGGGATGGTGTGTTTCATTTACCCCAAGAAGCTGGAGAAATACATGCTACACTTACAGGTTTCTATCCGTATCTATCCTATAGACACCCACAATGGGAGATTTGGTTAAGCGGTGGCTTTGGCCAGGGAAATGCACAACTCAATAAAAATCCAAAACAGGATCTAACAGCCAGGTTTGGGGCTTTAGGCTTGCAGGGCGATCTGATTGCATGGAAATCTGCGAAGATTCGCTACTATGGCGATCTGTTGGCAACCGATGCAAAAGTAGGATCTTCCGAACAGCGTGTTGATATATACCGAGTTCGCATTGGATTAGAAGGAGCATTCTATATCAGTGAAGTAGTTCAACCTTTCTTGGAGGCTAATGTACGTCAGGATGGTGGGAATGCAGAGACTGGACTAGGAATGGAGATAGGTGGAGGGGTTCGCGTTGCTGTTCCTCAATGGCAATTACGCACTGAACTACATTCTCAAAGACTTGTCATGCATACGTCCGATGGTTTTACCGATTGGGGCGTTTCAGGAATGCTCCAAATTGGTAATGCATCCAGAGGATTTATGGCTACGCTCCGACCATCGTGGGGGCCCAGTCATGGGATGACCCTTTATCATCAGCAGACAATGCTGGATGCAAGCCCACTTCAGGAAGGGCACTACCGAACAGAACTGGAAATGGGATATGGTATTGTATGGAGAGATGGAATTGTACGCTCCATCATTGGTATCACGGATTATCCTACGGGGAGGCAATTTCGTTTGGGTGGGCAGCTGCGTCCTTGGGAGCAGTTTAGTTTTTCGGTTTCAGGATTGGCCTATCAGCAAGAGGCATCCATAGGAAACTTCGGTGTGAATATGAGTGGTTCCATTCAGTATTAGCGTCGATTCAATGCCGATAGAAACAGTGGATCAGTCGTATGCTATATCAGTAATCTATCGGTGCGTACATAAGGATGAATTTTGATGATAGATGGTCAAGAAATGGAACCATTGAGGTGTATTGGGTTGAGATTTCTGATTGTCGCTACAATGTAGAGATTCAACCAAGATTCTTGTAACAGCATGATCACCTCCGCGAAAAGTACTCTGGTTCAATGATTCATACGTATCTTTGAATCTCATCACCATGATCTTTATCCTTACCAACAATGTTGGAGAAGGTATTATTGTATACAAGAAGAGAAATATTGGATAGGATTCGCATGATTCATCTTTACAAATGGTACAATTCTGAAGAAGAATTGTATGTGATTGCAGTTGGCATTGATTCAATTTTTGCACGATGCTATAAGGTTCGTGATGGATATGTTATTCCACTGAAACCAACACTTGGCCAGTTTCTAAAATTCAATGCGGTGGATGAGGATTCCTTCAAGGGACCTATCCATACAACGATGGAGGATATTCGTAAACAATATGGACCAGTGATGACAAAAACTCCATACCACCTGATACGAATGGGTTTCAACCCCATACTCATGCCTATACCTATTCCGACTTCAATGCCCGAAAATGATCTGCCCGAAACAATAGAGCAGACCTACAATGATTTGTATAGGAAAATATATGGAAACAGGGATGAGTATACCGTGCAATAACCTAAAATTCGGATAGTCATCAAATTTAATTGGCACTGCCTCTACCATCTTGTCTGATGAACAGGATCGAATAGCGTATATTTTAGAAATTCTTGATTCTGAATTTGTATTTCTGTAATTATTGTTTAAGTTTTAACATTGAATTCAATGTCTATTGCATCTGACATTCTCCGTGAGCCTTCGCTGACGGTGGGTATTGAAGAAGAATACTTAATTGTGGATCGCGAAACAGGTAAACTGATTCGTGAGGCATCTCCATCCATGCTCAAGGATGCGCGCCTTGCCCTCGGTGAACAAGTTTCCCAAGAGTTTTTTCAGTCTCAGATTGAAGTGGGTACTGCGGTGTGCAAGACCGTGCAAGAGGCTGGCAAAGATCTGAAACGGTTGCGTAGAATCGTTTCAGATGTGGTGGAACCCTATGGACTAGCCATCATCGCCTCCTCCTCCCATCCGTATGCAGGGTATCTCACGCAGCAGCATACCCCACGCCAGCGGTATGAAGATCTCGCAGAGGATATGCAGAAAATCGCTCAGAGAATGGTGATCTGCGGAATGCATATCCATGCGGGAATTGAAGATCATAATCTAAGAATAGATCTGATGAATCAGGCAGCGTATGTGTTACCCCATCTGCTAGCCCTCAGCTCGTCATCGCCCTTCTGGGAAGGACGAGATACTGGGCTTATGTCCTATCGTATTGCTGTGTGGAATGAATTTCCCCGAACTGGATTACCAGAGCATTTTGAGAGCTATGCCGAGCTGGAACGGCATGTGAGTATCCTGGCCCATGCGGGGGTGATAGAAGACAGTTCAAAAATCTGGTGGGACATCCGCCCAAGCCACCATTTCCCAACGCTGGAAATGCGGATCACCGATATTTGTACCAATATTGATGATGCCATCTGCATCACCGCATTGTATCAGTGTTGGCTCCATATGTTATGGCGCTTGAGACGTGAAAATAAAAGATGGCGAAGCTATGCTAACATGCTACTCTATGAAAATCGATGGCTAGCCCAACGTTACGGCACCGATGGCAAGCTGATTGATTTTGGCAGAGGGGAAATGGTTCCCTATTCTGAGTTGACCGAAGAGCTCCTAGAACATATCATGAGTGATGCCGATGCTCTAGCATGTGTGGATGAAGTATTGCATGTGCGAACCATCTTGGAACGAGGAACCAGTGCACACTGGCAACGAAGGACCTATCAGGAAGCAATCAACAACGGCAGTTCACCAGAAGCAGCAACCAAAGCTGTAGTTGACATGTTGATTCGTGAGACGATGAACGGGGTTTGAAGAAGCCTTATTCTGGCGGAAACACCGTAAATCGGATACTGTCTCGTGCAACACTTCCAAATAGGCCATGAGCACCCGACAGACTTGGAACGACGTTGGGAATCACACCTGGTCCAAAGGCCCCATCTCCCCCCTGTTGCTGCTCTGCTGAACGGATAAAATTGGTCAGGTTATCGTCAATAGCATTGACATAGATAATATTGCGTCCAAAGAAACTCACTCCAATCCAGGGGTAGATCAACTCAATCGTATTATCTGGAAATTTGACAAAATTTCCTTCGGTAATGATGGGTGATGCAGTGATCCGAAAATCTTCCAGCGTCGTGTCATCATCATCTTCGATACTCCCCAATACGAAGGGGACAGCTACACTTGAATCAACATCTAAGGCTTCGGTTGCAAGGGTAAAATTGCTCTGGTTCTGATTGGAACCACGCCCAGGAGTGACACTAAGTACGAGTTGTTCATCACTGAGATACCTTCCTGATTCACGCGAAGCACTCACAATTTCAACCGATGTCGGTACATTGGTGGTTCCTGTAATGGGGGTGGAAAGCCCTGGAACCATCACTTCAATCGTGTAGGCAGCTCCAGGCTGGATGAGATGCTCCTCGCCCTGATACATGTAGATGCCATCAAGAAACGGAGAGTGTTCGAGGAGTAATTCCGTGTTGGATGTTCGGAGAATGACGCTTGCATTGGTGACGGCCAGGTCGGTAAATGAATTGGGATGATCTGTAGGGGCAAGCTCACTTACGCGCGCCCATGGCACTGGCTCATTGGCATATAACGTAAGATCGACTACGATCCTGTTGTCAAGTACATTGAAATCTGCCGAATCACATCCAGCGATCATCCAAAGTAGACCGATGAAAAAAGACCATCTAAGCATTAGAACTTCAACGTCAAGGAAAGGTTAGGAAGAGGGACAGGAATTTGGGGAACGGTGTTACGAGTGAGCGTCCCGTCATCTTCAAACTGATTGAAGATAAACCAAGTGTTCTGCTGTGCATACGCGTTGATGACCTGCATCTGAAATTCATAGTCAGCAAATTGGCCCCAGGATCCATTGAGCGTCGCCCCAATATCAAGACGATGGTATGAAGGCAGCCGAGATTGATTCAGTCCAGGGGAAACTAAAAGATTGGTTTCATCTACACCATTGATCGGTGCTACACTATAAATGGTGTAAGCGGCCTCAGGGCGCGTATAGGCTTGTCCAGTTGCATAGGTAAATACAGCACCAAGCTCCCATTTTCGAGAAATCCTCCATAGTGCAGTGATATTCAAGTCATGAAGTCTGTCGTTACGGGGGACAAATCTGCGGGGCTCCCCTAATGCATCCTGATTCAGACTATCGAAAAATCGATCGGTGAAGGCCACAGTGTAAGCAATGAATCCATTGATCCGACCACTCTGTCGGGAGAGTTGTATTTCCGCACCGCGGGCGTTGCCTTGACCAAATTCAAACAGGTCAGGATAATCCTGTCCAGCGGGCTGGGTCAAGAACGGATCCCGAATAAAAAGCTGGCGCATGGTCCGATAATACAGCTCCGTGTCTAATGTGATATTATCAAGTAAATCAGTTTTCAATCCTACGATAAACTGATCTCCATAGGCAGGATCAACTCCTTCCCCGCTGGTGAGCCATAAGTCAAATCCCGAAAAAACCTCGTTACTGATGAGCGTTAGGAACTGAAAATATCGTCCAACACTTGCCTGTAAACGCATATTGGATCTCAACTGGTGTTCAACGGATAACCGGGGGGAAACAGTAAAATGACTTCCATTGCCATAAAAAGTGGCACGAACGCCCCCATTAATCGTCCAGTCAGGGGTAGGGCGATAGATGTCCTGCAGGTATAAGGCAGCATGCTCCACCCGATTACGAGTGGAAAACACTTCTCGGTTATCAAAAAAATTGGTCAGGGGTGCGTTGAAGACTCCCGTCCAGAGTCCACCCGCGATTTCATGTTTGGAGTTCGGGTAGTACTCAAAATCTGCACGTAATGAGGTTTCCACGATACGGTTGACCTGCTTAAAATTGGTGCCACTCACGGTGGCACTGGGTGTGGATTCATACCAAGTTGAATTAATGGTTGCACTGGTGAACAATTGGTTGGACCAGAGATGCGTCCATGTTCCGGCAATCGTTCGATTGCCATAATTGAGTTTTACTTCAATTCCGTCAATAAATGTAGAGCGTAGATAATCCGACCCTGCATAGAATGAGAGAGACAGCTTGTCGTTGCTGGACGCGTCGAAATTGATTTTTCCATTAAAATCATAAAAATAGAATGCTTTTGGTACTGCATCAATGTCCCCAAACGCCGCAAGGAGGGGTTCAAGAGTTGAACGGCGAAGAGCAACCATCCATGATCCTCGGGAGTACGGGCCCTCTGCGAATGCCCGCGATGCCAGCAACCCAATACTTACTTTCCCATGGGTTTCCCGTCGATTCCCATCTTTATTTTGTACATCTACGACCGATCCAAGAACACCGCCATAACTGGATGGAAACCCACCTTTGTAGAGACGTACATCCTTAATGGCATCAGTATTGAAGGTCGAGAAAAATCCAAATACATGGCTTGGATTATAGATTTTCGTCCGGTCAAGTAGAATCAGAGTTTGGCCAGGATCTCCTCCACGGATATACAGTCCACTGGAAAAATCAGAGGATTGTGCAACGCCGGGTAGAAGTTGGAGTGTACGAAATACATCAGGTTCAAACACTTGAGGTAATTGCTGGACTGTAGCCACCGTAATCTGATTGACTCCAATGGAGCGGATTTCTTCTTCTGTAATCCGATCCGCAGTCACTTCAACCGTTTCAAGAAGTTCAGAGGTAGGCGTGAGTTCTATATCAAGCCGGATGGATTCGCCGGGGGCAAAGGTGAGTTCACGAAGGATAGTATCGTATCCAATATAGGAAAAACGAACCGTATAGGTTCCAGACTCAATACCCGATACCGCATAGTAGCCAGATAGGTTCGTGACCGCACCACGTAATGATTCTTCAAAAAGAACATTCGCAGAAATAAGGGTTTCGCCATTGGATGCATCCGTAATAAATCCATCCAGTGCTCCTAGATCTTGCCCATCAACCACCGCAGTGAAAAACGTCAAGCAAGATAAGAAGGTACCTATCCGAAGAAGTAATTCTCTACGGAGCAAAATAGACCAATAATCCAAAATAGGATAGGGTTTAGTGATCAGGAAACTAAGGTGAGCAAACCGAAGGCAGTTCAAAAGAACCGTCCTCCTTTTGGTTGTTTTCTAACAAGGCTGCAACAATTCTTGGCAAAGCAAGTGCACTACCATTAAGGGTATGAACCAGTTGCGGCCTCCCGCCATGTTCAGGTCGAAATTTGAGATTCAATCGCCGTGCCTGATAGTCAGTAAAGTTGGAAATGGACGACACTTCAAGCCATCTTCTCTGGCCAGCACTCCACACTTCTAAATCGTACTGCTTCGTTTGATTAAAACCCATTTCACCAGCACACATCAGCAAGCATCGATAGGGTAGTTCAAGAATTTTTAAGAGATGTTCAGCGTGACGGCGCATGTCTTCTAAGACATCATAACTATGCTCTGGATGTGTTAGTTGTACAATCTCCACTTTATCAAACTGATGCAATCGGTTGAGTCCACGTACATGGGCTCCATACGAACCCGCTTCGCGCCTCCAACATGGGGAATGTGCACAAAGTCGGACGGGAAGATCGGACTCAGCAAGGATTTCATCACGATAATAATTGGTCAAGGGCACCTCGGCTGTTGGGATAGGATAAAATCCATCTCCGACAGAATACATCTGTCCCTCTTTATCGGGGAGCTGTCCGGTGCCCTGTGCACTGGCAGGATTGACAAATAGGGGCGGCCGAACTTCGGTATAGTCAGGAGTCGCCGTGTCAATAAATAGCTGGATCAGAGTGCGGTGCAACTGGGCACCAATTCCCATATAAAATGGGAACCCAGCTCCAGCTACCTTGGCACCCCGTTCAAAATCAATCATGCCATGCCGAGTAGCAATCTCCCAATGGGGCAGGGGAGTAAACTCAAAGGCAGGGATTTCCCCATGCGTATGCAGGATGACGTTATTTGCTTCGGTCAGCCCATCGGGTACGCTTTCATGAGGTATGTTGGGTATAGCCAAGAGTAATTCAGAAAGGGCATTCTCAGATGAGGTAATCTCCTGGGCCAGATCTTTGATGTCAGACTTGAGGTGTTTCTGTCGCTCTATGGCAGTCTGAGCCTCCTCTTTCTTCCCCGCACGCATCAATGTAGAGATGGAGCGGCTTTCGGAATTGAGATCCTGCTGTTTGGTTTGTTGAAGCGTTAGTGCTTCTCGGCGACGCTTATCCTCACGCAAGATCTCATCAATCATCTGGACCTTTTCGGACGCACCCCGCTTGATGAGAGATTCTTGAATGAGTTCAGGATGTTCTCGGATCAATCCTACACTAAGCATCTAAAGTGGAGTTCCAGGGATTGGATGGATCCAAACGATCTCGCAGATGGGTGAGTGCCTGTTTCAAGGGCAGAGGGCGAAAGTCTATTTCGGTTTCAGACTTTAGGGTGACCAGCCCCGTATACGGGGGGCGACGAGCGGCCTGCGGTTTTGTATGTTGCACGGCAGATTGAATGAATGTTGGATCAAGGTCAAAAACTTCTGCAATCAACACCGAGAACTCATACATGCTCATAAATTCGCGGCCGGAGAGATTATACACGCCATTCTTTTGAAAGTGTACAAGCCGAAGAATTCCGATAGCAAGATCATAGGTATAGGTAGGCGTACGCCATTGATCGGAGAAGACATGAATCTTCTTTTGATCATGGAGATTGTTTAAAACCCATCCCACAAAATCTAGGCGATCAAGCTGTTGAGCCACTCCAAAGACAATATTCGTTCTGACAATCGTCAACTTTTCACCGCCAGCTGCACGGGCCTCATTCTCTCCAGCCAGTTTGGATTTTCCATAGTAGTTGATTGGGTTTGGACGGTCATGTTCACGATAGGGGCCGCATTGACCATCAAAGACGAAGTCCGTAGAAATCTGGACAAGGTGAGATCGATGATGACGGCAGGATGTAGCAAGGTGGCGAACGGCATCTGCATTGACGCGCCAGCACTGATCACGTTGTGTCTCTGAGTCATCCACTCCAGTAAACGCCGCACAGTTAATGACATAGTGTGGACAGAATTCTTTCAGAACAGATTGAACTTGAGGTTTGCTACACACATCCAGAGGGGTATACGAAAATCCTTCCAGATTCGTCAAGCGAGATGATGGATCACATCCTGTTGCTAACACATGAAACCTGTTTTCATGAGACATCTGTCGAACTAATTCCTGTCCTAAAAGTCCATTGGCTCCCGTAATCAAAACCCGTTTCTTTATCATCTGCAAACGCACAGTAGTTTACTGTAGATCTTTACGAGATATCTCTGCAATGAGATCATCCTTTAAATGCACAGTATCTTCTAATGAGATGCGCCCCTTCATATACAATCGCAGTTCCCTGCGCATGGCAGCTTTTTCGAAGCGTTGATTTTCGAGTTCGTTTTCAGGGTTGAGGGGAATAATCGATGTCGGCTGCCGCTGGTCATTGATGGCGACAAACGTAAAAAATGCATGATTACATTGACGTTTTTGTTGTGTCAGGATATTTTCAGCATTGACGATAACTTCCACTTCCAGGGATGTTTTAAATGCCCGATTTACCCAAGATTCAATCGTAACCAGTTCACCTAGATGAATGGGAGAATTAAAATCGACAGAATCAATGGCCACTGTCACACATACCATCTCGGTGTGACGCATTGCACTGATTGCAGCACATTTATCCATGAGCGACAAAAGTCGTCCACCAAACAGCGTTCCATAAGGGTTGGTATCGTTCGGAAGGACGACTTCAGACATCCTATTACGGGAGTCAGAGGGTGTTTTCATTAGATTAGGTCTTCTGTTTTTTCTTTCGTGCAGCGGGGAAGAGGATATTGTTTAAAATGAGACGGTAGCCTGGGGAGTTCTGATGTAGGCTAAGATCGGTTGGTGGATCTCCCACAAAGTGCTGATAGTCTTCTGGATCATGGCCTCCATAAAAAGTGAATGTACCCTGGCCATAGGATCCATGAAGATACTTGACTTCTTCGCGCTGAGGGTTTTCTGCAAGGATGACCACTTCGGGCTTAACGAACCGTTTGCGAAAGGCTGTTGTCTGTCCAACAAATCCGGGAACCACGCTCACATGATTCTGGGTCAGCATTGACGGCACAGGATCCCATTTTGCACTGAATTCAAATAACGTGAAATAATCAAGGGCAGGGTTCTGCAGAGGTGGGGGTGGGGGGCCAGCATCTATATCCGAATGCTCATATTCAGCTGCATTAAAGCTCGGAGTAAAATTCTCAAATGCTAGGGTTGCTGAATAGTCAAGTTTGGATAGAGCAGTGGGGTCTACAGGATCACCGTCGTATTCAGATGGAACGATATCCGTCGCGTAGGAAGCCAGTGAAATATCATAGGTGTCGGTGCCCGAACACATCGCAAACAGGAATCCGCCATCCGATACGTATTCTTTGATGGTATGAGCAACATGCAGTTTGAGTTGACTCACTTTTTGATGCCCCTGACGTTGAGCTGCATGTTCGGCTTCACGCTGTTGTTCAATATACCACGGCATGTTCCGATACTGATAAAACTTACCATATTGTCCAGTAAAATCTTCATGATGCAAGTGGAGCCAGTCATAAACAGACAGTGCCCCATTGAGTACATCATCATCATAAATCATGTCGTAAGGAACTTCTGCATATTTTAGGGCCAGCAGTACAGCGTCGTCCCATGGAAGGGTTTGTTCGGGAGCGTAGACAGCAATGCGAGGGGGTGTTTCAAGTTTCACCAAAGCCGTATTGGCACGATTGCTTTCTACTTCTGCAACCAGTTGGGCCACATCCGTACCAGAGAGAGACGCGTGAGAGATTCCTCGAACGGCGAGTTCATTGTTGAGTCCCTGAAAATTAGCCATCAGAAAGGAACCTCCGCGATAATTAAGTAGCCAGTCCACGGGTTCTCCTCTTTGCAGAGCCCAATAGACAAGCCCATAGGCCTTCAAGTGATCGGACTGGATTTCATCCATAGGCACCAGAACATCCAGTTGGGCGTGAACTGAAAACGGTGTGAGGATCAGCAGTAGTGCAACAGTGCTAAAGACTAGCCGTGCGTAGCTCACGAATACGTTCTCGCACTTGGCGAGCCAGTAAAGAGCTTGGATATTGGAGAAGAAAGTCATTGTAAGATTGGAGTGCCTCTGAGATATGTCCCTGAGATTCAAGAAGTTCAGCATATTTAAACAAACTTTGATCCAGCAGAGTACTCTGCGGATGGATCAGTGGAAATTCACCAAATGCCATTGTAGCTTCGGTGATGTGACCACTTTTTTCAAGTGCCTGAGCACGTAGAAATCGGGTATCATCTGCGATGGGGTTCTGCCCCCACTGAAACAGGATTTCATCTGCGGCTTGTATCGTTTTGTCTAACTGGTGTTGACGAAGAAGCAACAGCGTTCCGGCATACTTCTGTAATGCACTGTTGGTTGAGTCTAAGGGGGGATGGTTCAGTAGCAAGACCCGCAATGCAATGGCATCATTGGCCGTTTCTTTGTCAGCATTTTTTCCCAGCGTGCTCAGAAGTGATTGTGTCAGTTCAAAATCTCCCTTGTAGAAGTGAATCAATGCCTTTTCATATGAGGCGTGGGCTGAGAGTTCGCCACCAGCCCGATTGGATAGATCAGAGAAAATATCAATCGCTTGGTCCAGATGTCCTTCTTCAACGGCTAACTGGCCAAGATTAAACCGTGCTTCATAGGCAATTGGTGTCAATGGATAGGTGGTAGTTAACCGTAAGAGAATTGCCCGTGCCGCATCACGATCAAGGAAGATCTTCTGATGCAACTGAGCAATCCGTTGCATCACGGTGGGAATCTTTGGATGATCAGGGAACTCTGCCATGAATATTTTATACGCATTGAGTGCATTAGAATAGTATTCATGTTGCTTACTGTCGTGTTCAGCGATCAATCGATACATGTCAGCAAGACCAAGCCGTGCCTCTGAATAGATCGTTTCATTGGGATGGGATGCAAGGACAGCCTGAAAGGCTCTTCCAGCAACATCAAAAGCACCAAATTCAGCCGCTCTAAGTGCAAATTGATGGGTGATTTCCCCACTATTTTCCTTCTGTTCTTCTAAGATTGAAATTTCCCTGTAAGCCTGCTCAAAATCCCCATTTTCTTCATATAGCCATGCAAGAAGGTCACGAAACTGGAGGAGATCTGGTTCGGATTCTATACGCTTTTGCGTGATTTCAATGGCAGCTGCCAGTGCACCATTCTGTTCAAGATCTCGCCCAAGCCTGCCTTTCACATAGTTGAGTTGTTGATCACTGAATGCGAGCAGGTTCAAGTATTCATGAGCTGCAAGTTCGTGCTGTCCAGTCAGACTATATAGATAAGCAATGTCCGCTTGAAACAGATTCTCGTTACCGATAGATGTTCTACCTTCCAGAAGCAGGTCAATGGCTTGAATCAGGAGGCGAACTCTGATCATACTCGCATAGACAATCCGATAGGTATTTTCATTGGCAGATGGCGATTGCACAAGATCATACCAAGCATTCATCGCACTAGGCTCATGTCCATCTAAGTAGAAAAGTTGAGCCCGTTCAGCAGCAAGAACGTCGTGTTCATCACTGGATCGAGTAGAAATTTCGTGATCAATCAGTGCAATGGCATCATCATAGCGTTTCGCATTCACATAGGATTCCTTGAGTTTTTCAAAGAAGATCTGGCTATGGGGGAATTCTTCACGTAGTTCATTAAATACGGCAATGGCACGGTCAAACTGCATCCCCCGTAGATAGCTGAGTGCAAGCTGATAGCGTGCCTCTGTGTTTTCATCAAAAAGTTGCTCCTCGGCAGGTGGGGGATTTCGATTTGCCGTCTGAGGCTGTGCATGTGCAAAGAGAACCAAGGTTGTTACCAACACGGAGTGAATCAACAAATGACGTATCATCAAGACCATCAAAATCAAAGATGAACCTATTGAATGCGTATGACTGGAAGATGCCTTAATGGCTCAAGACAGTGAAAGATCTACGAATGGGGGTATACTCCAAAGATACTGTTTTGATTGTATGACTTATGAAGGCGGTGTAATTAAGAGGGACATTTGAATCAGTACTTCATCCGATAAGACGATTCAAGTTGGATAAATGATTCATTAGGAAATGGATTTCAAAGAATGCAGATTCCACCATACATGATCAAACAGATGAAACGTTCCGAAGACCGAGTTTTTACATTTGATTGATTCATCGTGGGGGCGGACGAAATTCAGCTGCATCAGCATGTGCAACTTCGCTTCGCCGCTCACTGCTCTGCTTCGTTGTGCGTGCCCCAACGAAACGTTTAATTGTCATCAATGTAAAGTGTAACGATCGTAGAACAGTTTGCAAACGTCACAAACTTGTGGGGTATATCGACAGGTTTACTGCAATTTAACAAAGCTACTCTTGTGAATTGATTGCTGTTGTGGAGAATGTGCAACGATTTGGTACATGTAGACACCCGCAGGTAAGTGACCTACCTGTAATTGGATGGTTCGTTTCCACCCGGCTTCCATCGCTTGCTCCGCAAGAGACATGATTCGTCGCCCAACTATATCAATCACTTGAATCTGGAGTTGCGCACTCCATGGCAGATCAAACATCAGTTGAGTGGTTTCATGAAATGGATTGGGGTAGTTATTGTGAATGACAAATGTTTGGGGAAGAGATTCATTGTCAGATGAGGATGCAGACATCACAGATATCGTGAAGGGAATGCTATGAACCATCTGGTTCGCATCCTTTGCTGCATAGATGTAGGCTTCAGGAGATGATGTGACAACTTTGGGGATACCAAGAAGCGTTCTTGTAGAGGAATCAAAGCGAAGTCCATCAGGTAGTTTGGGTGTGATTCCGTAAAGGATTGGGGAAATTCCTCCGATGGCAATGGGGAAGATCACAGGAGTCATTTCCTGTCCAACAACGAGGTTCAGATCTTCAATTATGCCAGCGATTTCAAGGCCTCTGCAGGTGGAGCCTTCCACAAAACGAATCTGATCAAGCCATTCTTGAAACTCTTTGTCATTCGGAGCACAGACATTCTGGTCCTCAAAGGCCAAGAACCATAGTTTTTTTAACTGCATCAAACTTCGTGGGAGTGATCCTGACAGCTGATTGCTTGCCAACGCTAGTACTTCTAATTGTGTCAAATGGCCAAGCTCTGTGGGGATGGTTCCAGTCAATGCGTTTTCCGTCAAATCAAGTTCCTTGAGGTTGGAAAGCTGCCCTAACTCTGGAGGGATTTCGCCCGTCAGATCATTGAAATAAAGTGACAAATTTTCTAAATAGGAAAGATTTCCCAACTCGCTTGGAATGGTTCCCGATAAGGAGTTGGCCGCAAGATTGAGCGTTCTTAGTTGGCGGATTTGACCAAGCTCTGGTGGAATTAAACCTGTAAGCGAATTTTCAACAAGATTAAGTCTACGTAATCCATAGGCAAATCCCAACTCCAGAGGTATCACTCCCGTAACGTTGTTGCCCGTGAGGTCAAGTCCTTCAACTTGCCCCCATTGAAGTTGAATTCCATACCATGACGAGAACTGTTCGGAAGCGGAGACGGGCTGATCCAATGTCCAACCAGAGTTGTCAAACCATTGATCACCATTGGTAGATGAGTAAAAGGAGCTCAGTGCCCTGTACAGAAGATCAAGCCGTTCGTTAATTTTTGAAAATCGGAAATGATCTGGGGTATCAACAAAGGGTCCATCTTGAATGTGAACCGTAAATTTTGTTCGGCTACTTGGAGGCACATCTTCGTCAACGATAAACACGAATTCTACACTTTTAGAGTCTCCACCCCTTAAGGCCCCAATCAACTGTTGTGATTTTGTAAGTGTGATGTACGGATTGGCAGGGGCACTGGTCAATTGCACGGTTACCTGATTGGCATCGTTTAGATAATTGGTTAACGTAGCACGAATCGTCACTTCATCTCCAGGATCAATGCTATTGTCGCCCATTTGGTTCAACCATGCCCATTGGCTTACACGGATACCTGGTAGAGTAGGGGGGCTTACACTTGATTCTGCATTGACGTAGCCGCGCCCCAGTTGCCCCTCGTGAGATGGATTGTTTTCGCTGATGTCCTCACTGGATAAACGCAATTGCTCGCGGAGAGCATCGGGTGAACGTTCTGGATAAGCTGTCTTGATCAAGGCCGCTACCCCTGAAACCAAAGGAGCAGCAAACGAAGTTCCTTGAAACGTATCATAGTTTTCGGAGCCTGTCCTTGGGCCGAGGATGTCAATTCCAGGGGCAAATACATGAACAGTCTGACCAAAATTAGAGAACTCAGCACGTTTTCGGGTATCTTTTTCCGTTGCACCAACGGATAGGACTCGAGGATGTGAAGCGGGGTAGACCAGAAATTCATCCGAATTACGATTACTGTTTCCAGCGGCAGCAACGATCAGGGCCCCCATGTCGGTAGCAAGTTCTAAAACCTGATGGTTCAGACGCTGTTCTTCGCCATGGCTGATGCCGACCCAACTTGTATTGATGATATCTGCTCCATTAGCAGCTGCGTATAGGATTCCCTCATAACCTCGACAGACACTGTAAATGATTCCAAGGGCACCAAGGACTGGACAAACGGCATTGATATGCATGAGACGGACATTCAATCCAGCTCCTGCGACTCCTATCCTATTATTGGTGACGGCCCCTGCGACACCAGCAACAGCCGTTCCATGATGGAGATCAGGCACTGGGATTGGGTTGTTATCATCCTCTTTTTCATTGGTCAAATGGACCCCATGAACATCATCAACAAATCCGTTGAGATCATCATCTATTTTATTGTCGGGGATTTCATCCTCATTGGTCCATACATGATCAAGGAGGTCTTCATGATCCCAGGCAGCACCACCGTCTACAATGGCAATAATGACCGGCTGTGCCCTTACAATACCTTTGACCAGATCCCAAGCTTGTGGGAAACGCATATACTCCAAGTAGGTCTGTTGACCATAGAGAGGATCATCAGGGTCAAACACAGGTTCAGAATCAACGAGATAGTTGATGAATGCCGGCTCGGCAAATGCGACATTTGGCAGGACTGTAAGATCCCTAGCAACCTGAGGTGGATCAGCATCAACTTCGTAATGCACATAGTAGGTTCGCCGTAGAGCATCAAGGTTCTGAGTAGTTGATGGGGTAGGGGTTACACTGTCTAAAAAGGGGAACGCTCGCTCAATCGTATGCACCTGATAGCTGGCCAAAAACTCATTCAATTCAAGAAGATTTGTTTTTGCAATTCCAGATCCAATTTGAATACCACTTTCAAATTGAACAGTGACCATCTTGGACGCATATGCTGGTGGTGCTTCTTGGGCCATGACATGAGAGATCGCCGTTCCCAGTAAAGCAAAAACCATCCATAGTCTACGGCAATTAAGATTTTTCATCTTGACGATTTCAATTCATTGAAACTCCAGTTCCAAGCCACACCACAACATCTTCATTGGTGGGGTTCAACAAGTTCAGGGCTAAGATTGACTTCTATATAATAGAGAAAACTCTGCAAACAGAGTTCATGGTCGTATCGTTGCACTGATTCATCCAATGATATGTTGATGGAATACCGGAGTGATCATACTAAAACAAGTGATAGGGTATTTAAAAGAGCCTCTTTTTCATTCACTTCAAGATTTTCTTCAATTGTCTATCCCATGAAAGCCAAACCCCATGTATATCTGTATGAGTAACGATTGCCATGACGTGAACAGACTGAATGTGAGGCAGATTCAATCAATACGATAAAGTCGTGTACACATTCAAACCGATCCCCCCAAGCGTGGAAGCATGACGGTGTGCCGATCCAGAAATCGAAATCGATGTCCAGTCGGTTGGACGCAGTTCGCCCCCTAATCGTACCATATGTCCACTGGGCAGTTGGGTCAGCCCCACAAACGAACGAGCGGTTCCCCTAATCAAGGGCATTCCATAACCAAGTTCC
>JAPOUL010000127.1 GCA_026708685.1 Bacteroidota bacterium
AAATGGTGCGGAAAATCTGTGCTTTTTCCCGAAAAAAATAGGGTTAAGTTCAGATATACTTCACATTCCTCTTCGCTTTATCATAATCAAAGACCATGATATTACATCGTTTAACATTTTCGTTGTATATCAAAGGTAGAATATTCACTTCGTCAAATACTTTGAATGCAGGATCTGAAAAGATACTTGAGATCAAAGCCTGATCCGTTATCTTTGACGATTTTTCTTGTTCAAGTCTTGGATACATCAAATAATTTTTGTCTGTTGACAGCTGTAACGGACCAATTCCATATGCTTTGAGGCTAATTTGGAACTCTTGATGAGAGATCTCATCAATAATTTTTACGTCTTCCTCCTTTGATTTAGCCCTGAATAAATCTTTCCCAACATGAATAGATTTGTAGTCGTACATATACTGGTTGATAAACTCACTGATTGCAATCTCGGCTAAATCACCATGAGTTTGTTCCCGATCAGTCTCATTGAGAAAATATTACTCAGTGTCGTTACAATAAGTGATGGATTCTTCTGAATTGCTAACTTCAATCGTTGGATGAAGTTATTGTAGGCATCGGACATAGACTACACTGTAATTATGATTGCTTGAATGACAATTATCAAACAATTTAATGATAATTATTGAATTATTTATTTCACTCATTGAGTCGTAAACAATTCCATTTATGATCAACAATTCCAACATCAAATTCCCATCACAGCAATTGTGATCAAATGAATTGACGCGGTCAAATTCTAATGAGTAACACATCAATAACAAAAACACTTCAATTATCAGAAGAGAATTGGATAATATATCGGGTTTTCATTGACATATTTCCACATGTAAAGAAGACTCAATAATATAGAAAAACCTCTCACTGAGTGGGAAATATGCAATAAATTTCATGAATGAGTACCCATCAATATAACATAGCAAGGCTACGATCAATCAGATATGCAGAAAATCCACTCATTGTGATCATTAGATAGGTCATGAATACTACCAACCAGCTCAAGATTGATTGTTTAGATAGTACATGTCAGAAAATACTAAAATTTCGATAAATAGTTCCCTCCAGTCCCTCTGTGTGCGTTTTTTTCTCTTTTTTCCTCCCCGTTTTTTTCGGCGAAGTTTTTTTCTGCTCTCTGTGGGGCGTTGGATGTCCAAGTTTCCACACCGCGTCAAACATGTGCATAGAAGCCACTGAGGTGCGTTTCTCGATGAAAAAAAGGGAATTATGTAATTCATGTCATGGATGCCTTGAATTCACCTATCCTAATTGAGATCACGAACGAAAATAATCATCTTTATCTTGAGGCGTTTGCAAAACCTCTGCGTTTTAGAAAAAATAATGCACTGAAGCACTTTTGGTGCGTTTTTGGGAGTTGATCCTGAGGTTTTGCAAAAGGCTTGATCGTTTGGTAGCACTGTATACGAAACCACATTGATTCCATCGTTGCCCCACCCCAGACTCGCTGTAGTCGTGGATTTAGACAATAGGCAGGGCGAATTCTCGCCCTGCCTATACTGCGTGGACTTACTACTCAAGCATAACCAGATCTGCCGTCACATCAAGCGACGGGCAAATATCTGTGTCAAACGATTGGGTGATCGTCAAACTATTCTTCTGAAACCGCAACCGCGAATCCTTCGTGGACTTGATGCCACAAGTATCCGTGAACGGAGACGTAAAATCCCGTCCTACCGCCTGAAATCGACCATTTGCATGCACGAATCCAGTCGCCTCAAAGGCGATTTGCTCGCCTGCCACGACCTCAAGTCCCGTCAGCATGGCTTGGCGTGCCTCCTGTTTTAGCACAAGGTGGATGCTGAGTGCAACGCCCCCTTTCGCCTCAATCCCCAATGATGAGGATTCGCCCTCGTCTACCCCAAGGTGGTCAACTGTCAGCACACGAGGCCTCCAGTTGGAATGTGTGAATGAAAATACACGTTGTGGATCCACCTTCAATGAGTCTGAGTCAGGGGGAGCAAGAATGACCCGCACTACTTCGGCATCAGGTGCCTTGTCAATGCTGATCGTGACATAGCCTTTCTCGCCTGGGTGAAGTTGCAGTACCCCCGACACGGACACCTCTGGCACAGCATGGTCATCGGTCACATTGATCTGACGTTTAATCATTGTGATTGACTCTCTCCCGCCAGTTTCATCTTCTGTGAACACTTTGAATGTAATGGATGCGGTCGTTGGCCCATCCCCGACATGCGTGACCGTCAGGACTTGAGGTGCTATATCCTCTGCACTAAAATCCACAGGATGTGCAGGGGTGATCTTGATGTCAGCCGACTCCCATGAGTAGATGACGCGGGTCATTTCCTGAGGTTCACGATCAATGCTGATCGTGAATGCACCTGATTGTCCAGTCTGAATCGTCAAGTCCTCGGATACGTGAATGGTGGGGGAAAGGACAATCGTTTCTGCCACTACGCTGAGTCCTACACTGTACTCCCCGTCCACCAATTGGCCATGAGTGTAGGTGATCGTACCGCTGTATTGGGACGCGTGCCCGTCCGGCGAGATGTGCAGGACGCGTAGAGAGTCGTGCGGGTTCGGTACTGGACCTTCAAGTTCTGTTGGATTGTCACACGAGATGAATGAAATACACACACCTACGAGTAACAAAGTTAATAATTGATTAAGAAAGGAAGAAGTTACGAGCAACTGAATTTTGCCCGTTACTGAAAAAGTGCGAAACGAATTCGCAAATTTATTTAGAACACATGTTCTACATATGGGGGGGGGTATAAATCATTTCTGAGATAGGTTAATTTCCAACTAATTTACGTCAAAATAATGAAATAGCCAAATCTTTGTTGGATTTGAAGATTGCTCTGACATTTACCGAACCTTCTGTTATCAATGGCTGATTTCATATTATTACACTTCGCAGGTGAAACACACAGTAGGAATATGGCCAGTTGATAAGATGTAGAAATTCATATCAAAGGATGGCTTGAATTCGCCCATCCTAATTATGATCACGAACGAAAATAATCATCTTTGACTTTGTAACCATTGATCATTCAGATGGGCGGCGAAACTGGGATCGCCTCCATTCAAAATGAACCGAAATCCTGTGCGAATATCCCAAATCACTCACTAAGCCGCCAAAATCTCCGAATCCATAATCAATGGAGAGTGGGCCAAGATGGATGCCCGCTCCGACCGACGGAACAATGTCCAACCCGTCGCTCTCTGTCTGGGCAATGCGATTGATGCCCGCTCGGAGGGCAACAAGGTTGCGGAATGAAAATTCCCCACCAATGCGTGGATGAAACGATAGATCGCCTGCATTAAATGCATCGGCTTGCTGTCCATCAAATGCGATATCCATATCCAATCCAATGGTCACAAGGCTATGAGAACTAATAGGCAACCGTACACCTGAGCCAAGTCGGATCACAGGTAACACTAAATAGGTATCGCCCGTTGGTAACTCCTGATCAAAGACCTCCGTGAATGTATAGGGATTCCCAGTCTCTGGATTGGTTTCCTCCAGTGTGAAGGCGGATGTATTGACGCTCCAGCTTTGGAGCATTGTTGATAAGTCTTGTATTTGGACTCCGACCTTGAATCGGTCATTATGCCACTGAGCACCTGCGTCAAGGCTATATCCCCATGCATCAGCAAAATTCCCAATCGTACGGCGAATAATTTTACCCGATGCACCCACAGAAAGCTGATCATTGAGTTTTCTGGCATAACTAATCAAAAAGGCATGGTCAGCCGCTGAGAAACTCGTGATATAGGATTCGGGATTTGCTTTGGGTTGATTGCGCTCTGCATCCCAGGCATTCAGCGTATTTTTGATGTCATTGACTCCACTACGAAAAAAACTCAAGCCAACCGTAGACTGATGACTGACTGGATAGGCAATCGCGGCAAAATCAAATGACACAACCCCGGCAAAACGCTCCGCATGCATGTAGGCCACTTCTGGATATTCTGTCTGCGTCAGTCCAGCTGGATTCCAGTATACACTGTTGACATTTTGTGTATGTGCAACATAAGCACCTCCCATTCCTAGGGCTCTCGCATCTACGCCCCCCGCAAGAAAATCTGCTCCATATTTGGCAATTCGCTGGGCAGAAACGGGCATACTGGATACCAATGCAACCAATAAGAAAAGAATTTTCCTTCGCAAGATCATAGAGATCAACATTCAAACATAAGAGACTTCATCCTATTGTACGAACATAATGGCAATTCGTACACATAGATTGATCCATGACTGGATTTTTTTATACAAAAACAGTGGTTGATTCAATACAATGGAGCACCTACCAACAGTCCATTCATAGAATACTTACGCATGTTTCTGTAGACGGGCCGCAAAGGCACCGTCCATCTCATGGCGATGTGGCAATGTAGACATACATCCAGTGGAAGTGACAACTTCTTGCGGTAGAAAATTGTCCGCATGCTGTAAAACAAATTCCGGATGACGGTCCAGAAAAGAATCCACCTGACCTTCGTTTTCTTCGGGTTCAATGGAACATGTACTGTACACAAGAAACCCGCCCGGTCGCACATGATCAACGGATGCGTCCAATAGACATTTTTGTACATGCAATAAATCAACAAGATCTGTTTCGCTACGATTCCATCTTAGATCTGGCCGCTTATTCAAAACTCCTGTCCCCGTACATGGAACATCTATCATCACTCTATCAGCCTTCAGCTCTGGACCTTCCAAGAGATTGACCACATCTGTACGAATACTCTCAAGACCATGCAGATGAGCTTGTTCTTCCAGTTTTTGAAGTCGTTTGGGATGACGATCCCATGCATGGAGTTGACCGCTCCCTTGCATCTGGCATGCAATTGCCAATGCTTTGCCTCCAGGAGCCGCACACGCATCTAAAATTATTTCATCAGGCTGTGGATCCAGCATGGCTACGGCAAGCCCAGCACTCTCATCATGAACCGAACACAATCCCTGCTCAAAGTATCCCTCACGGATGAGAGAACCAATGGAATTTATTCTGATATAGTGTTCCAAAAGATCTGACTGAGTTGTAGAAATTCCATGTTTGCGGAGCTCTTCCACCAGTTGGGCTGTCGTAGTTTTCATTTGATTGACACGAATACTGTAGTGTGGGGGCTCATTGTTGTGCTTCATGAGTTGCACCGCGTCATTGATGCCAAATCGATGAACGTATCGGCGTGTCAACCATGTCGGGTGTGACCATTGAATCGCCATGTCGCGAACTTGATTACCAGTTTGGGGCTCAGGTAACCTATTTTGTGCACGAACGACGGAGCGTAGCACGGCATTGGTCAATCCAGTATTCAATCTCATTACTCGTGCTGTATTGACGATTTCGTTGACCACTGCATATGGAGTACCATTCAAAAGGACAAGTTCTGCAATTCCTATCAAAAGTAGCTGCTCCAATTCTGGTGGAAGTTTCGTTGAAGGAGAATCTAAAAAGTTGTGAAGCAAAAATGTTAAATAGCGTCTCCACCGAGTAACCGTTGAAACCAGTGCGACCACTTTTGGCTTTGAAGATCGATCAATGAGGCTACGATATGCACCATCATGGGCGATACGGAGTAACTGGTGCACAGCCTCTGAGCGATCATCTGATGGCTTGGTATGGATGTGATCCGATAGATTCATTACAGAGTATACGCAGAATATGAAATTCTGACGCTTTATTGACGCTTAAACGTTTAATTTAGGACAACCTTTTACGCATATGCTACCATTAGATCATATTGGCATTGCTACACATGACGGATTGGCTTTAGAGGATTTGCTCTGCAAACTCGCTCAATGTACACCTGCCTTACCAGAAAAGATAGATCCTCAAGGGGTTCAAGTTCGATTCTATGGAAGTGGAACGCGTCTGGAAATTCTTGAATCCATAGATATCAGCTCTGCTGTGGCTCTATATCTACAAAAGCGTGGTGAGGGCTTGCATCACATTGCATTTAGGATCGCCAGTGCCGAATCTCAACTCAACAGACTGCGAGCTGCAGGATTTACTCCGCTAACTGAAAATCCCGTTCAGGGTGCGGATGGGAAACGCATTTTCTTTCTCCACCCACATGATACCTGTGGTGTTCTGATCGAATTTTGTCAACCGATGAATCAATTTGCTGTCACGTTTGAGCATTGTGATGAGTTAGAGGAAACAATGAAATCAACCGGTTACTGTATTCCAGCTGAGCAAACCATTGGGCATGTGGTGACAAGTGATACCATTCCACAAAACTGTCAAAGCGTAGTCATACATAACGCTTCTTCAAAATTCTGCCGCCAAAGAGTTCGGGTCCCAAATGTACCTATTCTGATTAGTGAAATCTCAGATCAATCAAGTTTCGCTTATGAACTCTTCAAGCAGTGGACAACCGCTCATCTGGTCATTCTTCCTGAAAGTGCACAGCAAACATCTCTTCCTGCAGTTTTACTAGACTTCTGGGCCTCAATAGAAAATGAGTGAGGCAAATACACAAAGAGAAACCCTACTCACAAAGGTTTCTGAGCTTCCTACCAGTTGTGGAGTCTATCAATTTCTGGATAAGAATGAAAAGCATCTTTACATTGGAAAAGCCAAGAACCTACGAAGTCGTGTTCGCTCCTACTTTCGTGATGATGACAACCTTCAGGGTCGAATCAAGCTGTTGGTGGCAAAAGCAGTTGATGTTCAAGTCATCGTAACGGATAACGAAGCGGAGGCACTGATCCTAGAAGATAATCTCATCAAGCGATGTAAGCCCCGCTACAATATCAACCTTAAAGACGATAAGACCTATCCCTATATCTGTATCAAGAACGAACCGTTTCCACGCATATTTACAACGAGACGCATTATCAAAGATGGATCTAAATACTTTGGACCCTATGCCGATGTGAGAGCCTTGAACCGTGTGCTCAAAGCTATCCGATCTATTTTCAAAATCCGAACATGCTCACTGGATCTATCACCTCAGCCAATTCTTCAGGGCAAGTACAAGACCTGTCTGGAATTTCATATCAAAAAATGTGAGGGTCCCTGCGTAGGCAATCAATCCATTGAATCCTACGATGAAACCGTGTCCCAAATAGAAATGCTCCTCAAGGGACATACCAGTGCATTAAAACAAACGCTATCGGAATTGATGCAAAAAGCAAGCGAAGATCAGCAATACGAAGAGGCTGCCCGCTTGCGTAATCAAATTGAAATCATCAAATCCTATTCTCAAAAACAAAAAATTGTCACATCCAAACCCGTAGACCGTGATCTATTTGCCCTTGCAACGGCCCGTGATGAGAATGCTGCCGTAGGGATCTGCTTTAAGGTCCGTGAAGGGAAGATCATTGGGCGTGAGCATAAAGTGATGCGCCAAATTAATGGACATGACGATGCCATCATTCTCCAGCGATATGTAGAAAATTATTACGCCCAGACAGCATTTTTCCCCGATGAAGTCTATGTCGGCACCATCTTGGATAAACCTGAAACGATCATGGAATTTCTCAGTGACCAGCGTGGAAAAAAAGTACCTCTACATGTTCCACAGCGGGGTGACAAGGCGGACTTAATGCGAATGGTTGAAGCCAATGCTGAGTACATTCTTGGCGAGTACAAACTTGAGTTACTCAAGCGTGGTGAAGACCGTATCCCTTTCGCCATCAAAGCTCTGATGACCGATCTTCAGCTCAAGCATCTGCCCAAGAGAATGGAATGCTTTGATATCTCTCATCTTGGGGGAACCGATACCGTTGCATCCTGCGTTGTCTTTCAAAATGGCCGCCCAAGAAAAAGTGACTATCGCAGCTATAAAATCCGAGGTGTACCAGACGGAAAACCTGATGATTTTCTCTCTATGGAAGAAGCCATTCGCCGTCGATTCCGACGCATTCACAGTGAGGATGGACCATGGCCAGACTTGGTCGTAGTGGATGGCGGAAAAGGTCAGTTATCCAGTGCAATCAAAGCACTGAAACAAACCGATACCTATGGAAAATTCCCTATCATTGGATTGTCCAAGCGATTAGAGGAAGTGTATTTTCCGGGAGATTCGGAGCCCTTTCATATTGCAAAGCAAAGTGCATCGTTACAGCTGATTCAGCGTATCCGTGATGAGGCACACCGCTTCGCGGTTACTCTTCAGAGAAAACAGCGCAAAAAGCGAGTCCTCCACTCGGAGTTACTCGGTATTCCCGGTGTTGGGCCAAAGACAATGCAGAAACTGATTCGTGCATTTGGTTCGGTTCGCAGGGTGCGGGATGCCGATGAGATGATCCTCAAAAATCTTGTTGGGTCCTCTTTGGCAAAAAATATACAGGAGTATTTCAAGAAGCAAACCGATGATCAGTCATGAGTTATCCATCCCCATATTGTTGAGTTAGTGTAAGAGTCCTCTCAAAGTCTCACATTATTCAGGATTGTTCAATGAATATACTGTATAAACAGTTGATTTCTATGCAAGTGTATATTGCACTTTGGGTTCACTGATTAGACATATTTTTAATTTATTATACTGATCCAATCAAACTGTGGCCAGAGGTATTTGATAATTATACCGAGAATGCTAAGCAGTAACACCGCCAGACCTACTCCACATGTATAGGCAAAACCTTTGAGAAACGGATTGCCCCACCACCTCTTCGGAGGTTTTTCTGCTAAATTTTTTTGAGAATGATCCAGCGTGTTTTCTGAAGATGGACCAGAGTCATCTTGGGGGAGTAATGGTACTGAATAATTATTATTCGCCATTACTTTCTTTATATCTATTGATCAGATTGATATAGTATGCTCTCGTCAGTGAATCTGGAATGGAAGTACCAGATGTATATTTCCCACGATCACGATGCCATATGACATGCCAAGGGCTATCTTTTTTATGTAACATCTGTACAAGTCTCCAAGGTTGCACATCTTTGAACCTATCCCATACGAGGTTGAGAAATTCGGTTTTATCTTCACCAAAATATTCAACTTGGGTTGACATACCCGCATACATCGCGGGTATCACATCCGCTCCGAACCTACCGAAAATATTATAAATTGAACGATAGACTGGGCCATATTTCCACGCCTCAGCAAGTTCGCCATTGGTAATGAGGGGGTTATCTACATTGCCCCAGTAGTATCCATGAGCAATATAGATTAATTTGTTGAGTTTCAGATTGGTAATTCCGTTATCCTCTGATAATCTCAAGAAGAAATCACCAATATCCAAAGGAGAAATGAAATGAGTATTATTCATGGTCGAAAAGTAAATAACATCAAATTTGTTAGAAACTAATTTACGCAAAATTTTTAATAAAAGTTCCAAATCTATACATTGAGGCTTTTGCAAAACCTCCACATTTTGCCATAAATATTGGCTCCGGAGCATTTGAGACGTATTTTTAGCGTTGACAGGGAGGTTTTGCAAATGGCTCATTATGATCACATATTCACCAAGTATAGATTCAGATTTATGCTATTGATTATTGACAACTCTCTGTTTCCTGTGGAGATCTTTAAGAAAACTGTGGATGTAAACCATTGCCCCTCAGGTCATGGATACCCTTCTCAAGATTCGTAACAGCAAGAAATCCTTTACTATCCAATAGTAGCAAACATATCTTGAGCCCGTCAAAAAACGGGCTTTTTCTGACGGACGCGAGATACCTTGCTGTCTGCATGACACTTGAGCAGATCGCCATGTTGTGACCGATCACCTGGTGCCCCATCTCAATAATCAACTGATTCATTTTTTGTAATCAGGTGGAGCTCACTAAGGTGATATTGTCGTGAAGAGCCTGCCCGGTATAGACCTTCTCATCCTTCGTGCCGTGTCCCATCATCAAACGCAGAATTCCCATCTGATTCGCCATGGTAGCCAGCCAATCGATCATAGGTGCTATTCAACTCCTGTTTGAGGGCTGTCAATAAGACCACAACCCAGACATTCATACCCGGCGACCACGATGTTGCTGACCTTCGGGTTGTGAGTCTTCAACAACGTCGTCAACTTCTTGCATGCGGCGTTATTGGTCAAGATGGACTGAATGCCAAAGAGGAACGCGACCAAAGGGTCACGACTGTTCAGATCAAGCTGAATGTCCTCAATAGGGACATGATCCAGCGACAACTGGTGGGTAAAGATTTGCCTCATCATTCCTGAAAATACGTTCAAAAAAATCGCGAAGATGAGCACTTGAACGTGTCAAATATTGGCAAGTTTCGAATTTTCTTAGAATCAGCAAACATTTTTTTGATCGAAAAACGCACCTCAGTGGCTTCTATGCACATTTTGGATCAAACGAGGACTACTGAGAATGTAATGCCCCGTAGAGAGCAGAAAAAACGGAGAGGATAATGAGAAAAAAACGCCCCCAGAGCGACTGGAGGGAACTTTTTATAGAGATTTTGGTATTTTCTTACAGGCACTATAAATTTAGATGAAATTGCCTACTTCATTTGGCTGATAGAAGAATAATTTTATTAGTTTATTAGAGTAATATCAAAATTTCTATAGAAGTGTCGTAAATTGTAACGATTCTGAAAAATTATCGTTATTGATACATCTTATCAGTTTTATGGTTTTTGTTTAACATTTCTCAATGATAGGCACGACAAATAAAATGGTCGGACAGGACCGCACACGTTCTGGTACTTTGGGTACTGGTTATTTTCGCAATGTCTTGATGATTCTACTGATTCTTACCAGTACAGGATGTGCACGAGTGAATAACGTATGTCAGAGGGGATGGCTCGGGGAAACTTTTGGACTGTTTCCGCTCTTTTTTGAGACCTTTGTTGTTGCAACACTACTTGCACTGGTGATTAGTACAGCCTTTTACTGGCTGTTTATGCGTCCCAAATTGAGGAATTGGAATCTTTCCACATCTTTAATAGCTCCAAAACCAGTCGCTTCTATTATATTTCCTATTGCCCTCATTCTTCTTCTTCTTGTTTTTGGTGGAGTTTTCGTTGGAGCTGATTGCAGTAACACGCAAAAGTCAGTTCATGTCGTCGGAGCAATCTTAGGTCTTACCACTGGGTTTTTCATAGGATTTGGCATCTGTCGTAACCAAGTTACGAAACCCTTCAAAAAAATAGAATCAAAAAAGATTAAAAAATCAACGTCTAATGAATAATCGTTTTATTGCATGTGGAGGAACCGGTGCTCATGTGATGTTAGCCATGGTCCGTCTGCATATATTAGGATACCCATTCGGTTTCTTCTTCAAAACCACTAATAGTTTTCCAGATTTATTCTTGGTAGACCAAGATTCAGCTGATGGAAAAGACAACACATGTACAGCTTGGCAAGAAGTGAAACGCTTAATCATGGTTCATCCTGGTAAATACGATCCACAGGAATACCTTGGCAGACCTGATGATCCAACCTGTAAGAATTTGACTCCTTTACCTCTTGGAGAAGATCAAAGATGGTATAAGCAACCGAACCATCAATTAGACGGTAAATTTGATGTTAACGCTTCGTTGGCTCTTCGATCGATAACATCCAAAGAGCAGCAACAAATCAAATATGATGAAGGAATGATGGCTTCACCTGCGTTAGGATCATTGCTCTTCAGTTTGAAAGAATTGGATCAAAATAATGAGAACATAAATAATCACGAAGCCTATCATAATATGATTGTAGATTCAAAAAATGAACTTGTCGTGGTTTGTGGATCAAGTGTCGGTGGTACAGGCTCATCTGTTGCTCCTACACTTGCTCGTTTACTTAATGATAAGGAAGCGAAAGTCATGGCTGTGATGGTACATAACTGGTTCAAATTCCCAGATGGCGATTCTAGAAAAGATTCTGGAAAACGCAATAAGCTCATGAGGCAAAATGCTGCGGGTGGACTTGCATGTTACGGGAACGACTTAGCTCAAACTGTAGCTACTGTTTTGGTAGGTGTTCCTGAACATAAAAGAACCTTAAGAAATTATACATCTGATCACCAGCAGCCACTCAATGATTCATATGCCCATGCAATTGGTGCTATGTCCAGTATCAAACATTTCTTGACAACAGGTGATAACAAGAATCAAATAAACAAAGGGTTATATGGTGTGTCTGCATCGGACCGATCCAGTTTAACTGGTGATATGCATGTAAGAGGAATTGATGAGTCTTTAAAAACATTGGTGGGGCATGCTCAAATCCTTACTCACTTGCTCAAAGTCTATTCGAAATTGTTGAGAACCACGGGCATGCGCTATCTGAAAAAAGACAAGTCATCATTCTCAAATTTTTTCTATTTTGCTGGTAAAACTCCATTTCCTTCCATTGCCACTTGGGCCTACTCACAATTAGGTGATGATTCAGAAAGCCTCAAAGACGTTGCTGACAAGTTAGACTCAATCATAGAAGTCTACGATCTGGAACCAGATGCTAACGATGATCAGCCCTACCGTGGGCTTTTGCAGTGGATCAAGTCTTTGGGCAAATCTGGTGAACTTTATTATGTTAATCCTGAAATTAATAAAGTTTGTGAAAAAATCTTCTTAAAGGAGGTGAATTGCCTTGAACGCCTTAAAAAACATCCATTACCTAAGATTCAAGAATTACCGAATATTCAAGAATTACGGAAAAAATTTGATCAGGATGATATAATAGCATATGCACTTTTTCACTGGGTTGCAAATTGGATCAATGATGCATGGAGGGGAAAAGAAAAGTTATTACCAATATTAAAAACAGGGGATGTTCAGGGCAAGGGTTACTGGCCTGACATGAAACCTAATACTACTGGTAAAACCCCCGTTTGGAAGAGGCCTGGTCAACTTGGAATGGTTCCATTTGGAGATATAGATGCTACTATTAAGTGCTATTTTGACTATGATGATGTCAAACCCAACAGTTGGCCTCACCCTTTTGCTGTTGTTGAACAGTTCAAATTTAAGATTAATCATATAGACTGGGAGAAAAAATCTACAATAATTCCTATACGTCAACTTGAAATATTACTGATTGCTACAGCAGTTGGTATCCTTGAATTCAAAAAAATTGATTACAAATTTAAAAAAGGAGATCTTTCCCTTGAACGGCTCCTTTTTGATGATGGTAAAGGTATAGCTAAGTTCTCTCTTCAACACAAAGTTAATGGTAAGATCTATGGTTTCAACTCACCCGAAACCTTGCTTTGTCCTGCTCCAGATATAGATTGTAATGATTGGGTTGAATTGTATGGTGATATCATTGAATCTGACGGTGGAAGCAGGAGAGATATTGAAAATATTAAATCTACTGGATTTCTCCATGCAGATCCACCAAACTGGAAAAATACAGGAAAAAGAGCCAGACAGTCCATCCGAGGATGGATCAATTGTATAAAAAAATATGTAGAGGATCGCGTTCGTGATAATTCACGAACTTGGCTCAATCAACTCAATAAACACATTCCTTCAGAATCTGGACCGTTTGGAATCGCAGACTGGTTACCTCTTCCAGATGACGACATACGTGTGCCTGTTCCTATTTTAGGCCCCGCTACCAATATCTTTGAAGAAGGAGTCCCAGATAAAAAAGAATCTGAAAAGAGATATCCGAATTTCCGAGATTCGGTTCCTGAGTTCACATCCTATTCTGTAGACCCTGAATCAGGAGACTCCGAAGTCTTTGAGTTAATTGACGACTTCCGCATTCCAGGCTTGAAACTTCCAATGAAGGCAATATGGAGAGAACACTTAGATGGTCTACAAACCTTGAAAAAAATCTTTGCATGGGAGATTGATCATGCGGAAAGGGGGGTATGGATCATGCAAGAACTTGGCGATAGCCCAGTCTACATTAGGGATCTCGTAGTGATTGACAAGGATGTGATTCAAATTAAAATCTGCATCCCCCTTGAACAGAAGCGGATTAATCAATCCCGAACAAAAGAGATCAAATATCCTGATATTCCCTTACGCCCAGAATTTATTGATCTGTTGAAAGTGCCTGGAGGACAAAAAAATGCGGGCGATAGATGTCTCGACCATGATGAGGCTTGGAAGGCCCTTCAACAATCGGGAATACCAGATTCAGGGGGAAAATTAGTGCGATGGACATTGGATCTGCGAGGACGATCAAAGTCATTACCCATCAACGTATCGGTGGACGATGTTGAAGTGAGGGCCCATTGGATGATTTGGCCCAACTTTAAGTCAGACTACGATCCTGATCCTAATCAATCAAATGACCTGTGGAGAGCCTACTATGTGTTTGAACATTGTGACCGTGAAACGCTTGAGATTCAAACGATTTACATGGCTCATGGGCGGCAAAATCCCTTACTGATCACCAAATCTCCTGAAGGTTGCCCTGGTAATGCCTATGCCATGAGTTTTGATAATGGCGATCATTCGGGAGGACCTCCGCTGGCTTTCTCTGCCTATGATGAGAAACTTGAGGACACTGGGATTTACATCATTGGATTGACGAAGCGTTCCCATGACCAGCAACCATGGAAACTCGCGATTGATTTTGGTACTTCTCATTCCGTTGCCGCCTATCAAATCGGTGGTAGACCCGAGACGGTTGAGCTTGATGCAGAGCTTGTATCGGGAGATGGGCTTACGTTACATGTGAGTGAAAATCATGATGTTAAAGGTGCATCGCAGATGGGATTTGATCTTTGGCGACCTACATATTTGAAAAAGAATGTTGGTAATATCGCGAAGGCCATGCTTCCATCCGATTTATGGTCTGTGGACGAGATTAAATCTGTTGATGTTGGAAAGTTCCAATCTGAATGGTCTCCAATGACGCACTATTCCATCCCCGTGATTCAACTGCAACGCTCCAATATTCGAGATCATATTATCTCTGGATTCAAATGGGACCTGACCGACGGTAAATTTAGAAATCAGGAGCAGTGGTTACGAGAAAGGTATCTACGTATGGCAATCGAGATATTTGTAGCTGATATCGTAAAGGGAAAAGCTGACAAATTACCCAGTAAGATAGATGCCACATTCACCTATCCGCTTCGTGGCACATTCACTCAAGCGACTTCTAACTATGAAGACATAATCAAAAAAGTCATTGAGCATGCTCACAAGGATCTTGGGATTGCTTTCAGTTTAGAAAATGGACGGGGGATGTACAGTGAATCTCATGCTGCATTTGACTCAGTTGGTAATGGCGTTCCGATTAATGTGAAACTGGTTGCAGATTTAGGTGGTGGAACTCTGGATATACTCATTCGAACCTATGACATACCAGTTGAACGAAGTAATGACCGGTTTAAGGAAGTTGCCGATAGTGTGAAGATTGGCAGTGACCTTATGCTTAAAGTATTGGCTGAGAATTCTATGAGCTACTTGCCAAAGGGTGATGATCGAGGTTGGGAACGAAATCCAGAGAAAGCTTTTGAGCAGCTACGAGCATGGATGCGGGCTGTTGGCTCGGATAAGCTCTTTGGAAAGGGGACACAAGACTGGCATGCTCCAGAATTGAAACTTCGGGGATTTGAAAAATCTCGTGACGGAAATGATGGCCGTGAGATTATCAACCGTTACTTCCGTATCATTGTTGATTTCTTGGCCCGTTATATGGTTGCTTATGTTGCCAACGATGTTTGGCCGATTCTAAAATCAGACTCCGATCGTGTAAAGTTAAAACTGTTAGTCAATCTCCGTGGAAATGGATGGCGGCTGTATCATAGTAGTAGGGACTATCAGGCGATTCAGCAATCCATGGAGAAACTCGTTCAGATCCGTGCACAGGAGCTGTGGGCCGAATCTGGAATTTCCGATCCCCTCCCCGACGATGTATGGCATACGGCTGATCTCAGTCTTGAGAATTCTCCCAAACTTGTGCCAATCAAAAAGGCCTTGGGTAAAAATATGGATCCTGTGAAGGCTCGTCATAACAGTCACCGCTATCCACTGTCCAATGTGATGATTTACGGAAGAGAGCAGGCGGATACGCAGCGAAACTGGAATGAGAAACTTCCATTTGAGGGAGTCAGTGAGACGGATAGTCTTCATATTGAAAAATTTGATCCTCCTCTGGTGGTCAAGGCATCGGGTAGCGGTGAGCCTCTCTCCAAGCTAGAAGATCCTTTGATGAAAGAAATCAACGATAGAATATCAGGTGGTCAGGTCGTTCGGGATGGCAATACCGTTGATGCACCTATTGCTCTTTTGATCTGGGAGAATTTACTCAATTCAGACAAATTCCGAAAACTATAAATTAGTCTATTGACTGATCTGAACACTGCTTCTGCTGGGACCATAGATGCTATTGACCCGTTGCCTGAGGTATTCCATGCATAATAATGAACCATGCCGTCTCCGATTCGTCGTACTGTTGAGTCATATTTACGTTTGATTAGGTTTCGAGTCTCTTCATGGCTCGTTCATCGGGCAGTCGTAACCACTGGGAAGACGGTTAGATCCCTCACCTCTATGGTCAAGAAAATCAATCAGGATCCCGCATTGAATCTACATATTCTGAAAAATCTGCAGATGACGGTCGAGAATCTTCCCCGATTCCAATTATTCGACAACTTTCAATATGAAAGACATCATAGATCTGGCATGGTTTTCTCATTTTTACGACCACTGATCATGAGGGTGCAAATTTATGTACGTAGAGTGATTTCGAAACCTATTCAGGGGGCCTTACAATTGGTGACTCAAGCATTACGAAGACTCTATCGCCTTGATAAAAAGATCCATGATCGGAACCCCAGAATTCTCAATGTTCTAACAAATCTGTTGCACTCAGCCGAACATATTGAGCAGATTGTACACTCATTCAAACCTGCTAATGAATCAGTCAGTTCACGGTTTCGTATACCGTTAACCAAAAAATTTATCGATCACATGAAACCGTGGATTCCTAATGTTCTTGCTGGGCTGATCATTACATTCTCAGTTATTCAGACTGGATGTGAGTCTCAAACTGTTATACCCTTTTTGGATGTTCAAGCCTCGCTCCAACCACAATGGGGGGTAGACTTAGCAACTGAAAGCATTGATGCTGATACCGTTACGCATGAATTTCATCTTTTGTGGGATCAATCCATTCCAATGGGTGGATACATTCACAGAACCGATCCTGATAGTCAGGGTACTCTAAAGTTGATCAATGATTTTCTTAAAAGTGCGAGATTGACGACTGATTATGGTGGGGATGAATCCTCGCTTAAATGTTTAGGAGTCACGGACTCTATTGTAGATGTTGACTGTGATCCTATCATGTCTCAAGATTTTTTTGATGGTAGTACTTCTCGTCTTGACCAAGGAATTGAATACATCATTGAAGGGCTGATCAACGGATCATTCAAGGGAGCAGCATTTGTCAGTGATTTGATTGCAACGACCGTCTATGGAACTGGGCCTCCAGCATTACTCCCCTATCTTAGGAGTTCTACGCTTCAAGCGTATCTCAATTCTGGTACAATTGATATTGCGCTGTTAGGGACAAAAATCAATTATTGGGGAGTTCATCGCGGCCCATGCGAAACTCTCTCTGGCTCTGTTGGGTGTTGGTATGATGAGGCTCAAAGACGCTATAAACCTTTGGGTCAGATCCAAAAAAGTCCAGTCTATATCCTCATTTTGGGTTTAAGACCAGAAGGGAAAAGCCAAGAAGACAACCCAGTTTTCAAGATGGCTACCGAATTGGCCCGATCCATGACCGCCCAGGGCATAGAGATCAAACATGAGCTGATCACACAAGGATCTTTAGGGAGTGAGTCTGAATTTCATTGGTATCCTTATGCCGAAACTGGTTTTCAAGCCATAGGTCTCACCGATCATGGTTATCAGTGCAAAGATAATGAGACACACCGAGTGAAAGGTAGATTCCTTGATCCTGAAGTTTCAGTCACTGAAATAGCGATGTATGGATCTCTGGATTCTACGGTGACAGCCATGACCGATGATGATGATCCCCAAATGGTTCATTTGGAGATCAACTGCCAAACATTACGCGAATACATTCGTGATGACCAGTCCCAGTTATGCAATGATGCAAGTAATCAATTGGTAGGAATCATACATACACTAGGGCAGAGTCTCTGGGCTGAATGGTCATCGGTTTCCCACACTAGTCATTTAACGATAGGACTTGAACCATTCATTGACGGGATTCGTCCAAGCCATTATGAAACCATCATTGAATCCGTTCCACCGCTTGACGCATGCAAGACTGATTAATAGTGAGAGTTGATGTCATCTGTATTTTTAATACTCGAAATTATCGCTTTTTGTTACGTGATTCAACTCCAGCGTAAAAACAGGAGACAAGCTCTTTCTGCATTAAACGAAATTCATCTAATACTCAAGCGGCCCACTTTTAATCAAAACCCTGTGTCTCAAATTCTGTTTGATCAGCTGGAGCGACATACAGAATTACCATTAGACAAAATTCGATCCTATGCTAATGCTGCACTTGTAACTGGTATTGGGGGCACAATGGCTCTTTTCGTTATTGAGGCATTCCCCATAGGTATCTATATCATTTCTTCCTCGGGTTCAGGGATCCAATTACCACCATGGCATACTATCTTCATTGGTCTCATTTTAGCCCTGCTTTCGAGTTTCATTGGGGTCTATGTGCATCTTCTAATCACATCTAAAATATTCTCCCAAGCCCATGAAGCTGTCATCAAAAAAGAAACTGAACTTTTAGATGCCCAAGCATCAGCCATACAAGATGCTCCCGAAAATGAGTTAAGCACACAGTTGGAAGAATTGACGAAGGCTTGGAGTGAAGCCGAAGCTGCTGATCTTTTTGAAATGATTCCCCAGTTTCTTGAGGGCCAGATGAAGGTGATGCAACAGATGCAGGATCGTTTTGAAAAAGAACAAAGTGCCGCGCTGAAGGCAATTCAGAGTCAAAAGGACTTGGCTCACAAAATTGATGGAATCTTTGAAGAAATCAATAAAACATTTGAAGCCCAGAAAGAAATTTCAACACAAATACTAGAAGGGATTGACAATCAATTGAATACTGTATCCGGGTTTCTTGAAAAACTCATTCAAGAACGTGAATCTCTGACGACTGAAATTGAATCTCTCCCTGAGAACATCAAAAATTCATTGGATGTACAGACCATGACCACACTATTTACTGCGACTTTAAGTAATAAGATTGCCAACATGGGGACACAATTTGAAAATACGATTACTACTCTTCAATCAGAGATTAAAAAAAATCAGTCTTGGGTAGCCATTGAGATAGCGAATGCCAATCAAGGCATGGAGAAATTTTTAAATAAGTTAAAAACAGATTTAGTCAATGATGTAGTTCAACCATTCGGTAAAGTATCCGAGCAATTAGAAAAGACAACAGATGCCATGCCCAAATTTGGAGATGATCTTCATGCGTCTGCAGAGGCTATTACTGGTATTCCTGAAAAACTTCAACAGACTGGAGACAACATCACCGATGTTGTACGTTCCACGGCTACCGAAGTGTTGAACCCAGTCGCCACACAAATGAACCAGTACATTCAAACCGTGAATCAGACACATCAGCGATTAGAAGAAATCATTCATGGTTTAGTCAAGCTGATCAGTGATATGGTTGAAGAGATTGAGGGCAAAACATCATGAGGAAAAAGCAGACCCGAATTACTGTATGGCCTGCGATTGCAGATTTGATGACGGCAATTCTAGTCATTGCATTCTTGACAGGTATGGTGACTTTGGCATATAATTATTCCCCAGAATCAGAAGTAGTCTCTCCACAACCTGGAGATACTACAATTACAATTAAAAGATTAGAATATTTGGAGGCTCAAGAAGATAGCTTGTCAGAAGCAAAACGTAAGTTGGACAGCCTTAAGGTAGTGATTGATAGAATTAGAGGTAAAATTGGAAATCGCAGTTGCTTAGGTGAAGAAAGAGAAAATGTTCCAAATTCTCTAGTGACGATCCGTATAACGCCGAGTGGATATTATGTTATCCCCGATAATATTGAATCAACTCATGGACTGATCAAACAATCATCTGAGTGGCGTGAGCTGAATGAACAGATTGGTAGGTATGGTCAGAGAGAACTTAGCAAATCAGAAATGACAGTTTTTGCCAATGCTATTTTCCAATTGGGAAATAACTGGCCTAGTGGAGAATGTAGATTCTCCCCTACTATCCAAGATGGCGGAGTGTCTCCCGATGCCCTCCATGATGCATGGTATAAGTTCCTTGGTAAGTATTTTGGACCTCTGACGAATCCAGGTACTCTTCCGAAGTATTAGTACAGTCAGAAGTGATCAATATTCTTCGCACCCATGGGGATTTCTAAATGAATCACTTCATTCCAGATTCCCGTCATCATAGACCATATTTTATTCTGGTCATACATAAAATTCGTATGAGTTGATCTTTTGCAAGATTATTTCTCGTATGATGAATTTGAAACAGTTAGATCAAATCGTTTTGCCAACATGAATTCACTTCTCCCCAATGCTCAAACCCTAAATCGTCTGGTCAAAGAGCGAAAGATCAGACGTAAATGGCACAAAACGTATAAACACCTTGCCATATACAAGTATAAAGGTGGATTTGATTTCTTTCATCATGAAGATGCACGATTCGTGAAATGGTGTAGAGGCTTGGTCTATGACCATAAAGAGGATCGTGTTGTAGCGTGCCCTATGCCAAAGTTTCACAACCATTTTGAATATCCTGAGAGTGAGCTCAAGGAGATATTATCCAGTGGCAACTACTATGTCACTAAAAAAGTTGATGGAAGTTGTGTGTTGGCTTGGTATTACATGGGGGAGTGGTATTTTAGCACTCTATTCGGTATTAATTCCAATCAAGCCCAAAAAGCCCGCTCCCTCTTGGAGCGAATCGGTAGTCTTGATGATTTTCTCAATCCTGAACGGACCTATATCTTTGAGGTTGTCTACCCCCAGAACCGAATCGTACTCAACTATGGTTCGGAGGAGTCGCTCACCTATATCACCGAATTTGATCCAAGGACGGGGCATGAACTCTGGAATAAAGACTTTAAGGTCTCTGGTAATGGTTTTGAGTGCTCTGGGCAATCAGATGAAGCGATTGCAATCAATGATCTTAGCACTTTTGTTCAATCAGGGACAGGAGTAGAGGGGTATGTTGTCACTATTCAACGACCCGATGCTGACTACGACATACGTATCAAATTTAAAACGCAGTGGTATTTTAACAGGTCTTGGTTCTATTCACGTATTCAAGTAGATGGATTGGTGAAAACACTTTCCAAGCGTGTTGCATCAGGCGATCCAATGCCTCAGATTCCAGAATTTGAAGGCGAAATCAATTCAGTATGCAGTGCTGTTGAGTCCCTCATAGAGACCATCTCCTCGGCTGTACCTAGGTTACAACAACTCTCTACGCGGGCAGCACAAAAAGAAAGAATTCTGACTGTTGATATGCATCAACACATCCAACAAGCCCTCATTGATGCTCTCAATGGAAAAGATGAAACTATTGCACTTCATGTGTGGAAAGCTTTGGAGGATGAGCATGTTGACACTATTTCGGAGAAGGTTTCCGAATACGAGTCTATAATCTTACGGTTGTGAATTTATGATGCAATCCAAGTGTGCCTTGAAAAAGCTATGTATAATTCGTCATGAGGTTGACTTGATCCATGATTACAAGTCAACATGAATCTGTTGTATCCAAAATCGAAACTTTTAATTGTCGTTGTCGGAAAAAAAGATATAATAGAATGGGACGATAATTGACGTTAGACATGTCAATACCTGTTCATTTCCTGTTGATATGGAAACTCACGTTTCCATTCTCTGATGGGTATTTCCATCTCCATTAAGGAGCGAGGTTCTGTGGCACGCAAGTTTTCATCTTCGCGTTTAATCGCGATAAAGGCGGAACCCCATGTTTCTTCAGTGTCCCGCTTAATGTTCGTGCGAAAAATGCCGTGTGATCCAATAGTTCAAATGGTCGTGCGGTAACTGCAAGGAATAGATGCGATGGGGAGAATGGGGCCAGAGTTCACCCATGGTGCACTGACGGAACTCAACGACCAAATAGTCGGCCTGATGTTCAACAATTTTCCCCCATTTCTCAACGGAGATCTGTGTAGCGTCTAAACTTGCACGAAACTCGTTATAGGTTCTGAACAGCCTATCTGGTGTGTACACCGATACAAAATCCAAGCGGAGATCGCCCCATTTTTCAAAGTTGTTATTTTCTTGTATATCTACCGTGACTTTGATACGAAGATTATTAACGCACAGATCATAGGCTTCGGTGCCTTCTGGATGCATGTCGTAATCCTTAAACTTCTCTGAGATGCCAGCAAAATTAGGAATTCTTTCATAGGTATTCAAAAATCGTTTCCAAACATCTTCTTCTCGTCCAGTGTATTCCGCAAATCGATGGAGCGTCATTTCAGTCGTTGCACCGTGATGTTAATTGACTCTTTGTCAATATCCGATGTGATGTACCTTTGCCCCAATTCCTTACATGCAACTGCAGTAGTGCCACTACCCACGCATGGATCAAGTACCAAGCCGTTTTCATTCGTCAGCAAAGAGACGAATTCCTTGAAGAGACGCAAAGGCTTTTCAGTTGGGTGTCTCTTTGATAATCTCTTAGGATAGCGGAACACGGTGTTGAGGCAGTGCCCATTAAAGGTTGCACCAGATTTTCGAAAATAGACCGCACACTCCACTCCACTTAAAAAGAGGTATTGTCCATTCATAGGCAATGGGTTGGTCTTTTCCCAGATGAGCATCCGTACACTACACTGCTCTGCAAAGAATGAAAACAACTCACTAAACTGCTCCTTACCACAAAAGATGACACCACTGCCAGAAACAACACGTTGTGCCTGAGCCGCAAACAGAAATAGATCAAAGGTCTCATCATCTGCGAAGCCTTTGTTGAGATTTCGAAGTCCACCACTGGTTCGGCTTACATGTCCGTAAGGAATATCCGTGAGTAGAAGATCCACTGAACTAGGGGGAAGAGATTCCATGATATCTATTGCATCTGCGACATGAATCCCTTCCGCAACACAGCTCTTTGGAGAAGTTTTATTTGAGCATCAAAAAGAAGACACCTTTGGAACTGTTTGGGCTAGATGCGGGTGCATGGTTTCAAAAATAGGGGAGGTAGATGCTGAACCAATACAAGGATTCTTGAAAGAATGATTACAATCCTTCAAGAAATTGCCTCAATCTATCAGAAACAGAAAAGATAAATCCCGCAGGACTTGTTGGGTCTACCTATGATAAACGAATAGTACAAATCCTTGACATTTTTTAAGTCCATAGCTAATCTGTTCAAAGACAAGAATTCTGTCATCAAGAAACAACAATTGAACATATAGCATAACTGAATAATGCAACCGAGAGTATAGAACTGAACGCGTGCACTACAACTTTCTATACGAGTGATGCTCAGATTCAATGAAAATGGACATAGCTATCAGACTCCTAATCGTACTTATCTCCCTTTCTATAAAACCACGGATAATCGTTCATAATGAGACCTAAATAATCCTAATAGATTTTTAACAAATTCGGAAACGCTTCCAGTCAACATCGCGTGAAACATCTTCATATTTCTGCGTAAACTGTACTTTCACCATTTTATTTATTGACATGATTTCCAAAAAAATCAGCCCCAAAGGGCGTTCAGTTCGGGTCGTTTTTGAGATCCCCCTTGAAGAAGCACATGATCACGCCAGCGTGGTTGGCAACTTCAATGATTGGGATGTATCTACACATCCAATGCAACGAAACACTCGTAAAGGAGTGTGGACCAAAGCGGTTTCCTTCAAGCCGGGTACAAAAATTGAATTCCGCTATTTTATTGATGGACATAAGTGGCATAACGAGCCACAGGCAGATTCTTACGAACCCAACCCTCACTATTCGGACAACTGTGTCTTGGCACTTTAGCCGAATAAAAATAGAACGACATAAACGGCCGCAAACATTGCAAAGATATCTGCAATGAGTCCTGCGGGTACGGCGTGACGTGTCTTTCTGATATTGATGGCTCCGAAGTATACCGCGATCACATAAAAGGTGGTCTCGGTAGAGCCAAACATAGTGGCAGCCATTTTGACGAAGATGGAATCTTCGCCAAATTGGTTGATCATATCCAGAATGATTCCCACGGATCCAGATCCAGTGAGTGGGCGCACGATGCCCATGGGAATCACTTCGGCAGGTATGCCTATCAACCCTACGACGGGTCGTAGCAAGTCTGTCATGAAGTCCATCGCTCCGCTGGCACGGAACATCCCGATCGCGAATAAAATCGCAATCACATACGGGATGATCATGACCGCTACGTGGAAGCCATCCTTGGCTCCCTCTACGAAAACCTCGTAGACACGTACTTTACGGATCATGCCATAGAGGGGGAATCCTACCAAAATTGCTGGTAGGACCAGGGCAGATGCGTAGTCTAAAAATAGCTGAATAATGCTCATGAATTCACCTCGCGATAGCGTTTGAGACGGCCTAATACCTTGACGGCCGTAATACCTACAATCAAGGACAGTGCAGTCGTAATGACGATGGAGAAAAACAACTGGTTAATCTGAAGCCCCATGATGGCAACGAGTGTCACCGGGGGCATGATCTGAACGCTTGCTGTATTCATGGCAAGTAGCATCACCATTGGGTCGGTTGCTGTGTCATCGGTTTCATTGAGAGTTTGAAGTTCTTGCATGGCTTTTACACCCAGCGGTGTGGCTGCATTCCCCATGCCCAACACATTGGCAGATAAGTTTAACACGATCAAACCCAAGGCCGGGTGATCTTTGGGTATTTTCGGAAAGAGTGGGCGGATGAGCGGTTGTGTAAATCGGACCAACCCCTGCAACATGCCCGATGCCTCGGCAATCTTTAGAAGCCCCATCCAGAGACCAAGTCCCCCAATGAGACCAAGGGCAAGAGTGACTGCCGTCTGTGCAAAATCAATCGCGGCTGCCGCAATTGCATTCATCTTCACCCAGCGTACGGGTCTGAAAGTGATAGTTGACTGCCACTGTGCACTTGTGGGTGTTCCTTGCACACTGGCACGACAGTCGTTCTGTCCCGTCTGGTCACAGATCGTTCGTAGCGGCTCAGCAAGGGTCGCATCTTCAGCAAATCGGAGTTCACGACCAGCAGAAGTATATAAAAGAGCACCTGACCATGTATCACCGGTCATCACGCTATCGCTGTAATGAGTCATCAAATCCTTGGTAAGGATCTGTACTTGCACATTTTGCCGACGTGCCTCTGCGTCAAAATTATCCTCAAGTAGGATCGTTACGGGTAAGGGCTTGTCATTTCTGTAGGTATCATTTAAAAAGTCATTGACATCGCTTGTCAGAGCAAATACAAGACTCAAAACGATCAGCCCTCCCCAAATGTAATTCAGCATAAATTCATGAAATGAGTAAAAAGTGAACCCTCAGCATTGCTATAATCATGTAATATACAATTCAAAGTGATCTGAGTCCAATATCTGCGTGATCTATGTAGTAAAACATGCTTCTGATGACTCCTCAAAAGAGCACACCTCTTAGCAGGGATACACCATCTGAATCAAACAATGCCACCTACATGATGTATATCACAAAGTGCTTCCACCGTTCCACCCTCGTCAACATAATAATGTTATTGTATGACCGACATATCAATCAAAATCGGATCTTATTTAAAAAATATCAGCGAGATACATTCTGATTCTACTATAGCAATAGAATCAACCACATGAGTGGGGATTACTGTTTGCTCATTGAAAAAACACCAACACGCTTGATCTACATCGGCCATTCATCTTTGTATCCCTTCCTCCATTTTTGACTTGACAGTTCTTCATCGGTAGATAAACATTCTTCAAGTTCCTTTTTGATGCGTTCCTCTTCCATCTCCTGCCCGATAAATACAATCTCGTTCTTCCGATCTCCAAACGTCTTATCCCATGTAGACTCAATATTTTGTTGATTTTCTATGTATGTCAAGTACTGAATCCGATCACTAAACGGCATGCTACACCACCAGACACCTCCAATATCTGCCTTCAGTGAACCTCCCGCCTGACTCCAAATCAAGGCCTGTTTATTTCGAGAAGCCAACCAAAATAATCCTTTACTTCTGATGATGGTCTCTGGAAATTTATGTTGTACATAATCCCAGAATCGTTTTGGATCAAACGGCTTTTTGCTTCGAAACACAAATGAAGTGATTCCATATTCCTCAGTCTCAGGGGTGTGTTCGGCTTTATTGAGTTCTTCAATCCAGCCAGCACTCTGCTCTGCTTCCTCAAAATCAAATAGGCCTGTATTGAGAATTTCTTGAGGTTCAATCTTGCTGTAGACGGATTCAATCACCTTAGCCGATGGATTCAGTTTTTGGATCAGTGCTTTTAAGATATTTTGATGCTCTTTAGATACCAGATCCGTTTTGTTAAGAATAATCACATTGGCAAATTCAATTTGGTCCGTAAGAAGATTCACAATCGTTCGGACATCACCTTCAATATCAGATAACTCCCGATCTGTCAGGGTTTCCGAGCTGCCAAAGTCCTTTGCAAAATTGAATGCATCTACGACAGTCACCATGGTATCAATATAGCTCAATTCAGAGAGATCGATTCCATTTTCTTCATCCATAAACGAGAAGGTTTGTGCGACTGGAACTGGTTCGCTGATTCCAGTGCTCTCTATCAACATGTAATCAAACCGATCTTCCTTTGCAAGCTTCTCTACCTCAATCATCAAGTCTTCTCGTAGCGTACAACAAATACAACCATTACTCATCTCGACTAACTTTTCTTCTGTACGAGACAATGTATTCTCGTTTTTAATCAAGTCCGCATCTACATTGATCTCACTCATGTCATTGACAATGACAGCGACCTTTAAGCCTTGTTTGTTATGCAAAATATGATTCAGAAGTGTTGTTTTTCCTGAACCAAGAAAACCACTGAGTACAGTGACGGGTAGCTTGTTAGCTATGCTCATAATTTGGTATGATGATTTGATGAAAAAATGTCATTGAACCGCATGGAAAGGTGTTTAAAGCAACTGTGTGCATATACTGCACATCTAAATCTCTCCCATGAGTTTTGTATTCAACGGAGCAAGGTTCCCACTGAATTGAGATACGATCTTTGTGCCTTAATATTCCACAAATGAGCCTCTGTTAAATCTTCAGAGATTGATGATGATTGATGACGGCTTACGAATTGATTCCTCACCAGAAAACAATGACCTCCATTTGGTTAGGTGGATCATTTTATTGATCGCTGAAAATAGCATTGTTGAGGCCTTTAAAGGAATGTGAATGATGGACAAAAAACACCCGATTCTGTGCTGTAATGGTATGGCCTATCAATGCCCCCCCGATCATGGTGGGTTAAACAATGCAGATATCATACTCCAAACATCAAATAGCACTTGATCCACTGCCGGTTTTGCACAATCTCACTTGCTTTCTACCTCCTCTACTTTCATAAGGTGATTATTTACATGTGTACCCAAAGTGTTGCTATTTACTCACTGGGGTGTCGTATATCATTCCCTAGAAAAGTGGTCAAAACCGTCTGGTTTTCGGATCTCGTTTTCTGGTCTTCAGTGCTACCGCCCAAGGCCCCGATCGTTGCCGGAGACTCTTTGCTGCGAATCCTGCCCTGAATGGGACTGTGTTTCGCTGTTAATGGATTTACCCTAGTCGAGTAGATCCACTAGCCATTTCTGCATTGAGGGTATCGGAATAGCATACGCCCCGTTCGCTCGCTCATCCAGCACTCCCCGCCTGAGCGAACGCCTGAAAACCTCCCCTGCCTCTTTCTCGGAATATTCCTTCTCAAGGTCGCACAATATCTGCTCCTTACCTACGGTCGCCCCCAATGGAAGTTTAGCAAACAGACGTGCGATGATGTGCCTCTGATTTTCAGTGATGCCATGAGCCCTGACGTTGTAATAAGCTATCTGGCGGTCTCGCCCCACCTCCAGTGTGTGCTGGAGGGAAGCGGGAGTCGACTGATGACCGCTCGCTGCGAGGCACTCCTTCGCGGACTCTACGTAGCACATAATGTGATGTGGCCATCCATGTGAGTGATCTGCGAGGGATTCAATCCAGCCCTGCGGAGGAGAATCCAGCCCACAGCGGTGGACAAGGTGGTCACGTATTACCGCGCATGTGGACTCACGATCTAAGGATCCGAGCCTGACCCTGCAGGACTCCTCAATACGGGAAATACCAAGTGATTCAAACGCAAGCTCCGTAGTACCAAGTCCGCCAGCAAGCAAGATTACGGGTGCCCCGATCTCACCATTGTGAATCATGTCAAGCGTAGCCATGGCTCTCTGTTCGTTATCTCCCCGACCTTCAAGTTTTGCCAGATGCTGGGCCTCGTCAAGCACCAAGATGAGCCCACCAGGACTGGAAGCCTTCTTGATAATATCGACAACGTCTGATAGCATCTCCGTCTCTTTTTTTTCACGCCACCCAAGTCACTCCAACCCAAAGCTCCATCCCCGCGACTTGCGGGGCTTATAAGGCACCCCAAGCTTCGCCGCCATGCGGGCGGGATCATGAAAGTCGGGGGCGTTGAGACTACCCTTCACTTCATAGCCATTCGTTTTTGCATGCTCCGACAGCTCATACAGCAGGGCAGTCTTCCCCGACCCTGGTGGCCCCTTGATGAGGAATGTGGTACCCCTGTTTATTCTCCGGTAGTGCACAAGAGCACGAACGAACGGGTTGATAACCTCGTCCCGCCCGTGAAAGAACTCCGCAGGACCCCGGTATTCGGTGAAGACTTCCATTGTGGTAGGGTGGGGAATTACGGGGATTGCTTAACCCCTATCTCATGTGCAGGTGCCCGAAGTATCAACACTCTTAAAGGCATGGAACCCTCAGATGAATGAGCAGTAACGCATTGCCCGCGGACCAGAAATCGTTTGTCAAGTATAATCTGCTCTTGCATCTCAAGGCTTTTGCATACAGTAGTCTTACATAATAGATACAACATTTCTCTAAATGAAACGCTCAGATACGACATTACCATAGGATCTGTCCAAATTCGTTCCATCACACCAGTCATGCTCAACCTAAATCACCTTTGAGCAACTAGCAGAATCATTCATGGAATTTCGCACTGGAGCGAAATACTCCTCAAAAACTCACAGAGTTAAAGAGCTTTGATTCGGAAAGATACATCCAAGAAAATCACAAGGGCTGACGATAGTGTCCATCCAACCACGCACAAAACACTATATTGATGACTTGAACATTCATCTTTTGTTGAAGCCAATGAGGATGCAGAAAAGATCTCTCTAAATAGGGATTTCTAAGATCAAGACAGATGTATTCCTATCCATCATCTGGAGAGTATAGCTTCCATAAGAGATTCTCAATCATTGTTGAGCATGGACCCCAAAGCCACCAATGAGATCAAACCATGAGTCTTAGTCATCTCCGTCAAGAATATCTTCAATGCGAACGCTCACATCTTCCAAATGGAGTCTAGTCATACGATCTCTCGTACGCCGAGCTGCTCGGTCAACCGCTGTTTTCAACGAATTGAGTTCACCTCGCACTTGAGCACGAATATCGGATTGGCTAACATCAATAGGGGCCATGCCATAACTGATAAAGAATGATGAGACAGTCGGTGCTTCCTCGGTCATCAGATATTCAAGTCGCTCTATATGCCCTCTCTGAAGATTGCGGCGAAATGGTGCAATCATAGATGCCCTTGGTAATTCGGACCAGATTCCATCACGTAAATCATCCAGAAGCTCAGAGAATGTGTAGACTTCCATTCCATTCGATAATGCCTCCGCCTCCATGAGGCGCCCAATCCGTATAGGATTTAAAATCGTATTCACCGCACCTACCTGATATCGACGAATTCGATCCATTGCTCCAACTCCTTCTACACGTCGTAAGATATCATGGTCAAGGATCCAATCGGGAGAAGCAAAAGCTTCTCTGGATAACCACTCCATGGAATTGCGCTGAATTTCAGCTGGAACTGGAGTATAGACAACCCCTTCCTGATCGTAGGTTTTGAAAGTTTCATAATGCCCACCAATGTTTGCGGCCACATGTCCGATATAGCGATTCCACTGGATAGCGATCTGACCGTACAGTTCATTGAGATCTCCGTAGTCTTTCGCATCTTCTGCTGTCCAATCAATCAATTCACCAAGGATTACTTTCAGATTTGCAATACCATAGTCACTTGCCTTCACGGCATCATCGCCTAAATCCTCATTTTGAGATCTTGGATCCACGCGTGGACCTTGACGTCCATAGAAGTATATTGGATCATCTGCTCTCTCTATGACCCACTGGTTGAGTGTTTTTCGCTCTTCATCAGCAGATTCTGCATCTAAAAGAGCCGAATATCCCCACTTCACTGACCATTTATCATAGATTCCTATGTCAGGCATGAGGTTGGTCACACCATCCCCTGGTTGTGCAATATAGTTGAATCGGGCATAATCCATGATGGAAGGAGATGTACCATGAATATCGGTAAATGCAGGAGATCGAAGTGAATCAACGGGAAACGCAGCACTTGATCCCCAATTGTGAGGAAGTCCAAGCGTATGTCCAACTTCATGGGCAGAGACAAAACGAATGAGTCGTCCCATCACTTCATCCCGAAATTCTACAGATCGTGCATCAGGGTTGACGGCGGCCGTCTGTACAAGAAACCAATTCCGTAGCAAATTCATCACATTATGATACCATCCAATATCACTTTCAAGAATTTCACCAGTCCGGGGATCGTGGACATGAGGACCAAATGCATTTTGTATGTCGGAAGCAAAGTATCGAATCACCGAATATCGCACATCTTCTGGACTGAATTCTGGGTCTTCCTCAACGGTAGGAGGATCTTTGCCCATGATTGCGTTTTTGAAACCAGCAGCTTCAAATGCCCGATTCCAATCATCAACGCCCTGCTTCAGATAAGGTCTCCACTTCATCGGAGTCGCTGGATCAATATAATAGACGATCGGCTTGACGGGCTCCGTCAATTCACCTCGTGCATAGGCCTCAGGATCTTTGGGTTCAAGCCTCCATCGGGTAATATAACACCTCTCTTCCGCTTTCTGAGCATCTCTGCCGTAGTCCGTCATTGTAACACTGAAAAACCCTACGCGCTGATCGCATAACCTTGGTTGCATCAGATCCTGTGGTAACAGGATCATGGACTGGTTCATTTCTACCGAAACCGTTCCGCCAGAGGAACTTGATGGAGGTTCAGGAGCATCGTAACTCAGAACATGTTTGACTTCAATGTTCAGTGGATAACTCTTTGCTGAGGAGATGTAGGTGCGATCGTCATCCAATCTGCGAACGCGATACTGCTCACGTCGAAACGATGGTAATCCCAATGAGGGTACATCCGATGTAAAAAGATCGGTCACTTCAATCACATGAGCAGTAGAGTCCTCACTCATCGTCTCTATTTCAAATGCACGCAGAATGGGTTCAAAGTTTGAATTGCGAACCGCACGATAGATGGGCTGATCTTCATCAGCGACATTCTCATGGGACACAATGCGTAGCAGGATCTTGTCGGATTGTTTCTGCCAGCGTAACACCTGTGTATTGGTTTTCATGCCCCCAAACCCCATATTATCCATGGTGGCCGCCATGCGGGACACAAGAAGCATTTCCACATCCAGTAGTGAATCGGGAATTTCAAAGTATAACTTTTCATCCATCTGATGTACCTTGAATAAACCGTCATCGGTCACAGCATCGTCAGTGATCACATCGCTGTATTTGACAGCATCGTCCTCTTTTTCCTCAGATTCAGAAGTGAACTCTGGCGTAGAGGTTGTGGACGGGCGAAGCGAGGAGCAACTCGCGAGGAAAAGCAATATACACAATGGAAGAACCGCACTCAGAAGAAATCGCATAGATCCGTAGGTTTGAATTGAATAAAAATACGACAGAAATCGTTAAATGGTTTAAGCTAAGTAGATTCATCAGCAATGAAAAGAATTTTCATTGATCCATCTATTTGCAAAATGAAATTCCTTGCACTATTTTGTGTTAAAAGAGTTTACTGAGGCACAGCATTTTGTGATCTGTGTAACTTACTCTAATTTTAACCCTCAACCATCCACACATATTGTTTCATGAGCCAAGAAGTAAGCTGTCCAGTCAATGGAACCACGCACTCTGCCAAAAAAAGGTACTCCAACTTGGATTGGTGGCCGAATCAGGTCAATCTGAAGATTCTATCCCAGAATTCTCCCCAACTCAACCCATACGGAGAAGATTTTAGCTATGCCGAAGAATTCAATACCCTAGATCTTGAGGCGGTCAGAAAGGATCTCTACGCCCTGATGACCGATTCACAACAATGGTGGCCCGCTGATTATGGTCATTATGGCCCCTTCTTTATCCGTATGGCATGGCATAGTGCTGGTACCTATCGAATAGGAGATGGCAGAGGTGGTGCTTCTTCAGGAACGCTACGATTTGCCCCACTCAACAGTTGGCCAGACAATGCAAACCTTGACAAGGCCCGAAGATTACTTTGGCCTATCAAACAAAAATATGGCCGTAAACTTTCTTGGGCGGATCTGATGATTCTCACAGGAAACTGTGCCCTTGAATCCATGGGCTTCAAAACCTATGGATTTGCAGGAGGCCGCGAAGATGTTTGGGAACCTGAAGAAGATATCTATTGGGGATCAGAAACGACTTGGCTCGGAGACTCTCGCTACACGGGTGAGCGGGATCTTGAGCATCCATTAGGAGCGGTACAAATGGGGCTTATTTATGTTAACCCCGAGGGCCCCAATGGGACACCAGATCCGTTGGCTGCGGCAACCGATATCCGTGAAACCTTTGCCCGAATGGCCATGAATGACGAAGAGACGGTGGCACTGATTGCAGGTGGTCATACGTTTGGCAAAGCACATGGTGCGGCCCCAGATAGCATCTATGTAGGGCCTGAACCTGAAGGTGCACCGATTGAACAGCAGGGGCTTGGGTGGAAGAATACCTTTGGTGACGGCAAGGGTAGCAGTACCATCACTAGCGGGCTTGAGGGTGCCTGGACAACCAAGCCGGCAACATGGGATAACAATTATTTTGAAAACTTATTCGGCTACGAGTGGAAGCAGATTGAGGGCCCAGGTGGAGCACAACAGTGGACTCCTGCTGATCCATCCGCAAATGGAACGGTACCGGATGCACATGATTCTTCAGTCACGCATGCACCATTTATGCTCACCACGGATTTAGCACTGCGTGCTGATCCTTCTTATGCTGAAATTTCTAAGCGATTTTATTCCAATCCCAACGAATTTGCTGATGCTTTCTCTCGTGCATGGTTCAAATTAACCCACCGAGATATGGGGCCTGTCAGTCGATATCTTGGACCATTGGTTCCTAAAGAGCCTCTCATTTGGCAAGATCCTGTACCGGCGGTTGATCATGAATTGGTCAGTGAGGAGGATATTTTGAATCTCAGACAACGGATCCTTGGATCTGGTCTTACGCTGGGTCAGCTTGTACGAACGGCATGGGCATCCGCTTCCACATTTCGTGGGACCGACATGCGTGGTGGTGCCAATGGATCCCGTATCCGTCTCGCTCCACAAAATTCTTGGGAAGTCAACAACCCAAAAGAACTCAAAGTGATCCTTGAGACGTTTGAAAAAGTCAGGTCTCACTTCCGTTCTGATTATGGTAAAACAGTTTCTATTGCGGACATGATTGTTTTGGGAGGAAACATAGCCATTGAATTTGGTGTCCAGCGTACTGGGCATCGTATCAACATTCCATTTACACCTGGCCGTACGGATGCCACTCAGGAATTCACGGATGCAGACTCGTTCGCTGTTTTGGAACCTGTTGCAGATGGGTTTCGGAATTACCTTCAGCCTGGGCTTTCTCAGTCTTCAGGGGAGTTGCTGATCGACCGTGCTCATATGCTCCAGTTAACCGTTGTTGAGATGACGGCTTTGGTCGGCGGATTGCGGGTGATGAATGGTAATTATGATGGCTCCCCTTTAGGTGTGTTTACTGATCGTCCTGAGTACTTCACCTCGGACTTCTTTGTGAATCTCTTAGATATCAATACGGTTTGGACTCCCTCTACATCGGACAATGGAGTTTATGAAGGACGGGATTCTACCACTGACCAACTCAAGTGGAAAGCATCTTCAGTGGATCTTCTTTTTGGATCCAACTCTCAACTGCGTGCGATAGCAGAGGTCTTTGCATCCGATGATGGACGAAAAGAATTAATAAAGACGTTTGTGGATGCATGGACAAAGGTCATGAATCTTGACCGATTTGATCTTTAATAGTGGTGGAATATCGTTGAGATGACCCCGATAAGGCATTCATCTCCTCCCATTTAGATCAGTGGCATTCGCCCATTCAACAAGTTCAAAATGATTTGTTGGGGAGGAGCCAGCCCCGTGCTTGTCAGTATCCACTCCTCTGAGATCTCAGTGAGTGAGCACCTTAACTGTTGCATTTAATCCCGTATTTACTCTCAAGGATTTTCCCGTACGTTTCTTGAAGACACTACCCTATTGCTTGAAAGAAGATCGTTCCTCTTGAAGACATGATGATGGATGTCTCTTTCTAAAACTGGCTCCATCAATCGTGCACAGGTGGCCGGGTTCTCCCCCAATGATCATCCAGTCAACCCCCTTGACTCGGATATCTGGACGGGGCTGTGATCGGTTCAATGGACAGAACCTGACATCAGTATTCGTATATTTCAGCTCTTGAAGTCGAAACTGCCCTTGATCTGATTTGATGCTCGTTCCCAGCGAGATCTGCTCAGCGATCAAGGACTTCTATCATACTGCTGATTGATGTAAATTTTACACGCGGGCATCCCCTCGCTTCACCAGCGGTTCTTTCAAGTTGATCCAGATGTTCCCAATCATTCCAGGAAAATACATGATCGCAGCGATCAGCCAACATTTGATCCACTGATTCAAGATCGGAATACTCAGGAACAAAACAGCGTTCAGCCACAACATCTTCTATCATACACTGAACTGTTTCCAGAGCATCTGGCTTGTTGGTGCCAATGACTCCGGTAGGCCCTCGCTTGATCCATCCACCAACATATACTCCTCCAGTGAATCCATCGCCTATAACCCTCCCACGATCATTGGGGATGATTGCCCAGTCCTTCCGAAAGGGAATTTCTGGTAGTGGAACCCCACGATAACCAACTGATCTGAATACAATCTCTGCGGGTAATCCTTCCGTCAAGCCCGTGGCCTGTGACTGTAAACGGTCACCATGGGTGATGAGAACATTTTTTCGTAGCGTTACGCTACCCACCCCTCCATAGCCATCATCATGTAATCTTTCTGGGGAAACCAGAAAACGTAGGATGAGACGACGTTTTTTCTGGAAAGATGATTTTTTTGAAAGTTCCTGAATCAATTGAACTTTCTTGGATGTCAGCCGATCACCGTGTTCTGACATCCAAGCCTCAGACTCTGAGTCCAATTGTGCCTCCGATTCGGGAATAAACAAGTCTGCCCCCGATAATTCTCCAAGCTCTTTGGCTTCTGGATGCGTAAATGCAGCCTGTGCAGGCCCCCTACGCCCGAGCATATAGACTTCTTCCACACCACTTTCCGCAAGTGCTTCAAGTGCATAGTCAGCTATATCTGTCTGTTTTAATTCATCTACTGTACGACATAAAATCCGACAGACATCAACTGCCACATTCCCAACTCCTACAACCGCTACACAGCGTCTTGAAAGATCAAATTGAAGATCTTTATAATCAGGATGTCCGTTGTACCATGCGACAAAATCTGTGGCAGAATAGCTACGCTGTAAATCTTCACCGGGAATATTGAGTCTGCGATCTACCTGTGCACCCGTTGAAAAATAGACTTGATGATAATACTTTCTTAGATCTTCTAAATGTACATGTTTGCCATACTCCACATTCCCGAAAAAACGAAATCTCGGATTGGAGGCGATTTTTGTATAGACACGTGTGACATTTTTTATCTTTTGGTGATCTGGTGCAACACCACTACGAACCAAACCATAAGGCACAGGGAGCTTGTCATATACATCCAAATGGATGACATGATCTTTTTGTTTGAGCAGGTGCCCCGCCGCGTAGAATCCCGCCGGTCCTGCTCCAATGATGGCTACTCTGACCGGGTTACTTTCGCATCCTAATGTATTCATTGATCTGTTTGATGATCGTTCAAATCAATAGAATATACTATTTCTCTACAACATGAGTACAAAATTCAATTGACGTTAGACCTATGGCTATCAATTCACACGGAGATTACTTTGCTTCTATACGAGTAGTATGATGAGGTATCCGGTGAGAGACTTGGATGAGAATCAAACATCATAACAGACCAATAACCAGTGATTTAGTGACACTGTATTTGAAAAGGATGTCCATACGAAATTTCCATATCCACATGTTGTACAAATAGGTGTGCATATCTTAGTTCTGGTATACACTAATCACTACCGCCTTGACCAGTGTGCCTCCAACGGAATCCGTCTGGAGAGATCCTATGACAACAGGGATCGATGACAATTGTCCCTGCTCTTCTTCTATTGATTGTTGGGAATACAACTTCTATAATACAAGATGATGATCTCGTAGTGAATGCCCTTCACATAATCAAGAAGAACGTCATCTTACATCAATACAGCCAAGGAAGCATTTCTTTCCCTGTGTAAGGATCTGCAAGAGGAGGCATTTTAGGAGGCTGTTGCTTAAAATAATCCTCAATTGACCATAACTGGGCTCTTGGAAACTTTGATGCTCCAAATTGTATCGTTCCTTTTTCTAATATCGCCGAATGAGCATGATGCGAGCTCACAGAATCTAATGTAATATAAATTCCCATTGCTGCCTTGTTGGAATCAATCACCCCCAGAAAATCTCTGAGTGCACTTGCATTATGTTTGCCTCCTTTCACTTGGGCAAGCACCAATTTTGAGTCAAAATCCCCTGGCTTTTGCAACAGTATTCCACGACCATCAATCCCACCATCTCCAACCTGCTTATCATTCGGTGCAAGACCGGGGATACGACATACAGCCCATTTTTCAAAGTCAAATGGATTATCGGAGGCCAACCTTTTAGCACCAGACATGTCTGTTGGAACTCCCCTGACCTGAATCTCTAATCCTTTCATTCGATGTCTTTCAATGAGATTGATGGCATAGGGAGATATATCAATCCCGATCCAGTCACAATTTAAGTTGTGAGCTGCTTCAATGGTAGTCCCACAACCACAAAACGGATCAAGGATCACTCCGCCTTTGGGTAGCGAAGCCTGAATGATTCTTTCAACAAGGCTGACAGGCTTTCGAGTCGGATAGTCCTTGACATACTCATTGCTACTTTCAAGAGATATATCCATCCAGATGTCATTGACCTTAGGACCTGAATTAGAAGCTTCAGCAGGACGAAATAAATTAGGGACTCCATTCTTGGAAAAACGAATTAATCCTTGACTGTCAAGTGCATCCAATCGTTCATGAACAGATTCAATTTGGGTGTAGCCTGGAATCAAATTTTCTTCAATCCACTTTGCATAGGTACCTGTTTTGGGAACTGCCCAATGCCTTCCTCTACCAGATGCTGCAGGGTCATATCCTTTCCATGGCTTTCCAGATTCTCCCACTGATGCACCTGCACCCGTAAGAGGAATTTCTCTATCACCACTTACAGCAAGCCCATCCTTTTCATACTGATTCTGCCATGTAGATTGATTAGACGCGTAGTAAAGAATGGAGTCTGAAATGCGTCCATATCGCTTCCCGTCACTTCTGGATGTAGTGCGTTTCCATGTGATATCATTCTGGAACTTGTCTGGTCCAAAGATATTGTCCATCAATATCTTCAGATAATGATTCATGGTATGATCACAGTGCAGGTAAATACTTCCATGAGGCTTCAATATCTGTCTCATCTTGGCTAAACGCTCAGCCATATAGGACAGATATGCTAAAGCTCCGCTTTCTGGAATAATCTCAGTAAATGATCGAATCGCTTTATGAGCGGGATGCAAGGAAGCATTGGATATATGGTTGACACGATCGTATGCACTTGCGTCCCAACTCCAAGTATCTCCAAATGCCATCATCTGAGCCAGATGAGCTCCAGATTCTCCACTGATTGTGTTTGGAAAAAAGCAGTTATAGTCAGTCTTGCTATTAAATGGTGGATCCAAATAAATAAGATCTACGCAGGAGTCAGGAAACTTCTCCATGACCTCCAGACAATCTCCATAATAGAGGGTATTTGTCTGCATTGTAGTTTATTTCAAACTGCAACCCATCGAGGTGTTGACTATTGAGCAATCCAGCCTAACCAAAGAACCTCACTGGCTGGTACTACCCCTGGATGAGTGCAATGCTTTATCGGGATATGGATTCAGTCGCAATCCATTGAATCTCCGAAAATCTTTTGATCAATCTGAAACCTTCTTTACGAGATGCTAACCAATAACGATCTGCGTGAGATAGAGTTTTTCACATCAGAATTCAGTGGTTCTTTCTCATCCACAGCCACTTGAACTGCCACACTGTGAACATACATAACATGCTCCACTTCGAACAGTGATGGACCCACATGTAGAACAAATAGGTGCATCATCCTGGTTTTGATATGTGCTCATCACTGCCGCCGCCTTGACCTGTGTGCCTGCAACGGAATCCATCTGCGGAGGACCGATGGCAACAGGTTCAGAGGACGATGACAACCCATCCCCACTCTTTGAAGCATTCCATTGATCACGCCCCATATCCTTTCCAATGTTTTCTGCTTCATCAGGTATCACTGTTGTCTTCAAGAATTTGATGGATAGATACCTGAAGATATAGTCCATAATCGACATGGCCATAGGTATCCCCGTGTTATTCGTATATCCACTAGGCTCAAAACGCATATAGCTAAACTTGTTACATAAATCCTCCAAAGGCACACCATACTGCAAGGCAATGGAAATACTCGTCGCGAACGCATCCATTAATCCTGAAATCGTAGAACCCTCCTTCGCCATTCGAATAAATATTTCGCCTGGTAGCTTTGTATCAGGATAGAGTCCAACATGAAGATAGCCTTCATGTCCACTGATACTGAATTTATGCGTCACGGCAGGACGCTCATCAGGTAAACGATTCCGTTTGGATTTATAGATGACCTTGGGAGAAACTAGTTCATGGTCAGCGGGGAGTCCATCTCCTGAAGCCGCACCTTTCGTATTCCCACCTTTGGAAGTAGACAGGGGCTGACTACGCTTGGAATTCTCACGATAGATGGCCAAGGCTTTCAATCCCAAACGCCACCCTTCAATGTATGCTTGACTAATTTCTTCGGATGTAACATCCTCTGGCATATTCACTGTCTTCGAAATAGCACCCGATACAAACGGTTGACAGGCAGCCATCATGCGAATATGACCCATGGAGGATACGCTTCGTGTTCCCTTGAATGGTTTGAAGGCACAATCAAAGACGGGCAAATCTTTATCCTTAAGCTCTGGAGCACCTTCAATCGTATCGTTTTCATTCACATACTCAAGGATGGATTCCATCTGACTGCTATGATATCCAAGCCTTGTAAGTGCTTCTGGAACTGTTCGGTTGACGATTTTCAGTGTTCCATCTCCCTTTCCTGCCAGTAGTTTGTATTTCACAAGAGCGATATCAGGCTCAATACCCGTCGTATCACAATCCATCATGAAAGCAATCGTTCCAGTGGGGGCAAGCACTGTCACCTGAGAATTGCGATAACCATATTTCGTCCCTAATCTGACCATGCGATCCAAGGATTCCTGAGCCGCATCAAGCAGATACTCGGGGCAACTTTGATCAATATGATTGGCAGCATCCCGATGCATCTTCATCACATTCAGCATACTTTCTTTATTTTCGGCATAACCTTCAAAAGGCCCAATCTTGGGATTGGAAGCAATCTCTGCACTACGGGCATAGGCCTCAGCATGTTCAATGGCCATAATTGCACCGGCTACTGCACGTCCCTGATTGCTGTCATAGGGTAAGCCCATGGCCATCAACAGTGCTCCCAAATTTGCAAACCCAAGTCCGAGTGGGCGAAACAGATGACTATTTCTGGCAATACTACCACTTGGATATCCCGCATTATCAACGATAATCTCCATCGCTGTAATGAAAATCCGAGTCGCCGCACGGAAGCGTTCTACATCAAACGATCCATCATCTAACTGAAATTTCCGAAGATTTAGACTGGCAAGATTACACGCAGAATTATCCAAGAACATATACTCAGAGCAGGGATTGCTTGAGTTGATAGGACCAGTTGTGCTACAGGTATGCCACTTTTGAATCATGTCTTCATACTGCACACCTGGATCACCACAGATATACGTTCCATCTGCAATCTGATCAAGAAGCATATTCGCGTCAACCTTCTTGATTACATCACCTGTTTTGACTGCACGAAACCCAAATGGTGTTCCAGACTCAACCGCCTTCATAAACTCGTCATTGACGCGAACAGACTGGTTCACATTCTGAAATGCGACCGATCCATACGCAGGACCATTAAACGATCCATCATAGCCTTGCTCAATCAGAGCCCACGCTTTCTTCTCCTCTTCTTTTTTCGCACTGATAAACTCCATCACATCTGGATGCCAAATTTTCAGCGTCTGCATGATCGCTGCACGGCGGGTCTTTCCTCCACTCTTGATCGTACCCCCTGTAGCATCCTGAACACGCATAAAACTCACAGGTCCACTTGGAGAACCTCCGCCAGAGAGTTTTTCCCGCGTTGACCGTAGCGTAGACCAATCCGCTCCAACCCCCGACCCAAACTTGAAGAGTCGGGCACTTTCCGACATTAAGTTCCAGATGTCATCAATAGAATCTTCAACTGAGATGATAAAGCATGCGGATCCCTGTGGATACTCATAGGGATCAACATCGACGACATCCTGCTGCTCTGCATCCCAGCCCCAGATCTTGCGATCGCCAGAGTCGGTGATTCCATAGCGACCGTTCAGACCCACATTAAACCATACCGGGGAGTTGAACGCTCCATACTGATTGACACACAACCATGTCAATTCCTGATAGAACCGATCGGCATCTTCACGAGATGCAAAGTAATCCTGCGAATATCCCCACTCGGAAATCGTATGGGTTACGCGGTGGATGAGCTGACGCAGAGAGTGCTCTCTCCCCCCTTCATCTGGATCCAGATGGCCATTTGCCAGATCTCCATAGAAATACTTTGATGTCACTACATTGCTGGCCAAAGTGCTCCAGCACTCTGGAAACTCAACATCTTTCTGCTCAAAAATTGCTTCTCCCTGAGGATTTTTAATGACCGCATCCCGGTGTTCCCAGGTTACAGAGTCAAGAGGGTGCTCATTTTTTGTGGAAAAAACCTGCTGAATGGTGAGACCATTCTTCGTGGAAGAGGCAGAAGGTGACATAGGGGGAAATAAGTTAATCAGGTTAAAAATTTGATGAAAAATAACGACATTGGGACACAACCCCAATTATCCATTAATATACTCAATTTATTTAAAATTATGCATAAAAATTCGCCCAATGACATTAAAAATATTTTTTCTTTTCACACTGTGTGGATTAATTTTTTGATCTTGCACGATTTAAGTATATATTATTCAAATACACTTTCCCTTGTTAGCATCATCAATACATCAAGTGTCAATATAGTTGACAAATTTCACACGATTGCACAGAGTTTGACATGTAATCCACAATCGACTGTGAATAGATATGAACCCAGATAGGCAAATTTTCGTTTAAGGGTTTCCAATCAAACTAGATCCATGGAGCATTTTGACGAGCGGAGTGCATACCCCAAGCCTTTAGATTTTGAGGTGATGCGCCCTGAATATGAAGTTGATGATGATGGTAGCGTGAGTGCAACCATCACTGTATCCCCGTTTGTGGTCAATGGTACCAGTGCCACCGAACCGGGAGCCCGGCGTGCGGCCATTTATGAGGCTCACAAAAAGTATAAGGACTATCATCCCAGTTATGAAATCCCAAGTCCATTTCCCGATGAATTCACTGAGGAAAATGGTACGCAGTGGAAGCGTCTGAGTCCTATGGCACTCTCCATTCGTGGAGACTATGCTTTCGTAGATTCTGACGGAGAGGAAGACTACGCCAAAATTGAGCAGATGCTGATGTGGGATGTGCGTCCTGCTAGTTCAGATGAGTAGCTTTTCTTTCAACGCTTCAAGGTGCTCCAGAGCCTCCAGTTGATTTTCTGGTAGTTCTCCTGTTAGGATTTCCTGCTTGAGTATGCGTGCCACATGCCGCTCACTCATCCGCATCTTTAATACGACCTTTTCATAGAGCTCGGCCCGTCTCAATGCCTGATCCTTAATTTGCATCATCAACGTATGTGCAGCGGCATGTTCGTTTGGAATTTGACCATCTAGGATGGCTTCACGAACGACATCCTTTATGATTCCAATGGCTACTCCTGCCTGAAGTCCAAGAGCTTCCATGATCTCTTGACCCGTGAGGGGCGGTTGAAAGTTACGGAGGTGATCTTTGTCCTCCACCTCCTGAAATTTCTTCTCCACCATATCAAAAGCCTTCAAGTAGCGACGAACACGATTTGGATTGCGTGATGTAATATCCGCTCGAACCAAAATCATCAAATCATCAATATCTTCGCCAGCATCAAACAGAAGACGACGTACAGCCGAATCTGTGACTTGATCATCCACGAGTGCTACTGGTCGGTGATGCAAGGCAACAAGTTTTTTTACATAGGCCAGTCGGTGATCTTTTGGCAAGCGTAACCTTCGAAATAATGTAGGAATCATTCTAGATCCTATGTCTTCGTGACCATGAAATGTCCAACCACTCTGATTCGTAAAACGCTTGCTCTGAGGTTTACCGATATCATGTAATAGAGCAGCCCAACGTAACCAATATCGATCGGGGTCAGCCGTAGCAACCACATTATCCACTACTTGGAGGGTATGGTAAAAGTTATCTTTATGACGTTGTCCTTGCACGGTATCCACTCCCCTGAGAGCACTCAATTCAGGGAGAAACTCACCTAATAGCGAGGTTTCTTCTAAAATTTTCAATCCAATCGACGGCTTGGGGCAGTCCATGATTTTGTGCAACTCATCGGTGATCCTCTCCTGACTTACAATTTTGATTCGTTTCGCTTCCTGCTTCATGGCTACGTAGGTCTCCGCTTCAATATCAAATCGCAGCTGGGCTGCAAAACGAGCTGCACGAATCATGCGTAATGGATCATCGGCGAATGTTGTTGTTGGTAATCGGGGTGTTCGTAGTTTTCCTGCATCAAGATCCACGAGTCCACCGAATGGATCCACTAGCTCCCCAAACGGCAGTTCACCCGTAAGGCTTACAGCTAATGTATTTACGGTGAAGTCTCTACGCAGTAGATCATCATGTAGAGTTCCATCTTCGACAACTGGCTTTCTGGAGTTTTTTCGGTAGCTCTCTTTTCGGGTAGCTACAAACTCAAGGACCATATCGTTGACCCTCACGGCCGCAGTTCCAAAATTGGGATACACATAAACCATAGATCCGCCAAGTCGGGAACCGACCGCTTCGGCAAGTTCAATCCCTTTACCCTGACCCAAGGTCACAAAATCTATATCTGTGGTTGAATGACCAAGGAGCACATCTCGAACAAATCCACCGACGGCATAGACCTCCAACTGGTGATGCTTTGCCTCTGCTTCCACAGCTAAGAAAAGGTCGTAATGAGGAGTTGACCGCAGTAAGTCTTTTACATTATTCATGAACCCCAGAAATCATACTTTTTGAAACAGAATCAGATAGAAGCCACAGATTCATCTTCATCTTATGATACCTTCAAATACATCTTCAACAGAGCGATGGGGCGTTATTGGTTAAGTGTTGAGGCATTAGAATGGTATAACAATAAGAACTTGGGAATGTTCAGTCTTTGAATGTGGTTTCTTGGTAATATTTTAACTGACATTCTTTAATGAGCCGCATCAATAATAAATGATATGAGAGAGGAGTTTCCTGTGGACATCCTCTTAAAAGGCAACAAGAATCCTTGAAAGAGAAAGTCAATTGTTGCTGTCAAGAAAATGATCAACGACAATTGAGTCTGATGATGCTTTTCATTAGCCTCTGCGTTTTGGTAAAAATATTGCCCTGTAGCTCAATGAGGCATTTTTTAGAGTTCACTAAGGGGTTTTTTAAACCTCTGATTTCAAACTTTTTTATCTTTATTGTATATCAACCACTTAAATCTGAAAACTTTAGTGCCCAATATATTACATTCAGGTCGGTTACTAGTTACTACGGATAGTATTGGTAAAAGAAAGGTCTGCTAAAAATTTTACCAAAAAGAAACTTCTAATTGTCGCTGTCGACAAACACATCTTCCATAAATAGTACCATTCAATTGTACACATTCTATAAATTTGATTGTATTATGTCCTAATTTTATCAAATACCATTCTCGCAACCATTTTGAATGTTCTTCCATTATTTCCTGACTTTCATTTCCATGAAGGATCATTTCAACAGATCACAAACGAATAAGAACTGAACATGAAAGTTTCTCTTGGGAAAATGGTCTACTCCCTCGGAAATCCACCCTGCACCGGGGCTGGTTTTAAGTGGTCAACCAACGATCTTAACAAGGCTTTGGAAGGCAAAGTTTCATCCATACTGTTTGATGACGAAGGTGCAGAAAACATACAACAAATGATGGGCACTGCTGAATTGGCTCATTTTGAGCAAGCTGCTCTGAATCGTATACGTACAATCCCAAAATCTATTGAGGATTGGAGAGTTGCTCAAGCAATTGCAATAGCTTGGCTTACCGATCATCGACAGTGCCTATTTCCATGGAATGACTCCCGTGATCAACGAAAGAGAGGTTCAAGCCTCCCAGGGGCTGATTTAGTTGGATTAATCACCGATTCTTTGGGAGAGCGTTTCGCTTTTGGGGAAATAAAATCTTCATCAGATACTAACCGCCCTCCGACAGTGATGTATGGTCAGTCGGGTTTGTTAAAACAGATTCAAGATATTCGGGATCTCCCTTCTGTGCGAGATGACCTCTTCAAATATCTTGGTCACCGTGCAAGGAATGCCTCATGGATCCACCGTTTTCAAGAAGCAGGAAAACGCTACCTTGCCAATAAGTCTGATGTACAACTGTTTGGCTTTCTTGTCAGAGATGTCGCTCCAAACGACAGTGATCTAAAAGTACAAGTATCCCATCTTGGAGAAAAATGTCCTGAAGAGACGCATATTGAAATGGTCGCACTATATCTACCACCTTCCCATCTTAAAGGAATTGGTTTGGTGATCGTTAATACTCAATCCGAAGGGGGGCCATGATTTTATCAATGGACGCACTAGACGCATTAGATAACCACTGGGCAGTTCGTACAATTCAAGTTGAGGATCTGAAGCGAGCACAACACATCATCAACCAGCGTCTGGCTGATCATGCCGTAGGAGAATATATACATTTTTCATTTTCTGCGAATGAGAGCGATACTATTTTAATTGAGCGAGTTGCACTTGCACTAGAGATGGCAGCGATTGAAGGACTTGATGAACTGAGTCAATCCTATGGGGATAATATACAACTTCGCAATCAGGCTGTGGCTGCTTCATTCCGCTTGTTTGACATATGGCGGTTACAACCCATACCATCTCAGCTGAGTAAGCGCCTGTTCTTTGTCCTTCAACTTTCTTCAATTGCATACTGTGGAGATCGATGGAATGATCTTCGACGATGGCTTGAGATAAATAAAGACTCCTTAACTGCTCCCAGCGTTGCAGAGCAACCCTGGGACCGTCGAGTACTATATCGACTTTTTGACTGTTGGATCAGACTGTTTCGAAAAAATGGTTGGGATGATCTTGATAGAATCAGAGAAATCATTGCGGGTTTACGTCAAGACCAAAAAATCTTTGAAAGCGATTGTTTACAAAATGGATCTGATATAGAAAATAAAGCAATGGCACTCCGTTTGATAGCTCTCTATCATTGGGCTGCTGCAACTGAAATACTTGCAAAATACATGCTTCAAGGAGAGCCATCAGCACCGCTGAGTCAACTAGACATGCATTTTGACAATGCTGTCAAAGCGGCAACTGCATCTGGCGATATACAACATGAAATGATTCTTTACTGGATTCGTGCGTCTGCCAGAATTATGGTTACTAATTCTATGTGGTGGGCTGTGCGTAGTGTGAATTCTCAAACTTCCGAGTTTGTCCACTCTCTCACTACACGACAGCATCATCCAATGTTTGAATTACTTCCCCCTCAGCGGGCAGCCCTTCTGGAACAAGGACTCCTTGATCTAGCAAAAACTTCCATTGTGATTAACCTGCCAACATCGGGAGGAAAGACGCTTCTCGCCCAGTTTCGCATATTGCAAGCCTTAAATCAATTCGACAACAACCGTGGCTGGGTGGCCTATGTGGCTCCAACCCGAGCACTCTGTACCCAACTCACTCGTAGGCTCAGAACGGATTTTGCCCCTCTTAACATAAGGGTTGAACAGTTGACATCTGCGATTGAAATAGATGCGTTTGAGGAAGATCTACTTCTTGAAGCTCAAACCCCCTTTCATATCCTAGTCTCTACTCCAGAGAAGATTTCTCTTGTGATCCGCAATAAAAAAGTTTCACAACGCTCACTTGCTCTTGTGGTCATGGATGAAGCCCATAACATTGAGTCCATTGAGCGGGGACTGCGTATTGAGCTATTTCTTTCCACGGTTAAAATGGATTGTCCCTTGGCTAACTTCCTGCTTCTGATGCCTTATGTTCAAGAGACCGAATCCGTGGCAAGATGGCTGGCACAGGACATTAGTAGTGGTCAACCTATCAGTCTAGGAACCACACCCTGGAAACCCAATGAACGAATCATTGGACTCTACAGCGTGACTCCTAATGACACCGTTCGCAGTGGATGGCACCTTCAATTTGAAGCCTTGACGACAACACCGAAAGCCATGACACTTGCTGGGATTCATCGTGCTGGTAAAGTCAAGCCAGTGAATGTCCCTATAAGCAAGGTCTATAATCAACGAAAAAACAAACAAAAAGGCTTTGGAATTCAGACAGTAGCCATGGCAACTACAATGTCATCACGTGGCACCAGTATAGCCATTGCAAACAATATAAAATCTGTTTGGAAGATGGCCGAAAGTGCAGCTCAGAGTCTTCCCCTCCTTGACCCGATCCCTCGCAGCATTGTAGATGTCCAGAATTTTTTGAAGACTGAGATTAGTCCTAATTTTGAACTCATTCAAACCTTGCAGAAAGGAGTGGGTGTCCACCACTCTGGATTATCCGACGATGTACGAGCCTTGATGGAATGGCTTGCAGAGACAGGAAATCTGAAAGTCCTATGTGCGACAACCACCATTGCACAAGGTATCAACTTCCCAGTTTCTTCTGTGTTTTTACAGTCCTATAAGTACCCTTATGGAAAAAAGATGTCCTCTCGCGAATTCTGGAATCTTGCCGGTAGAGCTGGGCGAATTGGTCATGATAGCGTAGGGGTCGTCGGCTTGGCAGAAAGCTCCAACAGAGAGTCTGTCATTGATTTTGTCAATCGTGAGACTGGTGCACTCGTCTCTCGGATCGTATCTCAATTGAATGAGTTGGAAGACTTGGGGAAGATAACAGAACTTTCCCGTCTTCTGTGGCAGGATCAATGGGAAGACTTTCGGTGCTATGTTGCCCATCTATGGGCAGAAAAGAAGAAATTAGATGCCGTACTGCAAGGCTCTGAGCAACTTCTTCGAAATACCTTTGGATACATATCGCTCCGAAATGACTCTACCCACAGGGCAAAGGCTGACGCATTGCTTCAGGCCACGCGTGCCTATGTTAAGGAGCTGTCCATGATGCCCGCTGGCGTGACTGAGCTTGCGGACTTAACGGGTTTTTCTCCAGAAGGAGTTCGAGCTGCGATGAGTTGCCTAAATAAACTCAATGATAAAATCACTCTCTCAGATTGGGGCCCAGAAAGTCTTTTTGGAGATGGCGGTAGAATCTCGGATCTATATGAAGTCATGCTCAATGTGCCGCAACTCAAAAGGCAGCTCATCAAGATTGCCGGTGAAGGTCAACTCCATGTGCAAATTTCAGAGATTACACGTGACTGGGTGAATGGTGAGTCCCTTGAGACCATTGCAAAAAAACATTTCATGCATGAAGATGGCAATCCAACCAAATCCATCACAGATGCCTGTCAGGCAATTTATCGTACAATCTCAAATGCTGGAACTTGGGGAGTCGCTGGATTGAGTCGTGTATCGGGGCTCAATTTTGATCATCTTTCGGATGCAGAACATCGCAAAATTAATATGCTTCCGGCAATGATCTATCATGGAGTCCGAACAGAATCCGCAGTTCTGATGCGTATGAATGCTATTCCCCGTAGCATCGCAGAAAATCTAGGCCAACTCTACAGCGATAATATTGGAGAAAATGGTGAACATTCCTCAGTTGCAAAGACCCGTGACTTTCTGAAAAACCTTGACCAAAACGACTGGCAGGATGTTTGCCCAAAAAATTCTGCACTTTCGGGGGAAGGGTATAGAAGATTATGGGGAGTACTCTCTGGTGAATTGACACCATAAATTGCTCGGATTCAACTGCTCAAAGAAACCTATCATTATTCTGCATGAAAGCCTCATCGCTACTGGATTTGCATCCAGTGGACTACCAAAGTTATCAACCGACCACACTCAAAAAGGACGAACCTGAAAAAGAAATGATCAGTCGTGGAAAATCGCTTTAAGTATCCACTTCTCAAAACCGTCATGGATAGTCGTTATTTTCTGTGTGAGATCATTTCGCAGGGGATGGCCTCAAAAGTTAAAGATCTGAGATCTTTTTTTGCAAACATGCTGTTATAGCAGGTCTACAATGAGCCCTGAAACGTGAATCAAGCGTTGCTGTCTGTGAAATCATCATGACAGATCTTGAACCTGAGATGAAATTTCTGATAGATTTGACCGTATTGTGGAGTACAGGGATCCCCTCTAACTATTTGTATTCATTCCAAGCAATAGTATCTCTTCCCCTATGATGATCATTGTACCTAATTGCGATCCACGAAAAAGAATCTATCACTCTGTCATTTGTTATGGAACGTATGATTAAGGATTCAAAACAATCAGAATGTTCATTTGGTAATCGATTAATCCAGTTGTTAGGGCATGTGCAGAAATAACTTTCCCATCTTTCCTTAAAAACAATCTTGTGGATCTTTCCAATTTACGCCTTTGTGGGATAAATATCATAGTTCCACTGGGGTAGCTCTT
>JAPOUL010000099.1 GCA_026708685.1 Bacteroidota bacterium
GTCGGACATTGATTTTTGAGATAAAATAGTATTAGTGTTGAAAAATGGAATTTTGGTAACTCAGCAAGACTAAGATTGTTTCCAAATGAACAATCTTGGAGAACATTAAAATTGTACTTGAAAATGAGGGAATGCCAACGCTTGTCACCTTGTTAAGTCATTTTGGAGAGGAGATTGAAGAGTTAAGAAATCGGAAACACTAATGAGAATCTATTTGAGTACACCAATTTCGAAGGCGAATTACTCGTGGACATAAGAAACGCTACGACATCGTAGCTCTACAACACTGTATTTTTCCATATATCTACAAAAAGGAAAGTTGAAAACTCTCCTTAGCAAAACCTAAAGCAACATTCAATCGTTGAATTCAAAATATGTGAATTCCTTTCATCTCATTGAGAAAATCTTAATGCGAGAATGCTTTTCATGTCAAACTCCAAAAGCAACAGATTATATTGAATTTTTCAAATATGAGTTATGTGGCACGACGTTGAAACAACAGAGGATTTACTCAACTTCTCAATTCTTGCTGAAATCGCAGCTCAATTGGTCCGTGATTCTGATGGACAGCCACTCTCTATTGGTGTATCGGGGAGTTGGGGTACTGGTAAATCATCTCTGGTCAAAATGATCGGAGCGTCGCTCAAGGAGTCAGTTGCAGATAACAAATATGTCTTCCTTGAGTTCAATGCGTGGCTTTACCAAGGTTATGACGACGCACGAATGGCATTACTCCAAATGGTAGCTGATAGTCTACTTGCTGAGTCACAAAAAACAGAATCTTGTGTTGATAAAGCCAAAACGTTTCTTAAGCGAGTCAACTGGTTACGTTTGAGCAGGTTGGTTGCCCCTATGATTTCCAATGCTGTAGTTGGTGGGTCAATTGGAGGCCCCGCAGGAGTACTTTTTGGAATTGCTGGAGGGCTTTCTAATGTTGGGAAAAATTTACCATCAGACGAGCCCAAAACCATTAAAAAAGATGATTCGTCACTCAATTTAGAAATCAAAAGTTTGCTTAACGAAAAGATAAATCAGTCGCCTCAAAAAGAGATTCAGGAGTTTCGTGACTGCCTTCAAGATCTGCTTGAATCCCTTGATGTGACCCTCGTAGTTTTAGTAGATGACCTCGATCGCTGCTTGCCTGAAACGGCTATTTCGACGCTTGAAGCAATGCGTTTACTCTTTTTCTCCCACGAACAGCATTCATCATTGCAGCTGACGAACAGATGATTTGTGTGGCAGTTCGTGCACACTTTGGACACATTGATTTGAGTGATGAAATAGTCACAAGTTATTTTGATAAGCTCATTCAGGTACCTATGAAGGTGCCTCGTTTAGGCATAACAGAGATTAAAGGATACTTGATACTACTCCTTGCTAAACTGGCGGAGCGTAGAGGTGATATTGACGAAGAAAATCGAGTGACTGCCCAAGAAAAAATTCTTGAATTTGTACGAAAGTCTTGGGAGGGTGAACTTAATCGCAGAAAATTAGAAGATGCTTTTGGTGATCATGGGAGCAAATTGAGCGTAGAGATAGACCTTGCGGATCAACTTGCTCATCTAATGGTCTTAGCACCGGGCATTTATGGGAATCCACGACTGATCAAACGATTCCTCAATAGTATAATGATTCTCGACACAGTAGCAAAAGCCCAGGGAATGAGTATAGCCTTTGACCATCTTGTCAAACTACAATTACTTGAACGATGTGCACCAAGATCCGCATTTCAATTTCTCATCAATCATGTTACAGAAAGTAAAGATGGCAAGGCTACTTTTATTGACGAGGCAGAGCAATCGTTGGCCAAGGATAAACCTCCCAAGATGCCTGTCGATTCAAATTGGGATTCGCCTTTCATTTTGGAATGGCTGAAAATCAATCCAAGACTTGGAGATACTGACTTGCGCCCTCTACTTTATCTGAGCCGGCAAACAGCATTTTCATTAGCTAGTTTTGATGAGATATCCTTGGAGGGAAGAGCTCTGTTAGAAGGGATTATGAAAGTAAAGACCATAATGGAACCACTGATAAAGCAACTACAATCATTAGGAGAAAATGAAGCAGAGCGTATTCTGAGTCGTCTACGACGAAAAGCACGCGAACAACAGTGGAAATATAAATCTCTGTTAGCAGCACTACATGTTCCCAAAGCATTTCCAAATTTAGGGAGTAATTATGTAGATCTACTCAAGGAGATTCCACCCACCAAACGACCAACACCATTGATTCCATTGATCAAAGACGAAGAATGGGCCACAGTTTTATTACAACGATGGGGAGCTGATGCTCAGTCGCCCCCGTCCGTGAAAAATGCAATCGAAATTTAACTTAAGCTCATACTAATGGGAACTTCTGTATCCAGTGGGGGGCCCAATTCGCAAGTCTCTTTTGATCCACCGTGGCTTGATGATATTGAAATTCCGACTAAAGAGGATAGTCCTGTCACAGATGGACATTTACCTGTTGATGGAGATTCTAATGATGAAGATTCTCTGACTTCATTGGAACCTTCTGATATTGCACCAAATGCCCGATTCGGAGGTGCCCGAAGAGCATTACGGAAGTTCATAGATACTGGAGAGCAAGAGAGATTTCGTAAAGCAGTCGGACACTACTCTCGCAAGGGTATGGGCGGTGCACGACGCACCGCACTACGAATGCGAACATCTGCAAGGGTAGGTGCAAATGTATTTCGCGTCCTTTTAGATGCTCGTGATGGAACTGATTCTGATCTAAATAATTGGGTCATTTCTCTTAAAGCACGGAGTGTAAATGCTCAAGAAATTGCCGATGAGATCATAAAATATACGACACCTGCTGGCGGAGCACTTGAGGAAGTTAGTGGCCGAGAATCAATGGCACTTGCTATGCAAGATTTACTAATCCTTAATCCAGATTTTGACCTTCTCAATTTAGATGAAGACAATATCTGGGGGTTGATGGAATCATTCTTAGCCAATGAGGTCTTCCATAGATTGTCCTTGGACATAGGGCAGGTATTTGAGAAGTCATCTCTCAGTATGTCGGACAGAGTAATACGGATGAACGAGATGCGAGATTACTTGAAGTCCGAAGTTTCAAGACAGATAAAAAAGCTTCGTGCTAATTCATCAAATACAACTCAAAATGATATTCATCCTATTCTACAAAAAGCACTGGAGAATACATTTGCCGTTTATGAGGGGGCACTATGAAGAAAATCATATGTTGTCCAAGAGAGTGTTTACCTGAACGCTTAGAGAACGAAGCCCTCTACTGTTCAATGTTTTCTTCCTCTGGACTTGATGGTGTTGGGCATACTGCATTACAACTTCCCAGTGCTGTTCAAAAGTCACAACTATCTCCTTCGGTTCAAGCATGGGACTTCGCTGTTATTGCCTCGGCAGTTGCTGCAGCTGATAAGGCTATTCTTCGTAAACATAGCCCTGACGGTTGGACTCGTGAAATCAACCTTGATGTATCTCTTAGCGCTCCTGATATCTGGAATAAAAAACGTTCGGATCTTGAGAAAATGCTACGCTTCCTCACTGGTGACTTTTGGTCACTCGAATTTAGTTCTGGTGGAGTGAAGCCGCCCAAAGTGAAGGAACCGATGATGGGAAATGCTGACTGCGTGTGTCTATTGTCTGGCGGAATTGACAGTTTAGTCGGAGCAATAGACCTCACCGCAATAGGTATGAAGCCTCTCTTTGTCTCACATGTGGTTCGTGGGGATAAAGATGCACAATCGAGATTTGCATCTGTATTGAGAGGATCAGATCATCATTTTCAGTGGAGTTTTACAACTAAGCATCTAGGAATATCCGAGAATTCAACTAGGGCTAGATCCATGATCTTCTTCGCATTTGCTACTCTGGCCGTTTCAGCTGTTCAAACAACCAATAAACAACCTGTTGATATTTATGTACCAGAGAATGGCTTCATTTCCTTGAATGTGCCCTTAGGGCCTGGGCGACTTGGAAGCTTGAGTACAAAGACAACCCACCCATTTTTCATGAACATGCTACAAGAGATTTGGAATGATGTGGGAATTCCTGCTCGACTAATACTTCCTTATCTTCATCAAACTAAAGGAGAAATGCTACAAAAATGTCAAGATATCAAAAAACTCATCCGTCTTGTGGGGCACTCAACGAGTTGCGGTAGATACCAGCGCAATAAGTTGACGCATTGTGGAACATGCATTCCATGTCTGGTGCGGCGGGCTACGTTCCTTAAAGCAGATCTACCCGATTCAACAGTGAATGGGTATATTAAAGATAAACTTTCCCACTCTGATTCCGTTGATGTTTCAGCGGCCGCTATGGCATATCTCAGATATAAGGATGAAGGAATTCATCGTTTTACAACTGGATCTCTTACATTCGCCCCTTACTCTGACCATGAAAAATATGAAAGAATAGTGGCTCGTGGCTTGGATGAGATTGGCAGATTTTTGTCACATCAGGGCATCCTATGATTGACTTTCATTGCCACTTGGACCTTTATCCAAACGCATATCACCTCGCATGTAAAGTTGAAGAGAGAAACCACTACACACTCGTTGTCACCACTAGCCCCCGTGCATGGCTTGTTACATCTAAAGTATTCGCAGATTTTGACAATATTAAAGTAGCCCTTGGGTTACATCCTGAGATTGTTCAAGAAAAGTTAGCTGAACGAGAACTGTTAATATCATGCATAAGACAAGCGGGAATCATCGGGGAGGTTGGGATTGATGGATCATTGCAATATCATAATACAATTGATCTACAAGAGTCCATACTACATGATGTCCTTTTACAGAGTGAACGATGTGGAGGGAAAATTTTAAGTATTCACTCACGGAACGCTGAATCCAAAGTTCTCTTCCTCATTGAACGACTTTGTCGTAATTCTATCCCCGTGCTTCATTGGTTCTCAGGAACGATTGAAGAGACTCGCCGTGCTGTAGCTTTAGGATGTTGGTTTAGTATTGGGCCACCAATGCTTCATGGTGCAAAAGGCCGGAGAATTCTTCACGAGCTACCAGTAGATAGAATCTTACCAGAATCCGATGGACCATTTGCAATGAATGGATCATCTCCTTACATGCCATGGGAGGCAATTAAAATCTCGTCAATGGTTGCTGGGACTTGGAATATGACCGAAGATGAAGTCCATCAACAGTTTATAGAAAACCTCTCTCGTCTATTGGGTAATGATTTTGGATCTTTAGATTCAGATAGAGTTTTAAGTAGGGGTTTTAACCCATCTATATTCAGATGAGTTTGCCACTTATTCAGGTTCATGTTGTTACTCACCTGTTCAATGGGTTGCCCTTTCACAGATAACTATCTGAAGAAGTGGATGTCTTCTTATATTCCACTTATAATTGAATGTACCATTATCTGCAACCGCAAAGTGCATAAACCTGAACAAGTTAACCTTGCTGGGTTGAATCTTTTTGTTCTTCCATCAAATTGTATGGCTGTCTTCCCTCTGTGCCAATACAAAGATGACACAAATTTGATTCATTTTTATTGAATCGGGGCGGAGTCATTTTTACTGGCACACGCCGTTCTACATATTGATCTTAATGGAATACATTGTTTTCTCCGATGAGAGTCGTTATAATCAGGGCCGTTTCCGTAGCATTGCTGCAGTTTCTTTTCCATATGTTTGTTCAAATTCATATCTCGACTTTTCTAATGAACTAAAATCAATCATTAATTCTGCTCATGCAGGAGAAATGAAATGGACGAAAGTGAAGGGATCCAGATCACAAGACATCAATCGTGCCAAGCACGCAACCAATTTCGTAATTTCATCTTTGTCTCGTGGGATGAGAATTGACACAATAATTTGGGACATCAAAGACTCTCGTCATGACATAGTAGGACGTGATGATATTAATAATCTTAGTCGAATGTATTTCCATTTACATCGTAATCTCATTGAGAGGCGTGGGGCCAATTCTAACTGGCATCTTTACCCAGATCAACAGCATTCAATCGATTGGGATACCATTAATCAATGCCTTGATAGTGATGGTCCATGGGAAAGACTCACCCAGGATACATTGCTATTTGAAGAACTTAAACACTTAAAGCCTCACATCAAAGCTTTTAAGCCTGTAGAATCTTCTGAAACACCATTCATTCAGTTAGCAGACCTATTTGCTGGTATGGCTTCATATTCTTGTGAGAGATCGGGTCAAATTAAACTATTAATGAAAGAGGCGAAAGGACAACCTAATCTCTTCAATGAGACCACATCTGATGATCAGATTACTCGTACCGACACAGCTCGTTTTGAAGTAATCTGGAATTTTTATTTACAATGCAAACGGAACAGCCTCGGAGTATCGTTGGAAACAAATGGTTATTTCTTGACTCATCATCCTCAAAATCCAATTAACTTCTGGCACTATCATCCGCAACATTCTCTTGATAAGGCTCCAAGAAAAACAAAGGGGTTAGTTAGCCAATACAGACGCTACAGAGGATAATCCCAAAGGGGAGGAGGCAAGTAACGGAAACGAGGGGAGTCAGAAGAACATTTTTCAAGAGGATCCGTATGAATTGAAAAACTCATGTACGGGTTCTTCAAGTGTCCTGAAGGAAATTCCCCGACAACTTGTCCAATAGTTATAGTATGACTGACATATAATTATAAAAATTTATTCTATAACAGGACAATATGTCATATTATAATTTGGCACATTTATTGCACATGACGTATTTCAACAAAACATAAATAAAATGTCATTTATTGAGATTTTCGAAATTGATGCCGCAGGTGAGCAATGCTGGGGTATTCGTTGTATTGATAACAAAGGCAATCCACTTCTGGAGAGCACAGAATTAGTGACTAGGGCAGTTGCAATCTCTACAGCCAAATGCCTAAAACATCATGGGTGTCACTCATCTTTCAATCAAGATGTTACAAAAGATATGAATGGATCTTTTTGGACAGGTGTAGAAGTAGATGGTCACTTATCTATTGAGTTTTCCTTAGTGAAAGAGACACGATTCAAGATTCCAGACTCTACGGAAGTGAAGACACATGTTGTTGAATTTTGTGAAGAAATCATCACAGGTGTTAAAGGAGTGTTGGCTTGTGCCGAAATTCGTTGGAATCCACCTGAGTGTGATCCCGCATTTACTGAAAAAGAATCTGATACTACACCAATACAGGGACATCCTGGGAGTTGATGATGAGTCTTTCAGAGCAACTCACGCAAGAGTTGAGGAAACTCTATCACTTTAAATTGACGAATATTCCAGAGCTTGATCAACCTGTACTTATCGTTCTGGATTATAGCCCTCTTGTTGATCAGATTCCAATCTCCATTGCATTTGACTATTCTGGAGGCCCAAAATGCTGGCTTTCTGTATGCAGAGTACGTATGATTGATGGTCAAGGTCCGTCTTTCTACCAAAAATACAGAGAGTTTTGTTTTGAAAATCGGAGGTTTTACCCATATTCAATTCAGTCATTCCCAATGTCCATTTTTCAAAATATTAACGAATTTACATCAGCATGTCGGATTCTTTATCGACATGCATACTTGGATTAAAGAAGAGAATGATGACTATTGATGACCGTTCCGAGAAAGCATTAGGAAAAGATATCATAGAGAAGTTAAGGTCTCTCCAGTTTTGTATAGTTGGTTGCGGTGGCACTGGGGCTATTTTTGCAGAACTTCTCGTACGAACAGGTGCAGTCAATTTGGTGCTCATAGATGGTGCAAAGGTTAATCCTACAAACTTAAACAGAGTATTTCAATTCATTGAATCTGATTGCGGTAAATATAAGTCCGAAGTATTGAGAGATCGGCTGAGTTCAATCAGGAAAGGTACAGAAATTTCAGTGTTGACTGATCATTTCAGAAGCCCCGAAAACATTCTTCCTAATCACAATGTAGGACAAGATGTAAGGGATGCTGTATATGATGCCGATTTAGTATTTTTAGGCACAGATACGAATCAATCAAGAATAGCTATCGAACAGATGTGCAGAGAAAAAACCAAAGGTAACTATCTATCCTGTGGAATTATGGTTGATCACCAGAAAGGAGTTTTTGAATTTGATTGTGCCTGGTCTCCGAAAACCCCCGCTCAGAGAAAGGAAGATTGTGGCTACGGGCCTGAAAATGCTTCATACGCTTCAATCGTGCATGAAGCTACGTCCTTGGCATTTACTATGCTCCTAAGCCATCTGAAAGATCCCAAAAGTGATTTTAAGTCATATCTCCGTCGATATGACTCTAATTTCAGACCTGTCAAAACGGGTATTAATGAAAAACCCAGTGGCAATACACCGTAGTGTCACCATGCTGTGAAAGGTAGGCATCATTGCCTACAATTTGTCCATCAATTATGGCGATATAGTGGTAGGGTAGAAGTGCTATACATCTAATTGGTTTTTTCCTTAACACAGATTCAAGTGTTTCCCTATCTGAGTGGTATCTGGTTTGAACGGCGAGGAACTTTAAGACAATTTGAAATTCCTTATTTGTGACACCTCCATACGGCCAATCTTTCGTGCAGAATAAAAACGCATCCTCAATTTGTCGTTCCGACAGCCTTGGAACTGTCCAGTAAAGGGACTGTAAGGCACAATCATGCTTTCCTTTTCCAATGATACTCGGGCCGATGATGTGCTGTTTTCGTACAAGTACAGAAACTTTATCAAGTATTTGACACGCTTGATGAAAATAATTCTTAATTGACATAGGCTACGGTTTTACTGCAAATGAACAAAGGATTAGTGCTATCGATATATTCAAGAGCAATGGGGGTAACAATCACCGTGATATGATACGGAGTGGAAACCAGAAGTATAATTCTAAAGTTCATGCTCAAACACCTATAACCATCTACCCGTAGACATTCATAATGCCATAACCTACAGTTTCCATCCCAAACGATATGTTCAATTGGTGCGTTAATGGATAAGAGAATAGTTCAAGTATATTAGACGCATTAATTCATGACATAGTAGCACAAGAACACTAATTAGGATATTCAACCATTATTGCGTATATTAGGGAAAATCATTCATAAACCTACAATCAATTGTTCATGACCATCCTACCCCCCCCCATTTTCTGGGCAGGATAGAGATTACTGTACCAACAAGCATATAAACTCCTCGTCCCCAGAAGAGTTTGTTCGGCAAGATACTGAAAAATGGTTAGTATCTGAGTTGAATTTCGCACCCGAAAACATTGACATAGAATACCCGATCCATGCAGGATCACGGAGGCTGAAGGCAGATATAGTTGTTCTCAGGTGTGAGCGTGCCAACAATTTAGACCAACATAAAGATATTATTGGGATTGTTGAGTGCAAACAATCTTCAATTGAGTCTGCCGAAGACCAATTAAAAACCTACATGGCTGTTTCATCGTCCTGCGAATGGGGCGTAGCTGCAACAAAGGATGCGAGGCAATTCTATAGAAGATTATATAACGGCGAGATAGAACGAATTCACGCCATTCCACCTTCAGGAATGACCGTGGATCAGGTTGAAAGACTGATAAAGTCAGATTTAAAGCCCGCTATCAATCTGAAGTTACGCTTTAAGAGTATTCTATTTCATCTCTACTCCAATACCAACATTCAAAGTAGAACCCGTCTGTGCAATGAGATGACTAAGATATTGTTTTGCAAGATCTACGATGAACGCTTAGAGTCTGATGTGCCAATTTTTCAATGCACCCCCGGTAAATCATACGAGGAAGTCAAACAAGATATTCAAGATAATCTCTGGAAGCAGGTGCTCTCTGATTTGGGGTCCACAGACGCTTTCAAGGATGACGAGGGAATCATATTAGATGCTGATTCAGTTGCTTATGTAGTTGGGGAACTTGAACGGGTAAGCTTATTAAATACGGACAGCGATGTAGTGGGAGCTGCCTTTGAGGTGTTCGCAGAAAGATATTTCATAGGTGAAAAGGGGGAGTTTTTTACACCGAGGATTGCCGTCATAAACGCCATTAAATTCCTTGATCCACATTATTCTGATACAATCATAGATCCAGCGTGCGGCTCAGGTGGATTCTTGATTCAGGCACTTGAGTATGTATGGAAAAAGATTGAAACAACAGAAACGGACAAAGAATGGAAAACCCGCCATGCCCCAGACTATATTTTCGGTATTGACAAGGAACCAGATTTGGTCAAAGTTGCCCGTTCTTACATGGCTTTGGTTGGAGATGGATATACTAAAATCGTTGATGCCGATTCCTTAAAGCCCCCAGAGAAATGGAGTGAACGTTCAAGAGTTACATTAACCGATAGCAATGGTCAACTAAAAAAATTTGATATTGTAGTTACGAATCCACCATTTGGTTCTCAAATTAAAGTTAATCACAGATACATCCTTTCCAATTATGAGTTGGGGCATCAATGGCGAAAACAGAAAAGCAACAATCGTTGGATAAAGTCCAAAGAGGTTGTTCCAACAGCACCTCAGATTCTTTTCCTTGAGCTTTGCATTAAGTTGCTCAAAGATGGGGGTACTATGTGTATTGTCTTGCCTGAAAGTGTTTTTGGTAATCCAAAGGAGGGATATGTCAGACAGTGGTTATTGGACAATGTACAAGTATTGGCAGTTTGGGATTGCCCGAACACCTTGTTCTTGCCTCATACAAGTACCAAGACTTGCATGTTATTCCTGAAAAAGAATAAGGTAATACGTCAGGAGATATTAATGAGCCACATCAACAAAGTTGGACATGATCAACGGGGTGCAGAAATTAGAGTCAATGATGAAAGTATTGAAGAGGATTTTTCGCTAGCCATAGAAGATTGGAGAAATAGTCATGTCACCGAGAACGACTCTTGGCGGGGGAAGGTTAGCAGGTTTATTTTCTCCGAAAATCTTGACAGTGAAAATCGGTTGGTTCCTAGAGATTTCATCCTAAATGACACTCAAAATATAGATGGTTGCTCCCTGCTAGACCTTGAACTACAGCAGATCATTGATATCAAAACCATTCCGTGTAATGTAAGGGCACGTGAGTATTCTCAAGACGGAGTGCCTTTTTTAAGAACGTCAGACCTTGGGGTATGGGAAAAGCGTCCCACCCAAAAAAGAGTTCCACTTGAAGTCTATAACCGCGAAAAGGCAAGGCAAGATGTTCAGATCTTTGATATTTTGATGGTTAAAGACGGTGGGCAGCTAATTGGGGAGGCCGTGATATTACTTGAGGATGATACAAAAATGCTTCTTCAAGGACATTTTTACAAAATCCGCGTCATGGATCCGAATAGATTAAATCCTTTCTTTCTTTACTGGGCATTGGTTCAGGCATACCTATCTATTCAATCCAGAATATTGATCCAGTCCACATTGGGATCAATGACAAAAGATCGTATCCGTGAGATTATCATTCCGTTCCCAGATCAAGAACAACAGAAAGTTATTGGGGAAGAGGTGGAGCATATTCTGAGGGAGCGTAAACGATTTCGTAACGAATTTGAGAAAATTACCTCCACTTAATAGGAGACGGGTATATAGACTTTGCGGGGCTTCCATTTTTTAAGTGGGAGAAGCACGAAAAGGAGGGTTAACGATCGGATGCTGATTAATATTTAAACCTTCAATTTATAATGGTATCTGACTTGAGAATTGCATGGGACAAATAAATTCGGAGTCAGTTTATCAAGTTGTACTGTATGGAATGTGCTACGACGATATGCAATATATTCCGTAAATAAGTAGCACCAGAAGAATATGCAGTTAACCTGCTCAGATTGAGATATCAACTTCATCAAGTGCTATATTAAACTTGACTTCGGCGGTTTGAGTTGAGGTAAAATCACAAAAACCGCATTTGAAGCCATCTGGGGGCGTTTTTATTGGTCTTCTCGCGTGTGGTGTTCAGTGTTGTT
>JAPOUL010000110.1 GCA_026708685.1 Bacteroidota bacterium
ATCGTGCCAACGTTGACATGGGGCTTGGTTCGCTGGAAAACTTCCTTTGCCATAATGTTAAGATAAACTAAAAAGTTAGGTTCGTTTTTCTGATTTAACCTGCTTTACCGTAGCTGGAAAGAATAATCTTATCAGCAACAGATTTAGGAGCAGGCTCATACGATTCAAACTGCATCGTAAAGATCGCCCGTCCCTGTGTCAGAGATCGCATGTCCGTAGAATACCCGAACATTTCTGAGAGGGGAACAAAGGCCTTGACTACACGGGCACCCTGACGTTCATCCATTGATAGAATGCGTCCTCTACGACTGTTCAAGTCACCAATCACATCGCCCATATACTCTTCAGGAGTCACCACTTCCACTTTCATGACTGGCTCCTTGAGCACGGGAGCCGCCCGCCGTGCTGCACTGCGAAACGCCATCTGTCCAGCAATTTCAAAAGCATTCTGATCGGAGTCCACTTCGTGATGCTTCCCATCAAGCAGTTTCACCTGGATCCCTTCAACCGGGTATCCAGCTAATGGGCCATGACTGGTGGCACTCTTGATTCCTTTCTGGACACTGGGGATGTACTCTTTGGGAATGGCTCCACCAACGACTTCGCTGACAAACTCAAATCCAACACCACTTTCATTGGGTCCAATTTCCATCTCAACGACTGCAAATTGTCCACGGCCACCCGTCTGCTTCTTGTGCGTATAGCGTTCGTGAACCATTTTACTGAAGGCTTCACGATAGGCGACCTGAGGTGTGCCTATATTCGCTTCCACCTTGAATTCTCTGCGCAGACGGTCAACGATGATCTCTAGGTACAGCTCGCCCATCCCCGCAATGATGGTTTGTCCCGTCTCAGAATCAATGGATACCTTGAACGTGGGATCTTCTTCTGCGAGTTTCTGCAAGCCCGTAGACAGTTTGTCACTGTCTGCTTTGGTCTTTGGCTCAATGGCAATACGGATCACTGGATCGGGAAAATCCATCTGCTCCAGAATGACTGGGTGACGAGGGTCTGACAGCGTGTCACCGGTCTTGACATTTTTGAGTCCAACCGCGGCGGCAATATCACCAGCCTTAACCTGTTCCACATCCTCGCGATCCTTAGCGTGCATGAACAACAAGCGTCCTACGCGTTCTTTACGACCCGTAGTTGAATTGAAAACCTGTGCTCCTTTCTTCAGCAGACCACTATACACCCTAAAGAAGGTCAGCTTACCTACATAGGGATCCGTGGCAATCTTGAAGGCAATGGCAGAAAACGGCGTATCGTCCTCAGGGGAACGAACCACTTCTTTTCCACTGGAAAAATCAACCCCAGCGACGGAAGAAATATCCGCAGGGCTTGGCAAGTAATCAATGACTCCATCAAGCATGCGTTGCACTCCCTTGTTCTTGAAGGCAGAGCCACAGAAAACGGGAGTAATATCCAGATTGAGCGTTGCTGATCGAACTGTAGATCGGATCTCATCAGCGGTAATTTCTTCGCCTTCAAGATATTTCAGTAGCAGATTGTCATTGTGCTCGGCAACCGACTCCAGTAGAAGAATTCGCCAGTGACGGGCCTCTTTCTGGAGATCCTTCGGAATATCAATCACATCCCATGTAGCTCCCTGCGTCTCGTCATGCCATATGATCGCCTTATTGGTAATCAGGTCAATGACTCCCCGAAACATTGCACCTGTTCCGATTGGGATCTGAACGGGCACGGGGTTCGCACTGAGGCGCTCTTTCATAGAGTTGAGTGCATTTTCAAAATCGGCACCCGTGCGATCCATCTTGTTGATGAAAGCAATGCGGGGAACATGATACTTGTTCGCCTGCCTCCAGACCGTCTCGGACTGCGGTTCAACGCCGCCGACAGCACAAAACAGTGCTACTGCACCATCCAAGATTCGCAGGGAACGCTCCACCTCAACGGTGAAGTCCACATGACCGGGGGTATCAATAATGTTGATCCGATACTGCTGATCATCTTTTTTCCAGAAACAGGTGGTCGCAGCACTGGTAATGGTAATGCCACGCTCTTTTTCCTGCTCCATCCAATCCATGGTCGCACCACCATCATGTACCTCTCCCATCCGGTGCAAACGACCAGTATAGAAAAGAATTCGTTCTGTAGTGGTGGTCTTGCCAGCGTCAATATGGGCCATGATCCCAATATTTCGCATACGGCGAAGTTTAGAATCCTTGAGTGTACTCATGGGAATCACTGTCGTCATTACAGTCTAAAATGGGCAAATGCTTTGTTGGACTCTGCCATCCTGTGGGTATCGTCCTTCTTCTTCACGGCAGCACCCTCCCCCCGTGAGGCAGCGTAGAGTTCACCTGCCAGTCGCTGTGCCATGGACTGATCCGATCGGTTGGACGCATTTTGAATGATCCATCGAAAGGCAAGAGCAGTCCTGCGTTCGGCACGAACTTCAATGGGCACCTGATAGGTGGCACCACCCACGCGGCGGCTTCGGACTTCAACCAGAGGAGCAACATTTTCAATAGCACGTCGAAAAATTTCAAGTCCCGGCTCGCCAGCACGCTCTTCAATGAGTGCAAAGGCTTGATAGACAATCCTGCGAGCTGTACTTTTCTTGCCATGAAGCATGACATAATTAACGAATTGTGCCACCTGCTGATCGCCGTATTTGGGATCGGGGGCAATGATTCGCCGTTCTGCTGATTTCCTACGCATCGCTTATCTCAGGGTGATCACTTCAATCAGGGAGTTATTTCGGCCGCTTGGCTCCATACTTTGAGCGGGACTGGGTTCGATCTTCGACACCAGATGTGTCCAGTGCCCCACGAACGATATGATACTTCACACCTGGAAGATCTTTCACACGCCCTCCCCGAACCAGTACAATGGAATGCTCCTGAAGATTATGCCCTTCACCAGGGATGTAGGCTATCACTTCAATCTGATTGGTCAATCGCACTTTGGCGACCTTGCGCAAGGCGGAGTTCGGTTTTTTTGGGGTTGTGGTGTACACACGCGTACAGACTCCCCGTCGTTGCGGGTTTCCCTGCAACGCAGCCGCCTTGGTCTTTTTGACCTTTGGATGGCGTCCAGTCCGAATAAGTTGTTGTATCGTAGGCACGAATTATTTAACTTTTGTGTCCCCTGTCCATAGTCATCTACTAATTAGGACAAGAGCACGATTCTTGTACAGCCTCACAATATACGAATTATTTTTAAAAGGCTGTACATTTTACCCCAACTTTTTTTGAAAGTTTCACAAAAATGGAGAAAATCACGTAGTTATTTCTGTTTCTTTACTTTTTTCGGAGACTTCGGAGGCTTCGGACTCTGGTGGATGCTCCTTTGAAGTTCCATTGAGTGAAACATATTCTCCGAATGGACGCTCACCTAAAACGCCGACAAGATCTCTGGGACCGAGAACCTCTTTGGTCAACAGCAACTGTGCAAGCTCTTCAAGGCGATCGTTTTTGTCGCTCAGCAAGTTCCACGCACGCTGGCGAACTTCTTCAATCAACTCTCGGACTTCTTGATCAATGGTCGCCGCCATGGTCTCTGAATAAGGCTTGTCAAACAAGGGGCTTTGATCTTTACGGCGAGACATATTAAAGCTGACATGACCAACTTTGCTACTCATCCCGAAGTCAACCACCATTGCATAGGCCGTCTTCGTGATTCGCTCCAGATCATTCTGTGCTCCCGTGGACAGTTGCCCAAACTTGATTTCTTCAGCCACTCTCCCCCCCATCATCATGGTCATCTGATCCAAAAATGCCTCACGAGTCGTAATGTATCGTTCATCGGGCAAGGACTGTGCGTATCCCAAAGCCGCAAGTCCACGCGGAACGATAGACACCTTGATCACAGGATCCGTGTTCGGCAAGTACCAGCCGGCAATGGCATGACCTGCTTCATGGTAGGCGACAATACGTTTCTCCTCTGGCTTGATCAATTTATTTTTCTTCTCCAATCCTCCAATCACTCGTTCAATGGCTTTCTCAAAGTCATTCATTCCGATCGCCTCCTTATCAAAACGAGCTGCCAGGAGTGCTGCCTCATTGCACACATTGGCAATTTCAGCGCCGGCAAACCCAGGTGTCTGTGAGGCTAATACTTCGGTCTCCACATCCTTGTCCAGTACAAGATTGCGGGTGTGTACCTTGAAGATGAGGGCCCGATCAAGCCGATCAGGACGATCAATGAGAATTTGACGATCAAAACGACCGGGACGCAGCAGAGCGACATCAAGGACATCCGGGCGGTTCGTAGCTGCCATAATGATAACTCCCTTGTCGGTATTGAAGCCATCCATTTCAACCAGAAGTTGATTCAGGGTGTTTTCGCGTTCATCATTGCCGCCCATCATCATCGTCCGCCCTCGGCTACGCCCGATGGCATCAATCTCATCGATAAAGATGATGCAGGGAGCTTTTTCCTTGGCCTTTTTGAACAGATCTCGTACCCGTGCTGCACCAACGCCAACAAACATCTCCACAAAATCACTGCCACTGATGGAAAAGAAAGGCACACCGGCTTCACCAGCGACGGCTTTGCCCATGAGGGTTTTACCGGTTCCTGGGGGGCCTACCAAAAGGACTCCCTTGGGGAGAACGCCTCCAAGTTTGGTAAATTTCTTGGGATTCTTTAGAAACTCTACGACTTCAGAAACTTCCTCTTTTGCTTCAGCTAGGCCAGCAACGTCTTCAAATGTTACGGTAGGAGTTCCCTTGGATTCAAAGAGCACAGCACGATTCTTTCCAATATTAAGTACCTGTGATCCAGGGCCGGCACGCCGGAGAATCAGGATCCATAGAATGATAATGATGCCCAGTGGCAGCAGCCATGCGAGTGCACCACCTAACCAGTTCTCTTGATATCGAACTTCATAGCTAGGAACGGATGCTGCGTTTTCCTGTGAGCGCTGTTCTTCCAAAAACGCAATCAGGTCATGGTTGGCAGTCTTTACCGTAGAAAATCGACCACGATCGGGAGTATCATTAAAAAAACTGGACTGTGGCTGAGAAGGGATGCCTGCGGACTCAACCGCAGAGTCATAAAGCGTGCCTGTGACACGGCGATCATTTTGAATCAGAATGGATTCGACGTAGCCCTGCTCCACATAGTCCAGGAATGTACTATAAGCAATCGTAGGTGATTGATCACGCCCGACAGTAAAGATCAGGTTAAATAACAGAAATCCCAGTAAGACTACATAAATCCACATATAGCGTCCGCGACGCTTGGGCTGCGTAGCTCCACGGTCGGGCTTGGCTTCATCAGATTTCTGATGAGTGGGTTGGGTCTCTTGAGAATTTTGCGTCTCTTGAGGACTTGATGAATCCTGCATCAAAGGATGTCCATGATCAATGAAGAATCCCGTTTTATGATCTAAGTGCGGAACTGTTTCTATTTATGGATCAAGGTCCTGCTGTGCACGGATTCTGGAAATGTTCGCATCTTGGGGAAGTCGTCCCTGAAGTTGTTGCATCACAAGTTCAGCAGCCTGGAGGGTTTCAAACAGCCCTAGTCCAACTCTGAACTCAATCGTTCCCTGAACCTGAGCACCATAAATGTCCAATGGATCTGAAACATCTGACAGTGTTCTTGAAAAATTGGACACAAACGCTTTGGCCATTTCGTGATTGTCATAGGATATGAGGTGAATGGTATATCCTCCCTGAGACCAGTCTAGATTTCCCATACTCGGATCGGTCAATTCGGTCATTTCTGGTGACTCGTTATTGCTTAGAGTTGAGAGCGGTTCATCGGTCAAGATCGAGTCCAGTGTTGGGGGTTGATCAAGTTCTGGGTTCTCTTGATCGGGTAATGGATCAAACCCCATGAAGGCGGTTGTATCGGCGATGGTCATGGAGTCTACGACCATGTCCGTATTCAATAGGGAAATCTGTTGATCTATTTGCAGGAGGTCCAGAGAATCTAAGGGTGCAGTGACAGTAAGAGAGTCTTGGACGATATCAGCAATTCGTAGAGAGTCAACCATAGACGAATCCTTGATCACCAGAGAGTCCTGAACCAACGAATCAACCATAGCTATGGACTGCATCGTGAGTGAATCAGCAGCGGCTTGAAGAGAATCCTGAATTGCCTGTCGGCGATCGCGTTCTTCGGTCAGTGCATTCAGCATGCGCTGTGCCCGACTGGCTTGAGGAGAGTCCTCAAAGGATGTCTGGATATGAGCAAGGAGCAGTGGAAGTGTCAGCAAGCTGTCAGACGCGGTTGCAGTAGAATCTAAGTCCGAATAAAAACCAGCAGTTTGCAATTCGTTGGGATGGATGTCAACAGGAAGTTGACCCAATACATCTAGACTGTCCTGACTGGCGAGCTCCAGATAGGCTTTCGTAGTCGCTAGGAATGCTTTGGGTGCTGTAGGGGTCTGGTGCCATTGGAGACCGAGATGAAACAGGTGATCAATGATCTGGTCAGATGATCCCATTTCCCACTGGATCTGGTGCTCCTGATACTGCTGTTCAGCGATGGCCGTTGAATCCAGTACGACGACCCCTGTACTGGATCGTCCGAGTCGCGAATAGGCCTGAGACGTGAGTTCGGATGCAGGAAATTCGGAAATCAAAAGTTCATACAGCCGATGGGCAGCAAGAGTATCTCCCAACGCCTGCTGTACTTCCGCAAGTGCATAATAGGCACGCTCGACCACTTCCTCTTCGCTGTCTTCTTCAATGACTATTCGATACCATACCGCCGCTGAGTCAGGCATATCCATAGAAAGAAATAGAACATTCGCCAATTCATAACGAGCATTGGCTCTTTCGGTGAGCATCTCATCAAACTGCAGCTGGGTTCGGGGAACAGCGGACACATCCACTCGGGGCAAGTTAATGGTGGGGTTATTGGACTCGGCAGAATTTTCTTCCACCCCCGCTTCTTCAACCAGCGAGGCCTCAATCGCTGCAATGCGCCTCCAGTTGGGGGCAAGGGGGCGGTCACCCCAGACGGACACAAAATCCTCCCGTGCATACATCATCTGCTGCGAGTCTTTATGATACAGGAATCCAGCCTCTCCTTCTGACCCCGCCACCACAGCCGTTTCTCCAAATCCTACATCATCAAACCCTGGCGTATTCCTGCGAAATCCAGACTCCGACTGGAGTTGACGCATCTCCTCCCGCATTTTTTCCAACTCTTCTGCTCTCTGTTGACGAAGTTGCAAAACCACTGCAGCAAAGCTACTGTCATCAAGCGTTCCCAGGTACAGCAGTGAATCCATCAGGACAATTTGATCAAGCACATCTGAAAAACTGCCAAATACCTGTGCCTGCTGATCACCATCAATGATCGCACTTGGGGAGGGGATGAGCGTCGTCGTCATGGACTGACTGCTTCGTGAGCGATTTCCAACGGTTTTGATTGCACTTGACGCGGTGTCAAAATGAGCGGCTGCGTAGGGATAATCCACGAGAACATCCCGATAATAGGTTCCCAAGACATAGTGCACGCGGCCACGGACTCTTGAACCACCTGATTGGGGGTCATAGAGCAGTTCATCATATTCAGTAAGAGCTTCATCATACTCCCCCAATGCCATCAGGACTCGTCCACGGAGGTAGCCAAGTTCTGCACGATACTCATAATTTTTATCATCTCTTTCCATGCGACGCAAGCGTCTGAGTCCCTCCGATGGATCCAGATGCTCGGACTGAACCTGTACTGCATTAAATTGTGCGGCAAACGACAGTTCGTAAAAAGGTTTGTAGTCCTGAACTCGATCGTACGCTTCCACCGCATCCATATATCTTTCAAGATACTCAAGAACCTGACCGTATAAAAACTGTGCTCTTGATGCACGAACATTGCCACGAATCTGCTCCATGGCTCGTTCCAACTCCATTGCTGCTGGTTCTATATTCTGATTTTGAACATAGAGTTCAGCGAGGGTTAATCGGTATTCGACTTCCCATCGGGTTGAAAGATCGTCACGGCTTAGAATAGCTTGCAAATGTGTAGAGGCTTCTTCGTAGGCACCGCTGGCAATCAGCGTACGTGCTAGCCAGAAATTGGCCTCATCCTTCAGCGGGGAGTCCAGTTCAAGAATTTCCTTAAACTTTTCTTCTGCACCCACATAATTGAGCGTATAAAACCATGCTTTTCCGATGATCAGAATCGCATCATCCACCCATTTGGAATTCGGATGTTCTCGTACAACATCGGCACTCTTTGCAATCGCATCCTCAAAGGGTTGCTGCTGACCCGTGAGTTGATCATTTCTTCCGAACACCGAAATGAACACATCTCGATCGATCGGCTGGTCAGCAAGGCGTTCCTCAATGGTTTTGACCCCTTGTTTGAAGGATCGTTGAGCATTGTAAAATGTATTGTAATAGGCCGAAAAATTATTGAATCTGGATCCAATAAAGGAGGTGCTACTACATCCCGACAGACATAGCAGTAGTATGCTTAGTACACAGATTCGTACGCTTCTCATTTCAATCTACATAGCTCACATGAACCAGATTGGTGCGTCCCTTTCGGGGGAGGGGCATTCCAGCACTAATAACGATGGTATCACCGCTTCTGATATACCCTTTACTCACCAATGTCTGCTGAACCAATCTGACCCCGGCATCGGTATCACTTTGGAAGGGAATCTTGAATGCTTTGGTTCCCCACAAGACACCGACCTGCCCAATCACCGCAGGTGAATCGGTAAACGCATACACGGGCATGCGTGGCCGATGTTTCGCAAGGGCTCTGGCAGTTGCTCCTGAAGCGGTCAGACATACCAGTGCACGTGCACCCACATTTTTCGCCAGTTCGCAGGCCGTCAGACTGACGGCATCGGTAACATCCTGAGAATCCTCTACTGCACTGAGTCCTTCTGGAAGCCCGCGGCTTCGCTCTGGTAGGGCATACCAGTGCTCTTCTGCAGCCGTAATGATTCGTGCCATAGCATTGACCACATGAGCTGGATGTTGCCCGACTGCAGTTTCTCCGCTAAGCATCACGGCATCAGTTCCATCAAGTACGGCATTGGCAACGTCACTGGCTTCGGCCCTTGTGGGGACATGATCTTCAATCATGCTTTCCAGCATCTGTGTGGCTGTGATGACAGGTTTTCCAGCTAAAAGACATTTGTGGATGATTGTCTTTTGAGCATGTGGAATGGACGACATGGGCATCTCAATACCCAGATCTCCACGTGCAACCATGATCCCATCGCTGACAGCAAGGATATGATCAATCGTCTCAAATGCTTCAGGTTTTTCAATTTTTGAGATCACCCCTGCACGGTGCCCAGCGGCTTTCAGATGTTTACGCAGGTGAACAACATCGGTCTCGTTACGCACAAAAGAAAGGGCGATCCAGTCCACATTTAAATCAATACCCACTTCAAGATCGGCGAGATCCTTTTCTGTTAATGCAGGTCCACTGGTGCGTACATGGGGCAGGTTCACTCCCTTCCTTGACTTCAAAATACCTCCCACATCCACGCGTGCACGAATATCATCTCCCTTGATGGATAAAACCGTAAGGGCAAGCCTGCCATCATCCATCAAAATTTTCCCTCCAAGTGCAATATCTTGGGCAAGGGCTTTATAACTGATATAAATATGTTCACCCGTAGAAAGATCTTCACTTGAACTGGATGCAGAAATCATCACTTCGGATCCTTCATTCAACATGACCGAGTTCCCTTCAACGGGGCTCACTCGTATTCGAGGACCTTGCAGATCTTGCAGGATCGTGACTGTTTTGTCTAACTTATCGGCCTCTTCACGAACCAGAGCCACCACCTTGCGATGCGTCTCATGTTCACCATGAGAAAAATTGAGTCTGACGACATCCGTTCCAGCCTCAATCAGTGCTGCAATCGTTTCACGATCACTTGAGGCTGGCCCCAACGTTGAGATAATTTTGGTGTGACGGGGTATGGACTGTGAAAACATATTCAATTCTTAGGGAAATTGTTCTTATTATTGGGTTAAACCACTATATCGCTGGTGTGCTTCCAAATTTTGAAAACTATGCGCTCTGCTCTGACTCTCTTTCCACTTTTGTTGATTTCCCTGACCGCCACTGCACAGGATCATCGCCCCATTGAGTTTCCAGATGTACCTGGATATCATACTATGGTTTGTGATCTGCACACACATAGTGTTTTCTCTGATGGAAGTGTATGGCCCAATATTCGAATTGAGGAATCTCACCGTGATCATCTTGATGCTATTGCCATCACCGAGCATTTGGAGTACCTTCCTTATCGGTCTGATATTCCCCTGCCCGATCATAATCGATCGTATGAAGTGGCCAAGCGGGTCAACCGTGACCATCCACTCATCGTCATTCCCGGTGCAGAAATTACCAGAGGTATGCCTCTTGGACATGTGAATGCCATCTTCATTACCGATGCCAATGCACTGGTTGCTCCACAGGGCGAAGAGTTCATGGATGTCATGCAGGTATTTGAAGCCGTAGAGCAACAGGGAGCCTTTGCATTTTGGAACCATCCAGCCTGGACTCCACAGCGTTCAGATGGCGTAGCCACACTCACGGATCTCCATCATACGCTCATAGATGCCAATTTGCTTCAAGGCATTGAGGTTGCCAATCAATATACGTACTCAGATGAGGCTCTACAGATTGCTCTCGACCATCATCTTGCGATTATTGGAACCAGTGACATTCATGGATTGATTGACTGGGATTATGACATTGCAGATGGCGGACATCGGCCCGTCACTCTTATCTTTGCCCAACAAAAGACCGCAGAAAGTATCCACGAGGCACTCCGCAATCGTCGCACGGTCGCATGGCATCGCAATACCCTGATTGGGCGTGAGTCAGAACTGCTCCCCCTCATTGACGCGTCCCTTGAAGTTGTGAATGCTGAATTTAGACCTAGAACTTCCGTACTGGACATTCAACTGGAAAACCATTCAGATGCTCGTTTTCTACTACGAAATATTTCAAAGTATACCTTCCATGAAGATGCGAACATTGTGGAGGTCATGCCCCATACAGTGACGGAATTTACCTTAAAGACCGTTGATGAAGAAGGCCCCTACTTCGTTGCGTTTGAAGTTCTCAATGCGGTGATTGCACCGAATACGCATCCTGAAATCACACTGGACATACAACCTACCCAATAGATCTAACTTGCGATTTTGTGACTTTACCGCCGTTGAGTGCGACAAAGCAAATACCATTATCACCTTATTGATGAAATACTATCCATTACTTTTACTTTTACTGACTGGCTGTGTCTCGACTCAAAGCCTATCTGTTACAGAGCGTTCCCGTGTGTATGATTTGGACTATGATCGCGTTTTTGATGCGACCGTTCTGGTGCTCGCAGAACATGGATATGCAGTAATTGACGCTGAAAAAGACGAGGGGATCATCAACACCGATTACCGTGCTCATGACCGACTTTTCTCGTTCCTTAGTGGCCCTACGCGCCGCAAGATCTCCGCATTGATCTCTACAACTCCGATCGGAACGCAGGTCCTTCTCAATTTAGACATTCAAGAGTTATCAGATGGATCCCCAATATCTGGAATATTAGGAGGAGACAGCGGCAACTATACCTCCAAGCAGGTTTCTCCGCGCCAAGCCCGACGATACTACAACGAGTTATTTGAGAATCTTGAAAATTATCTCCTGCTATATTGATCCCTAACGATCTTGACTCCCACATGAGGTGATCCATCCTCTGATCATTGCGTCAGAGTGTTGAGATCTATGGTCATTCCCGAGACATTGAGTCATGTCCTCGGACCCGTAATGGCTAAGGTCAATCCGTCATGCTGAATATTGACAAACAGCGTGGTGCCATC
>JAPOUL010000152.1 GCA_026708685.1 Bacteroidota bacterium
TCACATCTCTGAGGGGATACGAGACAATTATCGTCGCAGAAATCCGCAAATTGAAGAATATTTCTAAACAAGTTAGTGCTTATGGGTCATCTTGTAATGCCTTCAATAATTTCATAGCAGCTATTTTTTCTCTAAGAGGATAGTTAAGGCCTAGACAATTTCCATATTCCTCCATTTGATTGTTAAGATTTTGAGAGGGTTGGTTTGCTAATTCTTCAATTCGATGAAAAATTGAGTTCGTACACCAAGTCCAGTTATTGTTATTTTTTGACAGCATGTCAACTGTTTTAAGCATTGCAGTAATAGTGAGAGTTACACCCAAATTATCGCCACTTTTTCCAAAAGCTAATGGATCAAAATCATCCATTACACTAATATTGGTAGAATCAAGCTCAAGATGCTGAATCGCAGAAAGTGCAGTATCCGTGGCCCCTGCAATTCCATCGTGAAGCTCTAATAGACTTTGTTGTAGCTTAGTCGAGAGAAGCCAAACATTGTTGAGCCAAGTCATCTGTGGGTCATACGCTTGCTCACACGTTTGAAGATGTTTTTCTCCACTACATGAATATGTTGCAAGTCTCATAGTAGATGACGCTAGTAGACTTCTTAACTGTATATGTTTTTGAATTTCAGTCGGTTCAGACTTGTCGGGATTTAGAGATAAATCTAAATAAGAAGTGACCCAATCCAATACGCTCATGGAGGGTTCTCTAATTATTAATTGAAGATTTAGATTATTTGAAGAAATCACCAACAAGAGGGAATAGAGTGCCCAAGATGCCTCAAATGGGTCATCAGAATTTTCACATAAATCTACTGCATTGGACAACCAATCTACTAAGTTTTCTATTGCTGTCTCATCTTCATCGTGATACTCGTCATTACCATCCTGTTGATTAATGTTTTCAATTAACGATGATCCGTCATCAAAAAAATCTGCGAGCAGTGATCGACCGCGTAGATGTTTCCAAGAAACTAATAAACCATCCACAGCTAGTACTTTTGGTTGAATTGGGTGACTGATCAACTTTTGGGCTCTGTCGGCACCTATCCAACCCAAGAACTGCATAAAATCATTTAGGTCATAACTTCTTAATCTATGGACAGCATGAATGAGATTCCGTTGAATATCAAAATACCCACTTTTAAGTAATTCAATGCCTATTTTTATTTTCGCTTTTTCTGCTAGTTTTTTATCATCTGATAACAAATTATCTTCTTCTTCCGATATCTGAGATGCTAAAAACGGATCAATCGGTGCCATTTGATAAATTATGATATTAACGATATTCTGATATAAAGAAGACGGAAGATCTAACCATAATAGTCTGAAGAGAGAAAATCGTACAGGGAGTGTAAGCTTTTCATCGTCGGGAAATCCTTGATCTATCAAACCAGAAGTAGGTTCACGGAGATAGGTAAATAATAAGTCCACTCCTTTGACAAAATGAGAGAATTGGTGATCTCCACCAGCTGCCCGTTTCAGTACCTCAGTCGCAATCTCCTCATGTTCTTCTTCTGAAATAAGAATTGATAAATTTTTTTGATCATAATCAGCCTGATAAGTAATATCAATTTGAGGGTTCATTTTGTTATTCGTCAACATTGCTACAGTTTTACGCATGAGTATATTATACGTACTCACAAGCTTGGTTTCTGTGAGAAGATAATTATTGGGAAATATAAATGCAGTAATGACATCCGATAGCGGAAATTGATGCTGGTTTTCATTTGATGCTATGATTGCAGATTTGATATCAATCAAGATATTATCCTCGAGATCTCTTACAATTTGTGGAAAATATTTTGGTCGGTCAAGTGCCTCCTTTCCCAACCATTGAAGACATGTATGGAAAAGATCATTAGAGATTTGTTTCTTATTGAATAGTAAGTAAAATTCAAAAACGAATCTTGACCAAATTAGTGGAAATGATGGATCAGGAATAGCCTCATGAGTAACAAGACCAGTTTCTGTAGATACGTCTTCAAACGATTGAAGAATAGCTTTGGCTAATAACTGCCTCTCTGACAATTTAATATCTTGATTTTTCCAAACAGCAACAATAAAATGCTCGGCTAAATTAGCTGATGCTATACGAATAAATCCTTTTCTGTTTGGATAAAAGTTATCAAATAACTCTGGCAGATGATTTTGGAGATCATTAATAGAGTGGATGATGTTCTGAATAGGACGCGAAATACCATCATCCTTTTCCACAGGAAACTGTCGAATGATTTCCATGAGAACCAATGGATGTGATGTCCGGTACCCCATCTTGAAAAGATTATACGCAATCTTCTGTCCATCAATTGGCAGTAAATGCTTTGACGATATGAGTTGAGCAATTACTTCAAATGTTGAGAAATGTGGACTTTCCATTTCCCATGAAGCAAGGTGACTACAGATTTCCACAATTTCCTGTCCAATTTTCTCTGGTCCTCCATAGCCAAGTAGCAACGAGTAAAACCTATCGTCAGCCCATAATTGAAATCCATGGTGCATGGCTGTACGCACTATTCTTAGTGAGTTATACCATAAATCTTCAATGACTTTAAAATTCTCTGATTCCTCATCAGAGTGGCCATCTAAATCCATTAATTCAATCTCTTCTATAGTCCCTTGAAGAAGCATATCTTTAACTAATCTGTTTATCTTTGTGAGTCTGTCGTGAGATAGTTTCATTGCTAGATAACGTTCAGATCTATCACGTATGTTACTCCATGCTATCGGTCCAACCATGATGTAGTCTCTAATTATTTCAGTAAATCCTGCATCAATCCATGTAATCAAGGATGGTTCGTCAAATACATATGATTCTTGAATTGATTGTGGTACTTCATTCTTCCAACCTCTAAATGTATTACTATACTTTACTTCTGCCTCATTTGCTTGATCCTCTGTGATCAACCCAGCAGAATTGAAAGAGGCAAGTAGAGCAGATGAAGTCATTATAGTCTGAGGATCTATACTCTTGTGACGATCATCATCTACATCCATAATATATACAGTCTTGTAATGGATAGCCACTCCGATATCCACACGGAAAGGTCCCATATCCTGATCATCGGGTAGTGCTGATTCTATTTCCGTTGAGAATTTACCAATTGCATTGGGCTTATTCATAATCAAATCCTTGGCATCAATATAGGATTGATCATTATGGGAAAGCAGTTGGCCATTAATACGCTGTAAGTCACGACTCATGGATTGAATCGTTTCGTCAGAGATATAGCTAAGTTGTAATGAAGTTAGAATATGCTCCGCTGTTTCTGATCCCAATAGTCCGAGAGTCATGATTGCTGTCTGATCTAGGAGTAATTTGATTTGATTGACATCGTTTTGACTAAAACAGGTAGATTTTTCATAGGGCCATTTTGAAAGAATTGAAAAATGACCCGAAATTGGGCCCCCTGATGAATTTCGTGACTCATATTGCCCTACCCAACGAGACCAGTATTCCCATGATCGTCCAGTATGACGAAAAAAATCAGAATATGACAGTGCATGTCCATTCAGAAGATCACTCAATATCTCCATTTTTTTCTGCTCTCTTAACCATAAATCTTTGAGCATATCTAGGCTATTTTCAAATTTTACAGGACGATCTTTCGATTGAGTAATTTTGTTGACAATATCTTCGGGGGTATTTGCCTGATGACTATGTGCTCCCTTCAGCATTGCAGTGAAATAATCAATGGCCTCTGATTCTCTGTTCGCAGCTTTGGCAGCAAACCATGCTGACATGGCGATCTGTGGATCAGGATTCAAATTATAAGATTGAGCAAACAAATCATAGGCATCTGAAGAGATATCTCTTGAATTGGGGCAGTGTTTTCGAAGAGAGTGAGCATATATGGATAGAAAACGATGGTTTTGGGTCTCATTTGAAACCTTTGGTTCAAGGATCTTTACGGCTTCTTCAGGTCTATTTTCGTTGATCAGAAACACAGCGGCATTAATTACAAAATCGATAGATTCTGGATATTTTTGGGAAGCCCAGATCAGTTGCTCTATTCCCTCATTTATTTTATCTAAACCAATCAGGGCCCACGCTTCCCATTCAGCGGCATCCATTGCATATATTGAGTCAGATTTTCGACATAAACTTAATAAGTCATCGTATTGATGTGTAGCAAACAGGGAGTATGCATAAAGCAACTTTGAGGATTTTGTGGGTAAGATTTCTATCAGGCGAGAGGTCCATCTCAATGATGCCTTTGCATCTTTGGAGTTTGCACTATCAGTGGTTTGATCTTTCCGAAACTCAAATGTGACTTTCGAGAGATAATACCTAGCAAGAAATTCAATAACATCTACATCTAGTGGGAATTCTTCAACCTGATTGATTAAATCAGAAGTCAAAATATTCTTTTCGAGATTTCGCACTTTTAAAAGCCATTTATCTGCGGGTAAAAGAGGCGTACTTTCAATTAATTCTTGGATCTCGTCAAATCTATCTTGTTGATTAAGACATCGTATTAACTTGGAAAGTACTTGAGCACGTACTCTGGAATCTGGTGTAGAATACAATGCCATTCGCAGGTCTGTCTCAATTTCACTGTATAGATGCATTGATGAATCAATCTCCGCTTTCAACAAGACAGTCTGAATCAAATCAATTTTACCATCTCTGTGCCAATGGTTAACAGTGTCCACAGTGATGTCTGAATCACTTGAAATGAAAATTGATGCTCTGAGAGTTCCATCAATTTCTTGAATGCCCTCTTGAAAAAGATGAATGAGTTCTATATCTTTTAGAAGCACGGCGATCATACGAAGATATTTCAATGCTTTGACATGAAACATACTTGTTGGATCACTTTCTGAGAGCACTATATGTAATCGACGAATCAATTGATTAATCAAGGTAGATCGATCGAAATCAAGCGGAGTATAGTTGCTGATTATCATGTTTAGTAGCTCATAAGTCAATTCTGTACGCTTCAAGTTAATGATTGAATGCTTGGTGTCATGATCTGTACTCTCCAGCAAATCTGCTGTCAATTGAACGGCAGTAACATCTTTTGCATCAATGATTTTGAGCCTTGCCTCTACTCGTAAGAGGAGATAATCAATTTCTGATGTATCAATTAGAAGTTCATCTACTTTGTGCCAATCTTCCTCAACAAAGGCCTGAAAGGGAGGAATCATTTGATAATCGGATGAGTCCTTCTCCATACTATCAATGATGTAATCAAATTCTTTTTTTAACCCCAGATTGAAGGCCGTGATGGCGGCTTGTAAATAGTGATTTGAATCAATCGGCCCCAAATCTTGTACACGCCTCCAAAATCTGTTAGCTAAATCAACTTGTCCTAACCAACTTGCTGAATTTGATGCAATGAATAAAAGTCTCTGTAAGTAAATCCGTAAAGCCTCCGAATAACGTTCTTCAAGATCAGAATTCTTTTCAATCACTTCAAGAATATCATTGATCTGTTTTTCTGAATGCTTGAGAGCTTCTTGATGGCTTCCATTTCTGATCAACTCAATTAGACCATCAAGATTAGGTTCAGTAATTGCAGATCTCAGCAAATATGGAAAATCGCTCTCTTTAGTCAGTGCATTCAATGGATCATTCCCTTTTTCAACTGCAGTAACATAGAGATTAATGTGATGGCCTCTGTAGGTATCAGATAAAAGATCTGTATCGCGACTAAACAATGGTTTAAAATATTTCACCAGTGATGACGTGAGATAGTCAACAACTTTTGATGCAATATAACCAGTAATAAATTCAAGCATTTTGAATCACCGAAAATTAAGTTTCAAGCCGTAAGTAATCATACGCCAAGAAATATATCCAATCAACTTTTTAGTCGTTATCTATCTGGAAATAACATATTTGATGGTAGTGTATACTGTAATTTCTCCTCAAGTGGGCACTAAATTTCTTGCATACTAATATACTAAAAATTTATTGTATGAATTTTCGATCAGATTCGTCCAGGAAATAAATTTTCTCTAAGTACTAATGCGGCAAGTTTTGCCATGATCAACACATCATCATGAGTATATCCATGAACTTCGCAGTGTGAAGGATCAAGTCCATCTGGTGTGGGAGATCGCAAAATTTGGGGATCAGATGTCCCGTGTTGTGCAATCACCTTCTTTACATCACTAACACTTAATGAGGCGAATCTGCCATTGTGACTAAGTCCAAATCCCCTATTGATAAAAACCTGACGAATACAATCAATCCCCTCTGATATGGTATTCTTTTCGTAATGCTCAATCCAATTCACTGATAATGCTCCTTCGTTTTCTCTTAATTCAAAAGCACTTGCCAGAAGCCTTCCATTCTCAATAGATGAAGGCTTACAATATCTTGAGATGTGGTGACTATCATCTAAATCCTTATCATTCATGACCAAAGTAGTGTTTGATATAGGGCATAATTTCTTGAAGAGCATTTTCACGAGTATCCGTACCTTGCGTTGTTTGCGAATTATCTGGATACTTAACAAAAGCAGCATAGCGAATATTCCCGTCTTTGAGGAATTTCATCACAGCAGACATAATCTTGGAATGCCATTCAGCCTGTAGGAGAGTATTAGGGCATATTCCTATAGCAGGACAGGGAAGTGAAGCTCCAAAATTGATAAAAAATGATCCTAATTTTTTAAGAGATGTTAGATCCATTGGAGGATCATAAGGATCATACGGAGTTGTGATTTCATGTAAATATCTGAGACGTTTAGTTATTCTGCTATAACCTGATTCTTCTATGATCTTGAACATATTTTCATGAGAGTCCGCAAATTCAATTTTTGAATCCACATCAGAGTTGAGTAGATCAGAACCATTGGTAGATTTGATCTGCATAAAGGCAGAATAGGAATCTCTATTAAGATGGGTTAGAGATGGTTGATCTAGGGATTGATCGCTATTTTGAGGGGATAATAACGATAGATTTGATGTGTATAGTTCAAGATTATTCACTATATCCTGAAAAGACGGATCAGTAGCAGTATCAACTGTATTTTGGTTGTTCACTAAAGACTCATTTACAGTGGATACTTCCCTAAGTACCATCAACTCTTGATGACTACGAATCCGATGATCTGATTTGGCAGAGTAATTCATAGATATTTCTCCTCTGAATTCACCAGAATGACCATTAGTTGATGGATTCAAATGAACTGGGGAGTTTAAGAGAATGTCAATACTGCTAAAATCGACTGCGGACATATTCCTATAATGCTTGAAGAAATTGTATAATTGTTGGATGATGCGAGGAATTCTGGATCTACATCTCAAACGGATGATGGTTTAGCAACAGCCACGGTTTCGTCTGATCAACATAAAAGATTTTCTCAGTTATGTCAACGCATTCACCTATGCAGGTAGTCTCATTTGTTACATTGAGACTATCTTTCATTTCCTGAATCCTGTCAACATACATCACCATTCTAAGTACTCTATCAATCTGATGAGAAGAGTGATTCACTCTACAGTAAAGAGCCATGAACGAGAAATACAAAGTGTCTACGAAATATAAGGTAAACTAAGAACCATTATTGCAAGTTCCCGTATCAAAATTAAGCCCTTATGATGACACACTTTTGAGTTTTACGGGAAGACACCTTCAAAGCGATTAAACCTTGACGCTAATGGGGTGTTCCAAGTTCTTCTATTTCTCACTTCTGTGAGGTTTTCTTGGGCGATATAGCCTTTGATGATCATGTGTATACTACTGGTGTAGAATTGAAGAAATCAGTCAAACGCTCATGCTCTCAAGAATGATACTCAAATAGTAGAGATCACGAATGATCGTATTCCTATCTCTCTGCCTTCGTTTCAACGTCTTTCTATTCATCGGAATAGGCGATTACTTCCCGCATTGCATAGACTCCAATTATTCAATGAATGTGCCGCACATTCAAAACAAAACACAACGGTTACCTTTGGGTGTTAATATTGTAGTACGGGACTTAGCTCTTGTAATGCTTACATAAAGATTCTGTCTTGCATTTGGAGAAACATTCTTAGTAATATTACCTTGAACAATTCGATCATGATTTGATGTAATTTGATCATTACTTCTGAGAGGCCATCCCTCAAAAATGATGACCTCATCAAATTGATGTCCCTTTGCCTTGTGCATATTCATTAACACTATTCCCGTCTGAATTTTTTGCGATCTTGCAAAGTGTGCTTGCACATTACATCTTCTGAAAATTTCTAAGGCATCAGTATAGGAACCTGTTTCTCTCCATTGAGATGAAAGAGCTCCACGCAATTGGGTTCCTCGACTAAGTATTTTGATATTCTTTGATGCTTTTGCGACTTCTTGTAAGCGTTTGCAGTTTGATTCTTTGAATAGATCCTTTAGCTTTAACAGATCCTTGTTTGGGTTGCCAGTTAACTTAATTGACCTGCACATCTCGTAAGTATTAGAAATAGAGTGAATAATACTGTTCTTTCTTAGTTTACTTAAATCGTTGTTGTTCCGTAGCAAATTCTCAACAATATTTTCTATTTTTTGTGCTTCCTTCATGCCAGTTTTAGTTGGAGAATCTCCACTTTTACCCCTGTAGAAATTACTCAGAAGATTCAAAAATTCACCAAGGTGATTGTCGCTCGATTTTTGTTGTAAAATAAAAGCAAAAATCTCCGTAGCAAGGATTGCTCCTGCCATATCAATTGTGACCGAATGTCTGATTGGTGGAGAGGAACTGTTTAACCTTTCAGATACCTGCATCGTGAGTTTTTTTGTTGGTGTTAGCACGAGAAGAGACCAATGATTCGATTTATGCTTTTTCAATCGCTTAATTGCACTATAGACCTGACGTTTGAGAGCCTTAAATGCTGGGTTAGGTTGAGCCCAGTATTCAATGATTTTGACATCATTATATTGGGAAGGAGTACAAACTTTTTCATGCAACACATCATTCCCAAATTCTATAATATCAGTTCCAATACTTCGGTAATTTTTACTACTGAGGTTAAATTCTTCAGGTTGTACATACTTTCTAAAGTGATCAATACGGGCCGGGTCTGCACCAATGAAATCGTATATACTCTGTTCAGGATCGGCAAGGACAACCAATTTACTGTTTTTTCCTAACTCCTTGACTACTTCCCACTGACCAGAGTTTGTATCCTGAAACTCGTCCAAAATAATAGTTGGAAATGCCAATGAGACGAGATGCCTAATCTTGGTGCTTCCTTTGATTAGTTGATATGAAAAATCAGCAAATAGGTCAAAACATATCTTGCCTTCCTCAAATGCTATTCGTCTCTGTTCCTCTCTTTCTTCGCGGATTTTCTTTTCTTTTTGATCATCAGATAGTTGATTACTCTTGCCGTATCCAGTACGAATTTTCGATAGTGCTACCGCTTCTTCTGGCGGCGGGAGAACTGAAAGTGTACGCGGTAATCCGATTAGATATCCATGAGTCTTTATAATTCTCCAGAAGAATGCGTGATACGTATCAACATCTATGGAATTAATTGTTTTTTCTGTAAGAAATGAATCTTGAGTTAAGACCTCAGTGACTCTTGATACGGTTGCTCTGGCGAAACTAAGGAAGAGAATTTGCTGTGAAGATAATTGAAACTTTTCTACCAACTTGGCGGCCTTCAGAATAGCAATAGTCGTTTTTCCTGATCCAGGACCTCCGGTTATTAGTAAATTACCTGAAGCATTAAGGATGTCTTTTTGCTCTGATGATAGCTCAATTTGAGATTGCATGATCTTATTCGTCAACGATTTTTTCATTGTCTTTATTGTGACGTTCATATTCCAAAGAACATAAGTGTTTGAGATCCTTGCAGGTACTCTTTATCCATTCTGGAATTTCATCCTCTACACATTGGCTCAAGAAATCAGCAGCTACCCCAATTCCCTTTGAAGACTTCAAATAATTCCGAAATGCTTTTTCAAATTCTTCGTCTAGGTTGGAATACTTTACTTTCATTTCATTAGGTAAGTCAATCGTTTCTGAATATCTTTTCATCGCATTTGTTGTAGTACCCTTGATAATTAGGTCTTCAAATCCATTCTCTTGATGCATAAAAAGTTTCTCTACATGAGTATTAATTTCATTCTCTTTGTCAACATCCTGCCGATCACATACAGCAAAAATCGTCTTTCCTAATTTCTTGTACATCTTCACAACATCAACGATGTTGGATTCTCCTCCAGCATCAATTGTACATAGTCCAAGTGATTCTAAAGAGGAATACGTTTCAGGGTTAAGTTCTGCAAGCCTGAGAGCTACAGCTGGCATGGCTGAGGCCTCAGTTGCTCCTTCTGCAATAAGAATCCGACTTGACAATAGCCCCTCACAAAAACGTGTTCTGAACTCCCGCCGATATCGTTTGGATTTTATGCTATCTGGAAGATTAACTGAGCCCTGATTCATCAAACCGTCAGATTCTCGGCTTAAAATCGTCATTTCATTGATGTTGAACTCTTCTAATACATAAGGTGAATGAGAGGTAAATAGAGATTGACTGGCAAAGTTACGTACTTCATGAATGATGCGTTTCTGTGCATACGGAGGAATGGCCGTCTCTGCTTCTTCCATTGCAAAAATCACATTTTTCTTAACTTCTGCTATCTGAGACAGCATTGCAAGGACAAGCAGGTTTAGGGTGCCTCTTCCTTGACGATAAAATGGAGCGATATGTCCGCTGAGTCCCGAATTAATAAATGGGGTAATGATCTGTCGCAAGTGCTGACGAGTTAAGTCTGATACTTTCAACTGAGGTTTAATTCCCCATTCGTGAGGGACATACTTTCTCATCGCTTTCTCTATACTTTCAAGAATACCCGAAATTCCCAGTTCTGGATCTTCTGCAACATCCCATTTTCTGGCCTGAGTAATCGTGTTTTCCCACATCTGAGGGCGCATTTCTTTCAACCGAAGGATGATGTCAAGTAGGCTTCCATGTTCAAGACTTAATGCTCTTCGTGCAGTACGAAGGGAGCGTAAATAAAGAAATCCACAAAATCTTTTATCCATTTTGGTAAAAGATCTTGGAGTGTCTTCATCCATCAAGCTTCGGGTGAAGTAAGTTCGCCCCGAGAAATCGTCTTCAACAGCATCGTACTGACCTAGGAATGTTACGCGTAGTGCAGCTTCAACAAAATCGGAATCCATAGATTCTATGGAGGAAACAAAAGTTTTCGCTGATCTATCCCACCATTCTACTTCATTCATGAATCGGGTTCGTTGTTCATCATTTAAATCCGTTAAAGTAACTTGAATCTTTATTTCATTAGGCTTTCCAGATTCGCATTCCTGATATTCGCCTACATAAAAATCATGTTCATTAATGACAGGATTGCTTCGGAGCCTGTCAGGTCCGAGAACTAGATTAATGGCTTCTAATACTGTAGATTTACCCACATTATTATCACCTATCAGTACAGCATCACCATCAAAATTAAGCTCACATTTTCGAATCCCACGAAAACGTTTAATTTCCAACTTGGATATTTTCATTGAGCGAATACTTTAAAAATACTTTTGGAGTCCAACTATGATAGCAAGTGCATGTAACAGTTCGTATATCCGAGAATTAGGGCTTATGGCATATTGCCTAGCATGCGGACACCAGATTGATAAACCGTCGAAATTGCT
>JAPOUL010000120.1 GCA_026708685.1 Bacteroidota bacterium
TTAAAGCGATCAAAGTTCGTGCACGAGGATTCCGAAATCAAGAGCGGTTTGCGAATGCAATTTACTTCCATCTCGGTGGTCTGGATTTATATCCAGTAGGCTATCAGAATCGGTAAACCCACCGAAAAAGTGGAAGAACCATATTTTATTGCTGAATTTGAAGATTTGGATATGTTGCTCTGGGGAGATTCGATTGCAGAGTTGAAAGATGCGTTTGAAGCAATGCTACGAATGATGTGGAAACGATTTGTATTTGACAATTCAAATAAAATGACGAGAGAGGCTTCAGAATTTACACAAAGGCTTCGGGCGACCTATACCCTTGTTGAAATATGCCTTTAAAGAGAGCCGTTTGCGAAACCTCAGCATTTCAGCAGAAATATTGCCCTGTAGTGCCCTTGGTGCATTTTTAGAATTGGCAAGTAGGTTTTGCAAACGGCTCAAGAGGAGGAAGATTAAGTCTTCCTTGAAGAAAAAGGGATTCGTTGAGGATTTAAGTGGACATCATATTTCCTATTCATATGATATGCCAGACGGAACAATAACCACGATTAAAACGTATGTAAGTCATGGCAAAGGATCGCAAGATATAGATCACACATTGATTAGCCTTATGGCACGGCAAGTAAAACTTTCCAACAAAAACTTCAAGCGACTGATTTCTTGTGATATGGATCTCAATGAGTATGCTGAAATTATCAAAGAGAGCCGATAATTGTCTTTCAAGACGTATGCAAAACCTTTGAATTGATTGAAGTCTCACTCTGTGGCATTGAAGCATTTTTGAGATATGAATACATCTGGGCATACAGACTCATCAATATCTTTATAGCATCTCACACTTTATATCGCATATGATCTACTATAACAGCACGGTCATGCACTGAGCATTTCTTGAACCCGCATATCCTTGGCTTGGACCTCGTCTAACATGGTTGCCTTGTAATCTAAGAATCGTTGCAATAGGTCTGAGTCCGATGTCGCAAGAATTTGAACTGCCAACAGGGCAGCATTTTTAGAGCCATCTATGGCAACGGTTGCAACGGGGATGCCACTAGGCATCTGTACGGTTGCTAATAAGGCATCAAGACCTTTCAAGGCACCAGAGTTAATTGGAACGCCAATAACGGGTAGAGGTGTATTGGCAGCAAGAACGCCCCCTAAATGAGCGGCCACACCAGCACCAGCAATCAAAATTTTGAGGCCTCGTTTATGAGCAGTGGTAGCATATTCATGAGCACGATCGGGCGTACGATGGGCACTCATCACATGCATCTCAAAAGGAATATCAAAAGATTTTAAGATATCCACGGCTTTTCGCATGGTGGGAAAATCAGAATCACTCCCCATTAAGATTCCTACAAGTGGAGAAGAAGAAGTTGACATGAAAATAAAATGGTTAAGAATGAGTGAAAATTAGCTGTTTAAGATTTTTTCGAGGTAGACCTCGTCGGGAACCAGAACCTCTCGCGCCTTTGCTCCTGAAAATGCTCCAACGATACCGGCCTCTTCAAGTTGATCAACAATTCGAGCCGCACGGGTATAGCCAATCGATAGTTTACGTTGAATCAAGGAAACAGAGCCCTGCTGGTGACGAACAATGATTCGGGCTGCTTCCTCAAATAATTCATCAGTGGATCCATTGTTGGATGATGGATCTGTCACCGTTAACTCGGGCTCACTTTCAACAGCAGGCAAACGATAGGGGCCAGCACCAGGCTGATTTTGGATATAATCCATGATACGATCAATCTCATCAACCGATACGAAAGGTCCTTGCAATCGGATAATCTTGCTTCCCTTCATATACAGCATATCGCCATTGCCAACGAGCTGTTCGGCACCATTCTGGTCAAGGATAGTGCGGGCATCTACCTTGGAAGCGACCTGAAATGCAACCCGGGCGGGGAAATTAGCTTTGATTAAGCCTGTGATAACATCCACAGATGGGCGTTGGGTAGCAAGAATCAAATGAATTCCAACCGCACGTGCCATCTGGGCTAGCCGCGCAATGGGAGCCTCTACGTCTTTTCCTGCTGTCATCATAAGATCGGCTAACTCGTCAATGATGATCACGATATAAGGAAGATGTTTATGTCCATTGTCTGGATCTAAGGTTCCGTTAGAAAAGCGACTATTATAGTCACTAATCCCACGGACACCAGCTTCTTTGAGGAGGTCATAACGAATACTCATTTCTCGTTCACAGGCCCGTAGAATATCCAAGGCATCACTCACTTCAGTGATAATCGCCTCATCACCATCATCCGGCATAGCCAAAAAGTGATCCCTGAGCTCTCTGTATTGCTGAAGTTCAATTTTTTTGGGATCTACCATCACAAACTTGAGATTGGATGGTTCGCATGCGTACAGTAGTCCAGTGATCAATGTATTGAGTCCTACCGATTTCCCAGATCCAGTTGCACCTGCAATCAAGAGATGCGGCATCTTTGTGAGGTCTTGCAGGAAGACCTCCCCCTCAATGGACTTACCTAGAACTACGGGTAACTGCATGTTGGATTCTTGAAATCGTGCAGTATTCAGCACCGATTGGACACGCACAAGCTCCCGTCGACTATTTGGAATTTCAACGCCAACTGCAGATTTTCCAGGAATTGGCACGATCATGCGTATTCCTTGTGCTGCCATGACCATGGCTAGATCATCTTCTAAAGACTTGATTCTACTAACCTTCACCCCAGGAGCGGGCGTAAGCTCGTAGAGAGTTACCGTTGGGCCAACAGTCGCATTGACACCGATGATCTCAATCTTATAACGAGCCAGCTTCTCAACAAGCTTTGTTTTGTTTTCTTCTAACTCATTATAGTCAATCTCTTGCTCCTTGTGAGTTGGAGCATCTAATAACTCAGAATGGGGATATTGATAGTTATAGCCATCTTCAAGTTTAGAACTTCGTGAACTTGATCCACTGACGGTTTCTTCGGTGATTTGTTCAGTCACCTTGAGTTCTAAATCGGTGGGATCTGGTTCAGGAGTAGAGATTGATCGCTTTGTGGATGGAGCAGAGGACGACTGTACCTTTATGGATGGATGAGGAGGTAATTTCGCATTGGGTTCCAGTTCCTCAGCAAGTGTTGGCTCTGCAGGAGGGGCATCAAACTCTTGGTTAGATGGAGGCATATCCGTTTCTTCACTGGGTGGAGAAACGGTTTTTTCAAGGTCGTCCCAAGTGGTTTGAACAGTGTTGTCGTTTTGGGATTCTGGATGGATGGATCGTTTTTCTTTCAGAGCCTTCATCATGGATACCCAAGATTGCTCAGCACGATCAAACCATGACTGAATATCGCGATCAATCAACGACATCCCCCCAATGATAGAAACCATCGTTAACACCAACCAAGAACCAAACCAGCCAAGGGTGCTATACAGCCAATTCGCTACAAACATCCCGGTCTGGCCGGCCCAAATGTGTAGATCAATTTGGGAAGAGATAGATATTCGTCCTAACAATGTTGCTAACAATACAACTATCCATACGATATGGATGGTAGCAGTGAGGGGAGAACGAAAAGATTTCTTTCTGAGAATCAAATATCCATACATAAATAAAATCACACACAATAGTAAGGATGTGTATCCAAAGAAAGAGGGTACGATCATGTAGGCAAGCCATGCCCCAATAGGTCCAATGGCATTAGAAATGACTTCGGTGTCCATAGGGAAGAATAACTCCCAGAATGCCTTTCCTTCAATCACAAGATCATCGGATGCCGAATACGTGATTCCACTGACGGCAATAAAGATCCCAAGGATGAAAATCAAAACCCCAAGAATTTCCTGCCTGCGACCAGTGGATCGGGCACCCTCCTTGTCGGAGGAAGATCCCTTCGTACGTTTTCGATTGGCTTTTGGCTTAGCCATAATTCAACAAAAAGAGTTCAAAGCAACAATATAAGGAATCTTACTTTCTCTGCCCGCTATAAAAGGGCAAAGGCTGCACTGTACAGTACAGAATCCGAGATCGAACTTGAATACCAATCTCCTGACCATGAGATGTATAGTCGGGATGATTCTTGACATAAGCAAGTGCAATTCCACATGCAAGAATAGGGGATTGTGATCCACTGGTGACTTCCCCGATGGGCTCTCCAGACAACGATACAACGGGGTATCCAGAGCGGGGGATTCCTCGGTCCTTCATCACCAGACCAACTAGGCGACGCTCAGGTCCTGCAGACTTGATGGTACGAAGTGCATCCTGACCAATAAAATGGGTTTTTTTCAATTTTGTCACCCATCCAAGGCGTGCTTCATAGGGATTGATGGTTTCGGATAGCTCGTTCCCATAAAGGCAAAATCCAGCCTCAATACGGAGTGTATCTCGTGCTCCGAGTCCAGCGGGTTGAATCCCTTCATCGGAGCCGGCCTCCATGATGGCATCCCACAGTAATGATGTATTTTCAGATTCAACGTAGAATTCAAGACCAATATCGCCTGTATAGCCCGTACGGGAAATGATGACTTTCTCAAATCCCATGAATTCACCTGGGTTAGGTTTTAAAAATCTGTAGTTCTTTACATCAAAAATATGGTCCCCAATAAGTTGGGATGCAATTTTTAAGGAAGCAGGGCCTTGTAGAGCCAAGAGTCCCATCTGCTCTGATACATCATGTAAATCTGTATGGACTGGATTATGATTTACCATCCAGTCATAATCTTTTTGAAGATTGGCTGCATTGACCACCAGCATAAATGCTTCTTCGTTAACTTTGTACACGAGAAGATCATCAATGACACCACCAGATTCATTACACATGACGGTATATTGTGCTTGTCCTTGATCAAGTTGAGAAATATCATTGGTCACCAATTGCTGAACAAAGGACGCTGCATTGGGGCCCATGGCAAAGACTTCTCCCATGTGGCTCACATCAAACAACCCAGCAGATCTGCGAACAGCCATATGTTCGTCAAGAATACCAGTATACTGCAGGGGCATTTCGTAGCCAGCAAAGTCAACCATTTTTGCACCTAATGAAAGGTGCGTTGCTTTGAGAGGTGTTGAACGGATCATGGTGTTGTTAGTGGATTCGGTGGGCTCTGCACCCATGTGCATTCAACGCATGCACGGCTGCATCAGCCGTTGGTCCGTCTTCAAGGCTGATTCTGAATGCTCCGCCTGTACCTTCACGAATTTTGAGCAGTTCAATATCTTTAATACTGATCTGTTGTTGAAACAGGGTTCCCGTAATATGAGACAAAACACCAGGCTGATCTTTTGCATAAACAAAAACATCATACAGGGGGCGCAGAAATCCTTTGAAGTCACGTGGGATTTCCTCACGAACTTTGCTCGCTTCTTCAAACAGAGGACACAGACTCTGAAGATCATCTTCCTCACGGAGTTGGTTGCGGATAAACTCCAGATCAGCAATCATTTCAGAAAGGGCGTGATCAACATTGGACTGATTGCTATCTAAAACGGAAGCCCACATCTTGAAAGGAGAGGAGGCAATCCGAGTCATATCCCGGAATCCCCCGGCAGCCAGTTGAAGGGTAAGGGGATTGGTCTTCTGCTGGCGTGCGATCACATTCACAAGAGCAGTTGCCACCAGCTGCGGAAGATGACTAACGCTTGCAACGATGCGATCATGCTCGCTTCCATCCATGGCTAAGACTCTTGCCCCCGTGCCTTCAATCAGAGATGTTAGCCTATCAAATTGATCCTGATCATCTGACCTGTTGGGGCAGAGAATATAGTGTGCATTTTCAAACAGAAATGCATCCGCACCATCAAGCCCACTGAGTTCTGATCCTGTCATGGGATGTCCTCCAATAAAACAGATATGATTGGGAAGCAGGCGGTTTGCTTCTTCAATGACGGGCTGTTTCACAGATCCAACATCGGTAACGATCGTATGGGGGGATACATGGGGTGCAATGCTGTTCAGGACGGAATTGATGGTATCCAAGGGTATGGCAAGAACCACTGCATCTGCTTGACTGACTGCTTCTCTAATAGATGAGGCTGGATGATCAATGATGCCCCGTTGAGTTGCATCCTCAAGGATGTCAGGTTGATCAAAACCTGTGACGTGCAACTCTGGTCGCCGCTCTTTCCATGCAAGTGCAAGCGATCCACCAATCACGCCGATGCCAATAATGGCAACGCGTTCAACCATTGATCAGGGGAGTCCTATTTCGCGGCTTCTTTTTGTTTGGCCTTTTCTTTTTTGGAAGTGGCTGGTCGTTTCGCTTTAGTAATCTTCAAGGAGAGTTCATCGTCCTCTTCTGGATGGAATACCCGGATGTGATCTCCCTCGTCTAATCCTTGGTCAAGAATGGCCTCGGCGAGAGGGTCTTCCAGATATTTTTGAAGTGCACGCTTGAGGGGCCGGGCACCCAACTTTGCATCAAAACCGTGTTCAACCAAGAAATTCTTTGCAGAGTCCTGAAGATCCACTTCAATACCGAGTCCACTGACGCGCGTAAGGAGTTCTTCAGACAGTAGATCAATGATATCGTGAATATGTGTTTTTTCCAGAGCATGAAAGACGATCGTGTCATCAATGCGATTCAAAAACTCAGGGTTGAAGACATTTTTCAGGGCCGTCTCAACGGTTGCTTTCATTGCCTTGTAGCTGGACCCTGATGAATTTTGTGTAAATCCAAGTCCGCCATTGGAATTGCGAATTTCACGGGCCCCCAAATTACTGGTCATGATAATGACGGTGTTTCGAAAATCAACTCGTCGTCCACTTCCATCGGTCAGGATTCCATCATCAAGAACTTGCAGAAGAATATTAAAGACATCTGGGTGGGCTTTTTCAATTTCATCTAGAAGCACAACCGAGAATGGTTTACGCCGCACTTTTTCAGTGAGCTGTCCACCTTCATCATAACCAACATATCCAGGAGGAGCCCCGAGTAAACGGCTCACCGAAAATTTCTCCATGTATTCACTCATATCAACACGTACGAGTGCATCAGGGCTGTCAAACAGATATTCTGTCAGGACTTTGGCAAGCTCTGTTTTTCCCACTCCAGTAGGACCTAAAAAGATAAACGATCCGATAGGTTTTGTTGGATCTTTAAGTCCAGCACGTGTACGGCGGATCGCTTTGGCAAGTTTGGAGATGGGTTCATCCTGCCCAAAGACGCGTTTTTTAAGGGTTTCTTCCATGGTGAGCAGTTTTTTCTGCTCAGGCTTGGATAGACGTTCAAGAGGAACTCCAGTCATCATGGAGACCGTGGATGCAATATCTTCCATGGTCACTTCATATCGCTTCTCATCATGAAGGCTTTGCCAAGCACTTTTCTCTTCATCCAGTTGTTTGCGCAAACGTTCTTCAATATCTCTCAATCGGGCTGCTTCTTCAAAATTCTGCTGTTTGACCACTTCATTTTTATTGCCTCGTGTCACCTCAATTTCAGCTTCAAGCTTCAGGATGGAGTCGGGTACATGGATGTTTTCAAGGTGAACGCGTGCACCAGCCTCATCAATAATGTCAATCGCCTTGTCGGGAAGGTGGCGATCTGAAATGTAACGGTCCGAAAGTTTTACCGCGAATTCAATAGCATCTTTTCGGTAGGTAACACCATGATGCTCTTCATAGCGCTCCTTGATTTGAAGAAGGATGTCTAGGGTTTCTTCAAGTGTAGCAGGATTGACCACAATTTTCTGGAAGCGTCGATCGAGTGCACCGTCTTTTTCTACATACTGGCGATACTCGTCAAGTGTGGTCGCTCCAATGCACTGCAATTCTCCGCGGGCAAGAGCGGGTTTGAACATGTTGGAGGCATCAAGGGAGCCCGATGCACTACCAGCCCCAACGATAGTGTGAATCTCGTCAATGAAGAGGATCACTTCGGGAGATTTTTCCAATTCTGTCATGACGGCTTTCAGCCGCTCTTCAAATTGCCCACGATACTTTGTACCTGCTACGAGTGCTGCAAGGTCAAGCGTAACAATACGTTTCTCATGGAGAATGCGGGACACTTTACGTTGAACAATACGCATGGCGAGTCCCTCTGCAATCGCGGTTTTGCCGACGCCTGGTTCGCCAATGAGAACGGGGTTATTTTTCTTGCGACGGCTCAGGATCTGGGCCACGCGTTGTATTTCATTATGTCGGCCAATCACGGGGTCAAGCTGACCTTTATCGGCCAGGCGCGTCAGGTCTCGCCCAAAATTGTCAAGAACGGGCGTTTTGGATTTGTCCTGCTGACTGCCTTGCGACCGACTTCCCGAAGTTCGAACTCGGGAAGAGTCTCCTTTGCGGACATTGGAAGAGGAGCCGGTCAGGATGGAATCCAGCTCAGACCGCATGGTTTCATACGTGATCGAAAACCCATCACGAAGGATCTGAGCAGCAATGTTGTCATCGTCTCTCAGAAGGCTCAGCAACAAATGTTCGGTACCAATCACATCCGATTTATAGAGTTTAGCCTCCAGATATGTGATTCGAAGAACTTTTTCGGCTTGTTTGGTGAGAGGAAGGTTTCCAACGGTAAGCGTGCCGCCACCTGATCGAACGGTGGTCTCAATGACTTTTTTGAGTTGCTGTAGATTACAGCCAAGGTTTCGGAGGACGCGAACAGCAACTCCCTCACCTTCGCGAACGATTCCAAGCAAGAGGTGCTCGGTTCCAATGAAGTCGTGACCGAGCCGAATGGCTTCATCCCGACTGTACGAAATGACATCGCGGACGCGATTGGAGAAGTTACTGTGGCTATCCATGAGCGGTAAGGTTAGGCTGCAAAACTAGATCCACAGCCGCATGTTTGAGTAGCATTGGGATTTTCAAATACAAAACCTCGTGCATCCAATCCGGCTTGGTAGTCAATGGTGGTTCCCATGAGGTAGAGGCCCTGTCGTTTATCAATGTAGATGATGATTCCTTCCCAATCAAAGGTAATATCGTGTTCGCGAAGTTTATCAAATCCAAGAATATAGCTCATGCCACTGCATCCGCCTCCACGCACTCCGACTCGGAGCCCATAACCATCGGGGATGGTTTCAGTGGTGAGTATTTTACGCACCTCCTCGGAGGCACGAGGACTCAGGCTAACGGGAGAATTTGGCGTGTCCATATGGAGAAAATTGAGAATTAGTACCTAAACTCAGATGCAATGGGATTGTTTCATTTAAGCAGAAATTTTTTTGTCTAAATGACGAATCATCACATCGGTCATGAGCTCTACTGAATGCAATAGTGCCTGTTCATCAATATCAAAATGAGCATCATGGAGTGGGTAACTGGTTGATTTGCTGCTTCGCGTACCGACGCGGATCATCATCCCAGGTACATGTGCCAGATAATTTGCAAAATCTTCTGCCCCCATGCTTGGCACACCAATGTCTATGGAAGCGTCTTCGTCAAACAATTCATGAATACAGCTACGTACATTCTGACCTAATGCAGAATTATTGATTACAGCGGGGAGTCCTTCAACCTGAATAAAGTCAATGTCAACCCCATGAATGTTGGCAAATTGCTCAGCAGTGCGCTTCATGTAGTCCAAAAGAAACACACGGTCCTGTTCATTTAAGCATCTCAGAGCTCCCTCAAACCATGCCGTTGAGGGAATCACATTATGGGCCATTCCACCTCCAATCATACAAGCCGTAAAAACTGCTGGATGGCGTGCATCCGTGATTCGGCCAATATATTGATAGTATTGCGTAAGAAGCTGCGTAGCAATCCAGATGGTATCCTTAACAGCATGGGGGCGAGCGGAATGCCCCGTACTTCGGGCATGAACTTCCACCCGAATGCGTTCGGACGATGCGGTCACCTGTCCTACGGGTACCCCAAATTGGCCAAGATCAAGTGCTGGATCAACATGGATGCAATAAAGGGCTTCAAGTGGATCGCACACACCAGCTTTAATCATTGGAACGGATCCGCTCGGATTGCCCTCTTCATTGGGCTGAAAAAATACCCGGACCCGCCCTTTTAATTGAGAGCGTAGTCGGTGGAGATTGATGGCAAGTCCGATTCCAATGGTTGTATGAGCATCATGGCCACATGCATGGGTAGCATTTGAATGTTTTGATGCATAATCCGTCCGTTTTGCATCTTGTAATTTAAGGGCATCAATATCACAGCGAAAACCTATGTGTGGGCCAAGTGATATCCCTTCAATGTCTACGAAGAGTCCTGTTTCTGCGTGGGGTCCAGATACATTCAAGCCATGGTGCTCCAGATGTGCTCTAATCAGCTTACTCGTCTCAAATTCTTGATAACCGACTTCTGGATGACGATGGAGATGTCGGCGTAGAGAAATCAAGTAGTCTTGAAAATCGGCAGGTAAACGACCATTGGTCAGTGTTGCTGAGAAGGTGTAACATTTCGGTGCAACATCAAAAGCAGGCATGCGTCAGAGTGGACCAGTAGGTTTGGTGCAAAGATACGAAATTTCAATCAGTGTGATGATAGTTATGGGTAGCAACTAACAAGCATTGAATGATACGGAATTTCTCAGCGTTTGTTGTAAAATCTTGATCAAAATAGGATAGTTGAGTCCAATACTCCTTTTTTACATACGCAGACGGGGAAATAGGTTTTTCAGCAGGGTTGAACATGCCACTTCGTATGCTTAAAATGATCACTGGTAATGAATGCCGAGTTCAGTAGCATTCATGGTTGCAGTATCCAGAAGCAATCAAAACAATCAATAGATGAGCATGATTTGGGGTAGAACTCTTGTATCATTCGTTCATCATCTTCAGAGTGCTGGAGATAGAAGCACTCATAGTGATCATTTAATAGAGTTGTAATGAATAATCTCACCTGAAGGAGATACACCATAAGCGTTGACCAGATCACAAGGGTCATTTCATTGAAATCTGCCAAGATCACACGTAAAATTGGCATATCATTTTGAATTAGGAACCTATTCTATGTTGGAAATGACTATGATGAAGAAAATTCTTCACTATAGATGTAATGCGTAAAATTCAATACAATCGACCATCTTTCGATCGAGTTATGGAACGGATTTCGGTGAGTGCCTAACTTCGCATTATTGCCATTACCGGGCCACGGCAAGTGGGTAAAACCACAATCGCTCTGCAGGTTCACCGCAAGGTACAGGAACTAGGCATTAAGTCCATATAATATCTATGGACAGCTTGGATTTTAAGGAGGATGATGGGACAGATCCAGAACAATACGGAAGTTTGTAAGCTATTGGGGGAAAGCCCAGTCAAGAAATTCTTATTGAAGTGTGGAGGCGTGCGAGAAAGGCAGCTATGGAATCTCCGAATGGGACTGTTTTATTTTTAGATGAGATCCGTCTCATTCCTCAGTGGTCAAATACTGTCAAGTGGCTCTGGGATCAGGTGAGCGAGAGGACTGTCCACTTTGTGTAGTGATATTAGGCTCTGCCGCCTGGCATATGATGATAGGTCGTAATGAGAGCCTTCTCGATCGCTTTGACTACTGAAAGTTCAGCACTGGTCATTGCGAGAAATATCTTACGTATTCGGGTTATCCGTGTGCCACGTAAATATATTTGGATGTAAGCAATGACTTAGTCGACGAAATATTGTAACTGTATAAGGGATGGAGGTAGGTCCTCTACAATCGCTGT
>JAPOUL010000146.1 GCA_026708685.1 Bacteroidota bacterium
TAAAGGCTTCGTTCGGCAACGGATGAAAATCCTACAGGTAGGATACTCTACCAAACGAAAATAGAACATTTATGATTCATAGATGTTTTTATCAAGAATCATTTCCACGATCACAAAGCAATAGTCAAAGTAGCTCCCGCAGAATGAACTGCGTTGATTTTGTCAAACAACGCATCCATTTTCTGAATGTATTGCAGTGTTTCGTCAAGTGAAGACCGAATGGTTGGCACTGCACGCATCTGATGACGAACTCTCTGAGCGGATAATTTTCGGACCGTTACAATACGATGTTTGGTGAAAAACAGTGCCTGAGCGAGGGACAGATCTTACCAGAACTCAATCAAGTGCAGGCCTCTGTCATTAAGATCGGGGGACTGATGCGGAATATCTGCTTCCTTCTAAGCCGAGAAAGGAAGCCATTCAACTATTCAAGGCTGTTGGACAAAAACTCCCCGACAGACGGTCCTCTTAAAGGAGGGAACGCTCCTGTAACCGCTCCCTCCCAAATACAGAAATCCTTGAAAATTCTTCCCAAATGAGGCGGATGTGATGTTCAGTTTTTTCAGAAATCTTATATTTAATGTCCCGAGGTAAATGAAACCGCCGAACTCAAGTTGATGGCCCTCTTTACAGAGGCTGAACACTTTGGAGCAGGTGTAGCCCTAAGGAGTGTAACGGATTGGGCACACTATAACCATGGGTACACCTCCAACATTCTCAATACGCCTGCAACGGATTCTTTGGCATATGCACGCAGCTCTCCCATCCATTTTGCCGAGGGGTTAGACGATCCTCTGTTGATGCCTCATGGCATGGTGGATCTGAATGTACAATTTCAGGATATTGTCCGATTGGGACAACGCCTGATTGAGCTCGGTAAGAAAGACTGGGAAATTGCCCTCTACCCCGTGGAGGGACATGGCTTTCAGGAGCCATCCAGTTGGACTGATCAGTACCTGCGGATTCTCAAACTTTTTGAGACGCATATTCGCCCCTAATCTGTCCAGTATTCAGCTGAAAGATCCAGTGGATCTGACCAGTATCTACTTTCTTGAACCAATATCCCGCGTAGTTCTTTGATCTTTGTGCTGTAGGATGAATCAGCAATGAGATTTCGAGTTTCAAATGGATCAGAGTTGAGATCAAAGAGCTGCTGAGTATGAACGCCGTTTACCTGATACTGAATATATTTCCATCCATCTGCAGTACGGATTCCGCGTTGCAAATCCCGATAGGCAAGAAATACAGCGTCTCGGCCTGATGATTGGGGATCTTCTATCCATTGGACGATGCTTTCTCCATCAACCGTTTGGGGTAAGGGAATCTCAAGAAGTTCGGCAATTGTCGGAAATATATCAAATATGTACACTAGCTGGCTACGTTGTTCATTGGAAGGAATTCCTGGCCCTGCTAAGATCAGAGGAACACGCATACTGTGCTCGTACAAATTTTGCTTTGCAAGAAGTCCGTGACTTCCAACGGCTAATCCGTTATCACCTGCTACTATTATGAGAGTGTTTTCTGATAGCCCACTGGCTTCAAGTGCATCAAGAATGCGACCAATTTGGGCATCCAATTCACTCACCATGCCATAATAGAGAGCAAGTTCTTCCCGAACCATCTCTTCAGTCCTTGGGTGTGAACGAAGATGTTCACCTCTTATATCAAGATGACCTATATCAAATGGATGTGCAGGTAAAAAATTAGGTGGTAGAGATACAGAATCAGGGTGATACCAGCTACGAAAGGGCTCTGGTGGAGTCCTTGGATCGTGAGGGGATGTAAATGATACATATGCAAAAAAGGGTTGATCTGTACTGCGAAGTTCGGAAAGAAAATCAATGGTAGCATCAGCAAAGAGCGTACTTGAATATCCATTGACCTGCCGCCGGCCATCATTAGGATATGCTCCAGTAGGATCAAATTCAAAGAGTTCGGGGGCTTCATGGCCGCCCACTTCTGGCATATGCATCCCTCCGAAGAAGATGTGATCACCTGCTTGAAATGCTCGCACAAATGATGCACGATCATTGTGCCATTTTCCTGTTGCAAAGGTGATGTATCCAGCATCGGTAAGGATCTCTGGGAGCATGACATGATCAATGGGAATACGGTCTCCCAATGCATCCAATCGAAAGAGAGGCCTCCCTGTCATGAGCATCGATCGACTGGGAGCACAGAGTGCAGCCTGTAACCCTCCCATAGTATGGGCGTGGGTGAACGTCGTCCCACGTTTAACAAGAGCGTCTAAATTGGGGGTTTTGATTTCGGGATTACCCAGACCACCAATTGTATCATATCTCTGATCATCGGTATAGATGATCAGAACGTTGAGAGATTCTGGCTGAGAGATGTGACAGCCCGTCATCCACAGTAAAAGCAGAATCAATCGATACATTAATCAAAGCAGAAATGAATCTTCAATATACCGCATATCATCTACCTATGAACTTCAACAATGAATGGCAATATCCTTCCAATTGATATCATGCATTCTACACCTATGATTCTCAGCATTTCCAAATCTAATCGATTTAGAACGCCGATTTAAATTGTGGCTGGGTAGACAACATTCGCCCCTAATCTATCCATTTCTCAGCCGAAAGATCCAGTGGATCAGACCAGTACATGCTTTCCTCAACAAGTAGTTGACGCAAGTGATCAAGTGTTTCCTGATAGCTGGGATCAGTAATGAGGTTTTGTGTTTCATAAGGATCAGAGTTCAGATCAAAGAGCTGCTGAGTATGAACGCCGTTGACCTGATACTGAAGATGTTTCCATCCATCTGCCGTACGGATTCCCCGTTGCAAATCCCTGTAGGCATAAAATACCGAGGCTCTCCCTGATGACTGCGAATCGTCTATCCATTGAACCAAACTTTCTCCCTCCACCGTTTCGGGTAGTGAAAGATTCAGAATCTCTGCTATCGTCGGAAAAATATCAAATACATACACCAACTGATTACGTTGTTCATTGGATGGAATTCTGGGCCCCGCTAAGATTAGAGGAACGCGCATACTGTGCTCATATAAATTCTGCTTACCTAAAAGTCCATGGCTACCCACGGCTAATCCATTGTCGCCTGCCACGATCACCAGTGTGTTGTCTAATTGACCATTGGTTTCAAGGGCATCAAGGATCCGACCAATTTGGGCATCCACTTCACTAATCATGCCATAATACAGGGCAAGTTCTTGGCGAACCATCTCTTCGGTCCTTGGAAGTTCACGTAGTCGTTCATCCCGTACATCAAGATCGCCATTATCAAAAGGATGTTCTGATAGATAATTCGGAGGAAGAGACACGGAATCAGGATGATACCAGCTAGCATATGGTTCAGGCGGAGTTCTTGGATCATGAGGAGATGTAAATGATACATATGCCAAGAAGGGTTGATCTGCCAAACGAGCTTCGGATAGAAAATCAATCGTGGCATCAGCAAAGAGTGTACTTGAATATCCGTCAACTTGGTGTCGATTGTCATTGGGATATGCCCCCGACGGATCAAATTCAAAGAGTTCGGGAGCTTCATGTCCGCCCACTGCTGGCATATGCATTCCTCCAAAGAAAATGCGATCACCGGCTTGGAATGCACGCACAAATGATGCACGATCATTATGCCATTTTCCAGTAGCAAAAGTGATATATCCTGCTTCAGCAAGGAGCTCTGGAATCATGACATGATCACTCGGAATATGATCCCCTGTTCCATCTAATCGAAAAAGGGGTCTTCCTGACATGAGCATCGATCGACTGGGTGCACACAGTGCACCATGTAATCCTCCCATGGTATGAGCATGGGTAAAGGCTGTACCGCGTTCAACAAGTGCGTCTATATTGGGAGTTTTAACTTCTGGATTACCCAGTCCACCAATGGTATTATATCTCTGGTCATCTGTATAGATTAACAGAACATTCATTGAATCTGGCTGCGAGATGTTGCAGCTGGTGATCAAGAGTAGAAGTAGAATCAATCGGTGCATGAATCAAAGTAAGAATGAATGTGTAAATATAGTAAATTCTATTCCATTACTACATCTCTCCTCTCAATTTTGTAAATTGTTCTTTAAACCATTCATTTTATGATCATGCGATCTATACTTTTTATTCTTTTTGGATTATTTGTACCAGCGAGTGCGTTCTCTCAATCGGACTCAACTCCTCATATCGTGTTTGTCACTGGTGATGAGGAATACCGCTCAGAAGAATCCATGCCCATGTTGGCTCAAATCTTAAAGAGAGACTATGGATTTGATGTTAGCATCTGTTATGCTCTCAACGAAGAGGGTTTTATTGACCCCAATGTTTTGGATAATATTGAGGGGCTGGAACGATTAGAAGACGCAGACATGATGGTTCTCTTTACGAGGTTCCGTGCTCTTCCAGATTCACAGGCACAGTACATCCTTAACTTTGCCGAATCAGGAAAACCGATGGCTGGATTCCGAACAGCTACCCATGCATTTCTCTACAAAGATGATCCAGAGCGAGAGCATCTCAACAATGACTGGCCTGCTCGTGTCTTGGGTCAACAGTGGATTGTACACCATGGTCACTTCAAAGATGGCGAAGAACATCTGACCCGTGTAGAGATCATTGAGGATATGCAATCCAACCCGATTCTGAATGGGGTTCAAGGCTTTGACGCTTTCTCATGGCTCTATCATGTGGACGGTGGAGATTGGAAGCTTTCAGGAGACAGCGAACCCCTGTTGATGGGTACAGCTCTGCAATCAAAGCATCAAAACGAGGGGCGATTGGATCAGTATCCACTTTCGAATCCTGTAGCGTGGACAAAGACTTATACTGGAACCAGTGGAATCCCATCCAAGGTATTTTTTACAACTTTGGGGCATCCGTATGATTTTAAGGATGAATCCATGCGTAAACTTGCACTCAACGGTATTCTATGGGCATTAGGGGAAGAAATCCCTGATGGAGGTGCCAACGCTGAGCCTGCCGTTCCCTACGAACCAAATGACGCTGGCTTTGGAGATGTATTCAAACCCAATATGCGCCCCTTGGATCTGTAACATCTGAATCTGTTTCGAAGGATGGGAAAATGATGATATCTATCCGAAAATCCCATATACTCAAGCACCTAAACTTTGTTAACCTGGACGAGTGATCCCACTGGGCTTGACAGGCGAATCATGGCACAACGGCAGGCAATTTTCTCTGAAGCAATGGGCAGTGACCGGAGCCTCATGTCTCCGCCAGTCTGACCTACGCGGCCTTGCCGAGTGTGTCCTACTGTGTGGACTTCCAGTGTTGAGGTAGCAACGTGTATAGCTCCTCTGGTGGAATCATGTCTATTCGCGTTAACACATCCACCAGCCACTCCCGTGGATTCACACCGTGTAGAGTACAGGTATTGAGCAACGAATACAGGATCGCAGCACGCTGGGCAGCTTCATGGGAGCCAGCAAAGAGGTAGTTCTTTCACCCTATGGCAATCGGTCGCACACGGTTCTCTACGAGATTGGTGTCAATCTCTACTTCCCCATGATCCAAAAATCGCGTGAGATTCTCCCAGCGAATCAACGCATAGTACACGGCTTGCTTCCACGATTGCGTACCCAGGGTCGCATTGGCTTCCAGAAAGATCTTGAGCTTCTCAAAGAGCGGTGCTGACTTCTGCTGACGCCCCACCCTGCGTTGGTCAAACGAGACTCCATGCTCGCGAAGGTCGCGTTCAATCGCATAGATCTTCCTGAACAACGATAAGACCACCTTCACATTCTGCTGGACAAACGCATACTTGGATGACTTCACCTTCTCAAACTTGCGACGACAGTGCGTCACGCAGTTGAAGTGATCAATCCCTTCCAACCTACCAAAATAGTCATACACACTGTAGCCGTCGTATCTATACGAAATTATAGGCTCACATTCACATCCTATTTTACCAGTTTGCCAATCTTGTTTTTTGACGAGTCCAACTGGCTTGTATTTCATTCACAGGCTATGTCGTTTTCTGGCAGATGCTTAGTCCAGATCGTATAGTCAGATCGGTCTATGGGCACCGATACAATGCTACCATCTGCAAGGCAGATAATGGACTTGACTGGTCATAGATGTTGAACCAATGAAGCTATGATTTCTCTTTCATCATTTGTTATGACCTAGCAAAGATTTCGCGGTTGCTCTTGGATATGTGGAAAAGGAGATACATCAATGATTCAAGAAAATTTGTATGATCTAATTCATGTTGAACTGTCACCTATTCCAATGTGATAGACTTTTATCGTGTCTTTTGATCTTTGTGGTACTTATCTTTGATATACAGAGATTCATTTCAGGTAATTGCAATTTCGGAACCATAGAAGCCTAAGTTGGGTCCAATGGTATTATAGATCATATTTTTCCCTAATGTCTAATTCTTCTCATGTACCTGATTATGTTGGTGACCGTGGACCTGCCAGATATTTTCACGGGCGGAAACAGATTATAGGTAATTTTGACAAACATATTGAAGACTCCATGAAGAGACGGGAGGGGTCAACGTTTCTGATTCAGGGTGCACCAAGTGCGGGTAAGACGGCCCTGTTGGAGGAAATGGCTCTGGATGCCTTAGAAAAACGATGGGGTGTCGTTAAAATAAATTTTGATGACTTGTATAATCCTGTCCATATGGCACAAACCCTTGGAAAACCCTATGTTTCAAGCAAGCAGATTTCCTTCAAAGGCGATATAAAATTGGTGGTGGACAGCGTCTTAAAGAAATTGTAGGAGAGGCGAGTGTCTCCCATGTGCTTGGGAACTTGAATCCTACATGGGGGTTGCTTTTAATTCTGGATGAAGCTCAACATGTTGGCGATTTCAAAAATATCCCAGATAAGAAGATTCAGGTAACATCAACATTGACAAAGATTCATAACGGTAAATTTCCCTATCCAGTGATTTTACTCGCGGCAGGATTGGGACAGACAGAAGAATCTTTCCGCTTGCATGGAGTTTCTAAATTTAAGGGGGGATGTTTTGTAGAATTGGGAGCGTTAGACAAAGCAGCAGAGTCTGCGGTCATCAAGGATTGGCTTATCAAAGGGGGAGGGGTTAAAGGAGACCCTGCTCCATGGATAGAAATGATTGCCCAGAAAACACATGGTTGGCCTCAGCATATTACAGCGTATGGAGATGTTGTAGCCAAGCAGATTCAGAATGATCACGGAGAGATGACCAAAGAAGGTCTGGACATTGTGTATCAAGTGGGAAAAGAAAGACGGGAGGCATATTACAAACAGCGTGCAAAAGGAATCAGCGGCAAAGAACGCAGTAGTTTGGCGAAATTGATCCAAAACATTGCGCCTGAAAAAGGGATTGATAGGGAAGATATTGAGTCAATTTTATTGCAGGAGTACGATGATCCTGACAAAGCGAGTAGTCTGTTTAAGAGAGCAGTAGAGCGTGGAATCCTACACAGCCAAGATGAAGTCTATAATATTCCGATTCCATCTATGCGTAGTTGGTTGATCTCTAACTATGTGCGTGAACGAAAGGAATTTCCCTATTCACCCCAACCGAATCCTGTATTACGTGACCGAGATTTTGGCAAAGATTCTATGGAACGCTGACACCTGCATCAAATTTGTCGTTAAATCTACAGAAACGGGGCTAAAATCAATCACTGCAAAAAAGATTCCCCTACCCCTACTTTCGGAAAAAACGTCCAGATTTAGTGTGAAACCCTGTTTACGATCCTCCAGGTATTGGAATCCAACTACCTTGCAAAAAAAGATCTTTAAAACTTTGCATGATTTAAAAGTGTACCTTTCTGGACCAAAATGATACAAGATGAGTTAATGTACAAATTTTTTGTACATTAGGCTATATTATTTCTATTATTTTTGTTCGTTCCAATCATTTCATCAGCAACTGTCTTTCCTAGACAATGCAACTGTGGGTAATAAGCGGAGCTAATACTTCGGTGCAGATCAGACTGCCTGGGTCGGCCCCGTCCTCTGGTAGCAAGTTTTCGTGCTGTCATAATTAAATCTATGGGTTTCGTGAAGAATTGTTTAGTAAGTTAACAGAACTGTTGGAATAAAATTGCACAGAAGATATCTCCAATGAATGGTAATTATATGAGCCGAGTCATTGAAACAAGTTGTATCCTTGTCAAGACTCTACATGAAGAATCGCAAGACATATACCTATCGATTCAAAATTGCGGAACCAATCTCAGATGCCTTGACTTTTCAGCTATGAGATCATTTACAAAATTGATCCAGAATCACAATACAGGTGAATAAGTAACCTTGCAATTAGCATCACTGATATTATAGGTTTGAGCCAGCTCAACGGCACCAATGAACTCAAGTGTAGCATATTCAAGGATAAAACTCTTGGAATTGTAATCGTCTGAATAGATAAATCAATCTACAATAGGAGTAATTCTTTGGGAGTATTGGTCATATAGTCCTCGTATTCCACGAATGACATTACTGGAATTCGATATTCGTTGATTTCACTGAGCTTATCACTAGCATTCAATGAAAAATGCATGCCCTCATGCAAATCAAGGTCATCACCGCTCAGGATCTTGTAGACGATCATTACCCGAATATTATCGTCTTCTTCAAAATAATATGGATACCGCAATGTGATTAGCTTCAGCTCAGCGTTTTTGAATTTTTCTTCAAAAAGTCTCCTGAAAACATCTTTGACTTGTTCAGATGTTGGTGTCATACTACTAAATAATGTGGAGGAGAATGACTGGTTGCGACCAAATTGGTTACAATACAATAAGCCTAGAGAGGGTTACTATTTAACTGAATGAACGTTTCAGTTGGAAAATACTCAAAAATTCTTCTGGAGAAGAAATAGACGGTGTCGTTTACAACGCCTCTTCACTTTATTTTCACATCAGTGGCCGACAGTATCAATTATTGAACACTCATAAATTGGCCAACATGCACCGACGAGGCTGATGAACCCTCAAGAGATGTTGTAGTCAGTCGATAGAAATAATGCCCAGCGGGGAGGGTCAAATCATTTAAGGCTATCTGTTGATCCCACCCGGCAGTCATAGTGATCGGTGGATTGCTGTATATACGCCTGCCAGTAATATCAATAACATCAATCTGGATTTGTGCTGAGTGAGGAAGATCTAAAACAAGCGTTGTGGAGCTGACAAAAGGATTCGGATAATTGGCATGAACCATGAATTCCTGTGGGAGCCCCGTTTCTCGTTGTGAATTCACTGGAGAAATTACCTCAATACTGAACTTGAGGCTATCTTGTGCCCCATTCTTATCCTCTGCTTTGTATGTGAATTCAACGGGGGATGCAATCTCTACTGGAATTCCACTAACGGTTTGGATAGAACGGTCAAACTGGAGTCCAACTGGAAGTGAGTCAAGAGGAGTCAAAGAGTACTGAATTGGATCTATTCCACCAGTGACTGTTGGTAAAACCAATGATTCAATCATCTGTCCACGGGAATAAACTTGATTATCAACCATCATCTCAAAAGAGATCTTGTACACTGTAATACTGAACTGTAGAGACACCGAATCCCCTTCGGCATCGGTTACAGTAAAAATCAGTGTTATTGCTTCTGTAATTTCGGAGGGAGTCCCACTAATGGTTCGGGTAGCAGGATCAAATTTGAGTCCAGCAGGCAAGTCAGTAACATAGGTAACGCCGTATGAATAAGGAGGAGTTCCACCCGAAACCATGGGAAGAATAAGATCCTTAATCGGTAATCCGACTGGATAGAATTGATTGGTGACTGAACTGGAAAAACTCAGATTTGATGGATCATTTGTGGTAGCAAGAGCAGTATTTGAGGGGATACTTGTACCCACAGAATTGATCGCACTGACACGATAATAGCGTGTCAGTGAGGGTTGGAGAGTATTGTCCGTATACGTTGTCAATAATGATGATGTGTTAGAAACCAAATCCGACCATGATGATGCCGTTCCATCTGCGGATATTTCAATTCTATATCCTGAAATTGCAGCTCCTCCGTCATCTAGTGGAGCGGTCCATGACAGGTTGATGGTTGTCGTCCCAGTAGGAGTTGCCGTCAGAGACGAGGGTGCTTCAGCAACAGTCGGCGAACTCGTGGTCGCACTCGCGACACTGGAAGCAGTGCTAGTACCACTTGAATTGATGGCACTAACTCTGTAGTATTGTGTCGTTGAAGCGGTGAGCCCAGTATGGGTATAGCTAGTTACCGTCGTACCAGTGTTTTCCACCAGATTCGTCCAGCCAGATGTGCCACTCGCGGAGACTTCAATCAAATATGCGATTATGTCTGCCCCTCCATCATTTGAGGGGGCTGTCCAAGAAAGTGAAATGCTTGTGGGACCTAATGCAGTTGCAGATAGCCCGGTTGGTGCATCTGGTGCAGTCATAGTTGCCGTGGTTGCATTAGCTACATTTGAAGGACTACTTGTGCCGACTGAATTGATTCCACTGACCCGGTAATAACGAGTAGTGCCCGCAATGAGCCCAGTATGTGGATAACTTACGGCCGCAGAATTGGTATTCTCTACAAGATTTGTCCATGATGATGTCCCATCAGGAGATACTTCTATCTTGTACCCACTTATCTGATCACCTCCATCATCCGCTGGGGCCGTCCAAGCGAGATTGATGATTGTTTCGCTCGCGGCTGTCGCAGAGAGGGCCGTCGGAGCATCTGGTGCACTCAAGGGATCAGTGGTTGCACTGATGATGTCAGATGGATCGCTTAAACCGATGGAATTCCTTGCACTGACTCTGTAATGACGGGTAGACGAAGCTGTGAGGCCCGTATGCTCATAGCTGGTACTTGCAGAACCCGTATTCTCAACCAGACTCGTCCATCCTGAAGTGCCATTGAGAGACACTTCTATCTGGTATGCTGAAATGGACGAACCTCCATTATCAGACGGTGCTGCCCAAGAAAGCGTAATGCTACTACGACCAGTTGCAGTAGCACTCAGCGAAGTTGGAGGCTGTGGACGAGTTGCATTCACCGTATCAGTAGTCGCGTTCGCCGTGGTTGAGGCGGATCCGGTGCCAACGGAATTAATCGCACTGACTCGATAATGATAGGTCGTACTGGCTGTTAATCCACTGTGCGTATAACCTGTAGCAGTAGAACCCGTGTTCGCCACGACATCTATCCACCCTGAAGTGCCATTAGGAGAAGCCTCAATCTTGTATCCACTGAGTTCTAAACCGCCAGTATTGCTCGGAGCAGTCCAAGAAAGTGTAATGCTACTCGCTCCCCCTGCTGTCGCTGAAAGCCCAGTCGGTGCATCAGGTACTGTCGCCGCCGTTGTTGTTGCACTTGCAGTGGTAGATGCTGCACCCGTGCCAACAGAGTTGATTGCACTA
>JAPOUL010000033.1 GCA_026708685.1 Bacteroidota bacterium
TTCTAAAAAATGCACCAAGGGTGCTCCAGGGCAATATTTCTGCTGAAACGCTGAGGTTTTGCAAAAGCCTCAACTTGTTAAGTTTTGGACCGGTGACTTTTTTTCTCATGAAAACCACCTCTGCATCTTTACCAAATTTGATAACTCTACTTTTTGCTTTAGTGAGAAAGATGACAGGTGGATCTTTGACTGAGGAGGAAATACAAGAATATGTGGAAACTCAGGTAGAGATTTCAACCGCTTCAGTTAGGACTGAACTCGATCCATTCAAGACTGTTGTTGAAACTAATCTGGACTCGATCGAGAAGTCGCAGGAAATACGTTTTGATTCAGTAGACAAACGGATTGACTCATTATCTTTTTGAGTTAAAAGCACAAGTATCACGATACTCTTGTCACTTTTTGGTTTGTTGATAAAGGCACATTCTTCACAGATAGTTAACCTGTTGTACTTTCAAAGAGTGGTGTTCACCTGATCCACTTGGCCATGAGCAATGTCTTGACGATCAGGGCACATGAACTCAAACTCAAATTTTCTTTGTTATAGATACGGCATTCAATTCTGCCTGTGCGTAATGCTTGAAATATCCCTGATACGCCCCTTAAAAAAGAGTTTGTGTTTTTTCTGATTCAATCCCTTCTTCTAATTCATCAGTAGCCAAATTTGTACGGACTCAAGATGTGTATGGTTTCTTATCGCACAAGAATCAGAATCTTATCCAGTTATTGCCACTATCCATTAGGAGCAAGTAGAGATCCGATTTCAGAGTAACCAGTCGTAATATCAAACGATTTGGCAATAGTACATCATTTTATGAGATATCGCTGGCCATTCCATCCCGCAACACTGTTGTTACAATGAAAAGTTCGTGCCCAAGACGACTTGAAGACGTTGATGTAAGTTGATTCATCCCTATAATCTGGGAAGAGTTCCTACTATTTCTGTTCAACGACCATCAGATTTGCACATATCGTATGATAATTTCCAGAGAAATCCAGAGATCGTGACCAAGGTAGTAATTGAATTCCATCGCTAATGGTACCAGTAATGTCCATTTCAAAATCAAAAGTTAAGTTCAGAGATGAATGATATGAGAATTGGAAATCTACCTGATGAGATGCGAAACATTGGACACCTTGATTGTGAACCAATGTGGCATCTCTGAGTTGATTAGTTCATCGTTGACCATCCAACTTACAGTTGCATGATATCAGATTTCATTTTAGATCGTGGATCCGCCGAATATTTTATGGGCGAAGAAAGATTAGTGATACCTTCAACAGTGCACTTGAACTCCTTCGGGAGGATAAGAACGGCATCACCTTTATGATCCAAGGTGCTCCTGATGCTGGAAAGACCGCCTTGCTTGATGTGCTATCGTAGCATGCGAAGAAACGCGGATGGAAAACCGTTTACATCTATCCACCGTGCTTTGGAACCCCCATGAACTATTGCCTCTTCTCCAGAAGAGGAGTGGACGTAAAATCACTGGTTTCCGTGCAGGTGGCGGTATAGGAAATACTGTATCGGCGAATTTAAGCGTAGGTATTAAGCCCCCCACCCGCACAATCATTAAACTCTTGCGGAAACAAAGGAAGCCGCTCCTTTTGATATTGGACGAGGTCAGGCCTTGGGTTTGAAGGATGTGGTACTCCCCCGAGATGAAGGGTGTCGTGACAAGTGTTCTAAAACAGATCCACAATGGGGATCTGGGGAAACCCGTGATGTTTCTTGTTGGCGGACTTGGGACGACCGAGGCTCCCTTGAGTAGTTTGGGATTTAAATTCCTGTGATGTCGTTCCCAATCTGCAGCGAGTAACATGAGTAGACATTTAGCATCACCATTATGAATCATATCTAAGGTGTCCCCAGTTACGATTTGAATCTCTGCATCATCTGGTATCTTTTTCAACCTTTGGGCTTCATTAGCCCAAGTTCGTCAGGGCCCCTCAAAATCTCTAAAATTTCGGATCGTTTTCTTGATCACTCCCTCTGGTTTGAGCTAATGTAGCGTCAAATCAGCTCACTTTAGCCCGATGTCTCCCATGTTGCATGGTTTTTTGTAAAAATTAAAGGATTTTGGGAACATTGTCTAAATATAGTCATATTGTACTCATAAATTTTTCATTTTCTCCCATTTTTTCTTCCCATTCTTTGACAAAATGTTTATTCGCACCCAATCGCATAAGCGTAAAAATGGCACTTCCATTTCTGGATTTGCACTCGCTGAATCACGCCGCGTGGATGGACAGCCACGCACCTTTAACCTGCTCAATCTTGGACCCGATTTCAAGATTCCCCGAGAACTCTGGAAAGACTTTGGCAAACAGGTCAAAGCCTATCTGAAAGGAACCGACTCCCTTGAGTCGTACGAAGAGGGCTTTCGAAGAAAAGTGATCGACACGGCCGATCAACTTGAAGCTGATGGGTATGATGTTCATGCAAAACCCAACCAGCGCCATTGGATCATCCCCGAGCAGATGTCGCATCCCGATTCACGAACCGTCGGCGGAGAACGGGTTGGTTTGAAAGCCCTTCAACTGATGGGGTTTGCCGAACTGTTACTTGAACTGGGACTCTCACAGGAACAGATCAACAGTGCTCGTGTGCTGGTGATTGGGCGCATGCTCCGTCCGGGTAGTGAAAAAAAGACACATGAATGGATGTGTGATGAATCCTCTATTACAGAACTTCTTGGATGCAAACCACCGAGCCTGAGTTCGTTGTATCGATGCTCCGATCGCTTACATGAACATCAAAAAACCATTACGAAACGCCTTTTTTCAAATACAAAAGAGCTCCTTGGGTTTGGAGATACGATCCTGTTTTATGACCTGACCAATACCTATTTCCATGGCCGAAAACAGGGGGAACTAAAAGAGCATGGACGTAGCAAGGAAAAGCGATCGGACTGTCCGCTGGTCACATTGGCATTGACCATCAATGAAGCGGGCTTCCCGTGCAATGTTGACATTTTGCCGGGGAATGTCGGAGAGTCAAAAACGTTAAAAGCAGCCCTTGGGAACCTTGATGTTGACGGCGTGACCGTCATTATGGATGCTGGAATCTCCACCAAAGAGAACCTTGCCTACCTTGATCAACATGGCTATGCATGGATTACCGTTGATCGCCGAAAGAAATCCCCAGCCCCCAAACGGACCCCAGATAAGGAGTTTGAGACGACTTCGGGGGTACAACTGAGGGCTTGGGACCTCCAGTCCGATAGGAACGACGACGATGATCAGCAACATGAAGAATCCCTGGAGATCCAATCCGACGATGAAGAGACCATCAAGGAGTGGTTCATCTATATCCATAGTGAAGCCAAAGAAGGCAAAGAGAAGGCGATCATGGATACCAAATGTAAAAAATTTGAGGAGGCTCTTGAAGATCTACATGTTGGGTTATCTCACCCAAAACGGATGAAAAACTTCGTTTTAGTGGAGCAAAAAGTCGGTCGACTGAAAAACGAATTCTCAAAGGTCTCTCATCTGTATGATATCAAGGTGTCGCCGAAGGAAGGAACCGAGCATGCCGCATCGGTGACCTATCATCGGACGCACAGATATGATGAGCGTCAGTCCTTCATCGGAGGGTATGTGATCCGAACCAGTCTCACGGATTGGGATCTTCAGACCACCGTCCAGCACTACCACCGGTTAACTGAGATTGAGGCGACGCTTAGAGTCATGAAGTCGGACCTGGGACTACGACAGATCTACCATCAAGACGATAGGTGTATTGAAGGACACATGTTCATTACGGTTCTGGCGTATTATGCGGCGCATTTGGTGCGAACGCTTCTCAAACAGAATCACATACATTACAGCTGGGAGACCATACGGACCCATCTCAATCGTGTCCGCCGAGTCACAACGAAACTTCCGAAAACCAAACAGAGATATCTACTCACCCATATGGACGAGGATATCCCCGCGTTTGTAGAAGACATCATGGATTGTATCGGGCTCAACTATGATCCCAAGAAGACCCTACGTATCGAGGAACGGACTGAATAGCTGACCACAAATCTTCATCAAGATGCATAGTTTATCCTCTATGTCACGTTTGGCGTTGTCCACTCCAGACGTAGATCCCACCAAGGTGCATTGATCCCATGTCAGGGACATAAGATCTCCAACGTTGCCATGGAATCATGAATGAATACGCTGATATTTACGGCCGATTTGGACGATCGTTGAGGTGATCGTTTGCCTCAAAAAAAAATTCCCGAAAAATGGGAACAGGAGAGGTATACGGAAAAAATATGAATACATTTGACGAACTTGGGTTAAGCACAAGGATCAGTCCTGTTTCAGGTGCCAGATATCGGAGGATTTCTCTTGGGCTTGCATGCCCGGCAACGCTTTCCACAATTCCACACTCAATGAACTTAATCCATCTCTTTAATGCATACTCTGAATCAATTGTGTACGATTTTGCCAAAGACTGAGCCATAGAAGCTGGAGAGAATAGGTCTTTCATTCCAATCTTGGCGACCGCCCAACCTTTCGGCATAGCCTGATGAGCCAGAATATCTAGTAATACGGTCTTACCAGCTCCTGGTGCTCCTTGGATCAGAAAGGTGGTTCCCCGTTTATTGGCACCATAGAATCTGAGTGTGCTGTTGAATGTATCAATGATCTGTTTCCACCCATGAAAATATTTAGCAGGGTCCATGATCCTCAGTGAATTCAGAGTTCATCAGAGTAAATGTGTAGCTGTAGTTACTCTAATCAACTCTATGGGACTCCATTGGTTTAGGGCAAGGAATATAACAATGAGGCACTCCAGCCATTTATAGATGATGAAATATGGGAATAATAACTTTTACTTACCACTGAACTACGACATCAACTGATGTAAAGGGACAAGTGAAATGCCCAAAGCGTTGGTCATAATGTAATATTCATAGGTACGATTCACCTATGATTCAGTTATCGTTCCATCGAAAACCCGCCACCGCCTTTCCGCTTGTCTTCGTCATCGCCTTTGTTTTTCTTCACTTTAGATTCATCATCTTTTTTGGTCGGAAGCAAGAATTGCTCAGGTTTGGCGGGTAACTGCTTCGGTGCTGGTGGAATGTCATGGCTTTTGTTCCTGATGTACTCGTCAATAAGCCATCTGTGTAAGGAGGGAATAGGAATGCCGTATTTTCCACTCTTGCGTTTATCAAGAATTCCTTGCTCAAGTGCTCGCTTGAAGAGAGCATCGGCTTCCTCTTGAGTGAGATCACTCTGCTTTAGACTATGGATGATGGCGGTGCGTGTCGTCGTGCCATCTATGGGGACATCCATGACGGCTCTTGCAAGTGCAACGCGGTGCTCTTTGTCAATATCATGTGCTCGCCCATCATAATACTGCAATCGGAATTCGTTGCCACTCTCAATCACAAACTCTAATCCACGATCCGTCATTTTCCCGTGGCTGGACTTAAGGTACTTCAGGGCCGGCTTAACGTAGGATATGATGTGCTGAGGCCAACCATGTGTTTTCTCGGCAATGGCTTCAACCCAGATAGTCGTATCCTCAGCCCCGCCACCTGACTGTGTGAGCCAATCTCGGATCACGGCACACTCTGACTCTTTGTCCAATCGACCAAGTTGTACTGTACATTCACCATCAATCCTTGAAACCCCAAGGGAGCTAAGAGCTGTCTCGGAGGTGCTAAGTCCTGCCGTCAGTAGCATGACGGGTTTCCCCAATTTACCATTGTGTATAGCATTTAGAGTAGTCGTTGCAGAAGTTTTGACATCTTGCGGATCAAGAAGATTGTTTAGATGCTGTGCCTCATCAAGCAGTAAGATCAATCCAGTTTCGGGTGATAGATGTTTAAGTATTTCTCTTGGATTTGCATGTCCGGCAACGCTTTCTACAATCCCACCCTCAATGAACTTAATCCCCTCCTTTAATGCATACTCTGAATCAATCGTGTATGATTTCCCCAAAGACTGAGCCATGGATGCAGGGGTATATAGATCTTCCACGGAGATATCCGCGACCGCCCACCCTTTCGGCTTTGCTTGATTAGACAGCACATCCAGCAATGCTGTCTTACCAGCTCCCGGTGCTCCTTGGATCAGAAAGATGGTCCCGCGTTTATTGGCACGATAGAATCTGAGTGTGCTGTTGAATGTATCAATGATCTGTTTCCGCCCATGAAAATATTTGGCGGGTCCACGATCCTCAGTGAAATCAAAGTCCATAAATCTGTACGTTGCAAGCAGTGAACAATTACTTAGTCAACTCCTGATCTCTTCATGGGTTTCTCCACTGAAGGGTAGTACCCACAGAACAATGCATCTCAGATTGGGTGATATAGGATCAGCAAGTTGACAGGTAAACCCGAACGATGAGATGCAATGGGATTATTTGCCAATGACGGAATCAAAAGAGTTATATTCTATAACCTTAACCCAAGACCATCATTGAGGCTTCATGCTTACTTACGCCAAGCATTTGACGGGATCGCCAAGCATTTCGATGATAGACTTCCATTCACTTTTCAAGATGTGATAGTCGTACATGGTAGCGGTCATGCATTCAGGCAGTTGAGACAGAAGATTGAGGTATCGAATGTGGGTTTGCATTTCTTCTACCGTCATATCTTTCGCAATTTCTTGGGAATACTTCATGGAGTAGGTTGGGACGAATTTCTTTTCTGGATCCAATCGTTTGACGAACTCCACCTTCTCTGCTTTTCGCATTTGATGTAACATCGCATGGGACTTCAGCCGATTGGTTTGTTTTTGGGGAGGCATCAAGATCTGGATGTGTCCCTTTGATGTCATAGACATGAGTCCAATATAGGATGGGACATGCTTATGATAACGAAATGAGTATTCTTCTTCGGTGACCAGAATGATTTCATCAAAGACTTCAGAATAGTCCTTGATCTGGGACTTGATTCGTTGATGAGAGTCAGATCTGGTTTTAATCTCATAGACAATGGATCGATCCTTAGTGATGACATTTACATCAGCACGGGTGCCCAACATCCAATACTCCGTCTCGATATAGCTATCAGGGAACTGGGATCGAATCCACAGGAGTAGATTATTCTTCAAGACATACTCAACGGGGTAGTTGTGTTGCATACGCTGATAGATCGTTGTGAACATCTCCCGAAGGGTTTCCGCCCCCATCTTGTCTGCATATCTTGCATCAGCAAGGAATGGAGAGAGCATGACCAATACCCCAATGGAAAGCGGCAAATAAAGACGATGAGACTGATAGAACAAAGAGTGCATAGAACGAGTGTATGTGTATCAGTAAAGCGCAGTCACTTACCCCATGAACTGTTCTACATGTTACAGTTTAGGAAAGCCTTCAAGAGTCATTCCTACATGTACATCCATCATTGTAGAAAACAGTCTTTGTTTTTCAGTTTCTTCTGTTGATGAGAGGATGTACGCAGTTCAGTAGAATAGATGATTCTTTGGCGGAGAGTTGTGTTTTCTGCTCTTGCATTCATTTTCCTCATGTCTCATCCAAATTGAACCATCACCTCATCCATGACAGGATATGTATTTGTACTCACGAATCCGATAAATTTACTGAAATGACATTTTGGTCTCTCCTCTGTAATACTCGCTAGAGCGATGACCGTGAGCATGGAAATCATCAATATCGTGCTTCAGGACATGGAGCGACTGCAAACATACAGGTACAGTCCAATTACTTCTTGCCAGTCGGCTGAGATTGTTCAGGATTCAGACTGAATCAATCCAAGAAGCTATGATCTGCTCTATGCATCCCTTAAATCAAAATCATGATGATGATATAGAGTCTTTTCCTTAACTTTAAGAAAATAAATTTCATTTCGTAACATGAGCGGTATACTGGCTCGCTATCTGAAAAAGGCAAGGTTTACTTTTGCCTTTGAGCACAGTTCTCAACCGGACCATACATGGATTCCACATGATCAGTCCATTGAGATCGCGGGAAGAGTCATTCAAGGGATGGTGTATGTATCTGAGAAAAAAAATCGTGCTAGCCTATATCACGGGTTCCATAATTCGGTGATTTCTCTTGGATTGAATGTAGGAAAAAAGAAAACATCCTTGCCTGAAGAAGATGTGGAAACCCAATACTTAAAGTATGAATGGATGATTCCAGCACAACGTGCGATCTACTTGGACTGGCTTGCAGGAAGCAGGGCGGAAACGGACTATAACGAGGCTTATATTCGATTTTATTTTTACGGTCTAGAACATAGATTTTTTGATTCACCCAGTGATGAAGAAGGATGGAGGATTATCAATGAAGTAGAGCGATTGATAAAGGTATACGCAGGTGTGAACGGCTTTTCCCATGCAATGAGAGTAATGGCAGACTTTCTCGGAGCTGCCTATGGATTGATCCAACCACCGGAAAAGATTCAACCTCGTTTTCTGAAGGGATTTCTACAAGTGCCGTCTGATATATTCCTTGGGCTTTCATATCAATATAAACGTCGTAAATCTTTAAATGCAGACTGGATTTTGAGTTGGTATGTTTCCCATCCAAGGACAAACAATCTACCACTGGTAGCGAAACGGGCATTGCCAGAATTTAGAGCACTTTTTGGTCAGCTGTTCCCACAGAAAGTCCGATGGAAGCACCATCTTCAAAAATTTGAGTTTGATGAATCCCTAAAATACGATTCTGGATCTGGTGAATTTTCTGTGTCGGTAGAAATTCCATTTCAGGGGATCAAAGCCATTGAAATTGACTATGATACACTTTATCTGGTAGAGGGTATGGTTGAGGATGCTATATCCTACATTAGGCGGTACAGTCAATTCATTGCAAAAGATAGCATGGGGAGAGATTCTTTTGAAGCGTATTTGCTACTTCCAGAAACGATTCAATCGGAATTTCCCATTCCTGCATTTGAGACGCTCAAAGAGTGGTGTCTTAATATCATTGATCAACATGGAGGTCAGACCACCATTGATGAGGTGCTGGGTCAAGTGTTTCGGGTTCCTTCAACTAGAAATAACTGGAAACAACTACGCGATGCTGAACATGTACTTTCAAGGATTTCAATCGGAATGCTTCCCTTTTCATATTACGAGTTAAGAAATCCACGATTGGGTGAGCCAGTTTTCCTTATGAAGTTGACCGAGAAGATCAGCGATCAAATAATGGACAGTCAAGACTATCTTTTTGCCATGATTTCGGTGAATATTGCATCATTTATTGCTTTATCAGATGGCCCCTTGACTGAAGAGGAGAAGGAAATTCTTGACGTTCTGATTCAGTCCGAGTTAACCAATCAAGCGGAGCGAGAGCGCATCCAGATCTATCTGGATTGGCTTCAACTCGTACCGCCCACTCTTCCAGGATGCCGAAAATTAATCAAAGAACTTAAGGAGATTTTATACCCCAGGTTACGCATCGCCGCTCTCTGCATGATTTCTTTGGATGGTGGAACAAATCCAGTCAAAATGAAGGCCCTGAGGGGACTCTACAAAGCACTTCAATTGCCAATAGACAGCATTGATTCAGATGTGCATGATGTGACCACATCAGGATCAATAGCAACGATTATGTCATCCTTGAAGGCATCCGAGCTTGCATCTATTCAAAGGGAAGTATCCAAAGACTAATAACAGGTCTCATCATCAAGAAAAGAAACCTCCCAATACACATCGTATCATTCTGGTCTTTCTAACCAATGTATCTTTGTAGTTGCGGGAACCAGAGAAGATTTGGAGAGTTGACAATAGATATTTCAACCATACAGTTTCATGAGTTCAGACTTCATTTTAGATCGTGGACCTGCCGAATATTTTCATGGGCGGAAAGCGATCATTGATACCTTCAACAGTGCTTTAGAAGTCTTTCGCAAGAAGAATAAGGGGACAACCTTTTTGATACAGGGAGCGCCTGGTGCTGGAAAGACGGCGTTGCTTGATGTGCTATCTACTCAGGCAAAGTCAAACGGTTGGGAGGTTGCGGATATCGCAATAGAAGATTTATACAATCCCGCCTCAATGGCACAGTCATTAGGGGAGGCTTACTTGATCAATAGTGAGATTGCATTAAAGGCCGGGATTACGTTTATTGAGGGTCAGGTGGTTGGACATGTAGCAGGACATGCGACTCCCAAAAGAATACTCAAGCGTGTGGCACCTGAGTATGGGCTGATTTTAGTGCTTGACGAAGCACAAAGATTGAATAATATCTCGGATGGCTCAGAGAGCCATATCGCGGCATCGGACACCTTAGATGTGATTCACAATGGAAAATTGAAAAGGCCTGTCTTGCTACTTACGGCAGGTTTGGGCACGACTGAGGCCGCTTATGGCTCGCTGGGAATTTCCCGGTTTATGCGTAAGTGTAGGGTGCACCTTGGATGTTTGAGCCATGAATCTACCTGTGCTGTCATCCGAGACTTTCTCTTTCATAAGGGGGGTGTCAGTAACCCCCCACTTCAATGGATTGAAACCATCGCGGAACGCACGCATGGTTGGCCTCAACACATCATATCCTATGCAGACCCCGCGGCGAAGTATCTTGCATCACACCAGACACCGAATGATGAAGGACTCCATATGGTACTTCAACAAGGTCGTGCTGAGCAGATAGAGTATTACAAAATACGTGTGAAGGGCATTGATAAAAAGAAACGGCAGATACTGGCAAAATTTTTCGCTAATGTTCCATTAGGGGAAACCATAGAGTTTGAGGACATCATGTCGGTACTTGAGAGTGAGTACCCCCCAGAAGTGGCCGAAGCTCTCTTCAATAAAGCACTAGAGCGAGGAATTATTGATGAGCGAGAAGACGGGGACTACGGTATTCCCATTCCCTCCTTCCACTCGTGGCTGGTAGATGAATATGCGAAAGGTGAAGATTAAGGGCGTGGTGGGTTCAGCATTGAACGATAAAGCATCACTAGGCAGATTTGAACGAGACACGGAAAAGTGGAAGAACCAAATATTTAAATGCTAATTAGCTTCCATAAGTCCAGATATATTCCCGATAACGTTACAAAATCCAAGTACGAATTCATGTTAATCAATCAAATTTTGATTGATGGTTTCTATGATGCAAAAGGAATTACTGCCAAACAAAATGGAATATTTTCCATATACTGCGGATAGGATACAGAATTTTCGAAATCTTAAGATGACTGATCTTCCCGTGCGTCCGCGCCTGAAAATGGCACGGCAACATGCGGATAAGCTAACTGAAATATATTCGTCTCCACCCATTCCAGTCCATGAGATAGCTGAGA
>JAPOUL010000023.1 GCA_026708685.1 Bacteroidota bacterium
TCCTTTCTAGTCTGAAGTTGTGACACGTGCAGATGCATAGCAGGACGGAGTTCTTACTCAGAAAAAATATCCTGAAAGGTAACGTTCCAATACAATGCATAGGCGAAGAATGAATGTACTAAGTGAGGAAGCTTCGCAATAAGGTCATGGAGTAAATGCTAGGGCACTGTGCTTCTACCCTAAACTTCCATAAAATACAGATTTGAGTCTCAAAATCCCACTTTTTCTTTAGAATTGCCTAAATTTAGTAACTTATATAGATTTCTGTAGGCGTTGTTCTGATGTGTTGTGTGTGTGCTGAGGTTCGGATGCGGAGCACGCAGGGCTGAGATGTGCTATACAAACCTGTCCACTCGGGAAAATACCGGGAACTGACGATGATAGATACAGCCCTTTTTCACCACCCCACACGGGGAGATGCATCCATCTCCGAAGTGACCGCGGCCCCGCGGCATTCTTTCAAGGGGCGCGAAGACATATGCGAGTGCTTCCAGTGCGTTCTTGCGGATGCATGGGGCACCAATGGAGATAGCATGTTTCTGATTCTGGGGGTGTCAGGTGCGGGGAAATCCGCACTAATGCATCAGATGCTCAAAGACGCAGACTGGGCACTTGCACACATCGGCGTGGTGGAATTATGGGACCCCGCGGCAATGGTGCAGAACTGGGAAAGTCCTACACCGCCGGCCGCAACCTGTCGGAGAGTCAACGCGAAGATCATCTAGGGATGTGCCGCCAAAGAGGTCGCAGGCAGTGCAACCGTGCGAAAGGTGCTCCGAGACCTCGCCCCACAGGAGGGCATCATCCTCTTGCTGGACGAAGTACAGAAACTACGAAAAATTCAGGCACATAACATGGCCGTGGCGGCCGACATACTCAATATGATTCATAACGGTATGCTCGGTATCCCCGCTGTTCTTCAGCATACCGGGCTGAGAACCACCAAGGGGATCCTCAAAACACTAGGCATCTCCAGGTTTAGGTCCATTGCGTGCATAATATCGGGACTTAATATCCCAATCCGAACGATCCATGATTCGCAACTAGCTGACGATTGCAGGCAGTGCAAAAGGCAATGTTTTTCCCGTGGGGCGATACCCTCACCAAGAAAACCCATCAATGGCCCCAGCACATGATCTGCTACACACTGTGTACAAAAAATGGGGAATTATATACGTGAGTAACCATTTGGAGTGCTACCGTCTGAACTTGGCGATGTCTGCACCATACACTAGGTGAATGGACGATTAGAGCATTTCAGCTATGAACTCCGAGAACTCGTCAAATGAAAATATGAGTGTTACTCATATATATTAATGGAAAAAATGTTTTCATTCTACTGGGCTGAATATTCGCCATGCTCAGCATGTAGTCTTCAAGGGCACAAGCCTCCACATCCCAACGCTGGTAGAAGGGGCGGGGGAGACCATACAGAAGTACCCGAATCCATTTACATCAGAGATCCATGTAGTGTTTGATGTGGAAACGCGGGGGATGTTTTTGATTGATGTCTATTGGGTGGACGAAAGGTGCTTTTCAAGTGTCAATGTGGGTTTTGTGTCTGAGGGGAAACATCAGGAGTGTATGATGGCTCGCGGCTTGCTCCAGATATTTATCTGGTGCGGGTAGCAGTGGATGGAGTGCCAAGCGGGAACACCATCGGATCGTACGCATTAACTCATTCAATCGATTTTCAGCATCATGCAAGAATATCAATTTTGGGCAATGATGGGTGGCTTTGTCGCCATCCTTGTATTCCTGTGGAAAATATCCAGCGATAACCGCAAGGCGGATGAGGCCAGACATAGGGACATCCAGACGTTACGGGCGGAGATGAACAATATGCGCTTTGACCTGTCCGCAGAGATCCGAAATCTAGCGGAGCGACTGGCACGCATGGAGGGAAGGCAGGAAGAAAGAGATGTGACCCCGCGAGGTACGAAAAAGGAGGATCCTGTCGCCGCGTAGTTGGCGGGTGGTGTAACGTAGTGAAAGGGCATTAGATACATGAGTAACCTACTCATGTATCCGTTTGATGGGATTCTCGGAGTTCCTAACAGAAACGCTCCTGATCGTCCATTCACCACTTGGTATAACACTCAACACATACGTAACAATCTTAAATTATCCATATGGTTACTCACGTAGATAATTCCCAAAAAATGCCCTGATAGATTCGGACGAGACATGACAGAAGACGGCCTAAAGACAGCGATGTAACATGGAGATCAGTATCGACACGCCTACTACGCAGGGTGCGTGGACGGACTATACAAGGAAGATATTAAGATCGTCGCGGGGATCTTTAACTCAATAGAAATAGACACCACAGTTTCCCACTTGATGATCGTAGGGGCACTGGGCGATCACCACGCACCCAAAGATGTCGAAGATCTGTTCCAGAACCTGCTCCATCGTAGCGTGATAGTGCCGAACTATAATGGGCAGTACCAGAGTCTCATCCCATCATTCCACAGTTGGATCATGGGCAATTTCGGGCGGGAAATGGGCAAAGAGTCGTGCTAGGTGATGACTCGGTGAGTGTGCGAGTGCACGCGTGTTGCTCTCCCCACAAAAACGTTTTACAGTGACCATCTAATGCCTGTCCAAAAAAGTCCTGTTTTTGGAGATTTGTAACTTTACGACCTAAAATTCGATCAACTTTTTGGTGTCATTTCACATTTGAGGGTTAAAATCCTTCCTAAATAGGGAGGATGTGGGGTTTAGTTTTCCCCGAAATCTATCCCCAATACCTCTGTGGCAGAGGTAACCACCGAACTCAGGATTTGTGGGACAAATCAATAGATTCAACACGAAAATCTAGAACTGAATCCCCATCAAGTCTGAACAACCAGAACCTTACCACAAAAGGGATGTTAAGCCGGATAAGAAGAAAGGTAGGGACGGGAGCGACTCCCTGGAACGGTAAGGGGGATTATTCTCATTCATTGAGATTGGAGTCAATGGGTTTTTACACGTAGAAAACCCCTATTTCATATCACATCCGCCGTGACTATTGCCCGAACCTCTATCGTACAGCAAGACGGAGTTTTACGGAGCATTTGAATAACATCTCCATGTTCACGAATCGTAAAATATAACCTGCAAATCATCCCTGATTCACAAACAATGACATCGGGTTTCTTTGATTTATCTTGTTGTGATTTGTATCGTTCAAAGGGGTATTTTCAGTTGTGGAAATGCCTTTAATGAAAGTTTTATCTTGGAGATGTACCGGGAGCGGGACTCGAACCCGCACGGCCTTGCGGCCAACGGATTTTAAGTCCGTTGCGTATACCAATTTCGCCATCCCGGCAATATCTGTGCGAACTAATTTAGAAGCGATTTGTTCCTATAATCATGGATCATTTCATGAAAATCCTTCGGCATCATGTGCGAGATGCAGAGCATCGCTCCTATGTTCCTTATTCGGGTAAACCTCGTGCAGCTGTAATCCTGCTGTCCAACGGGGATTGGGTATGCGGGGTTCGTATCGAAAATGCCTGCTATCCTCTGGTGATTCCTGCTCTGACATCTGCACTGGTAAGTGCTGCCTCCCTTGGAAGAAGAGATGTGGTTGCCATTAGCGTGAGTGATCACTTCAAGGATGAGGATTTGACGTTCATACAACAGGCTGTCCATCAGCCTCTTGATCAATTACAGCCCGATCTCTTAGGGCTTGACCATCATGCCCATCATGTTGGTGAACCGCTTTCTGCATGTCAGGAGTCTTCTTCCGTCATCACCTCTCAAACAGGAATCCATCTTGCAAGACGGGCCATCCAATACGCACATACTCCAGAGTCCGATTTCCCTGTCGGATCCATTGCCGTGACAGATGATCATCATTATTATCAAGGTGTCAACATAGAGTACCCGGATTGGACAAAGATTCTATGTGCAGAAAGAGCCGCGATTGCTTCTGCAATCAGTCATGGTGACAGGCATATTAAGAACATCTTTGTTTCAGCTCCTAAGTCACTGGAAATCACCCCATGTGGTGCCTGCCGGCAAGTGATTTACGAACTTGCCCCTAATGCAACGGTTTGGATGGATCGTGGAGGGGAAATGATTGACCATTTTCATGTCAAAGATCTTCTACCTGGAGGCTTCACGCTAAAACGAACGTCAGGGCAGAATGGGAGTATCATTCATTCACATCCCACTTGTAAATGATGCGCCAACTTATCTTATTCTTTGCCCTCTGTACCTTCTCATCTGTTCTTTATGCCCAAGATGCAAATCCTGCAGAAAAAACGAAGTACTGGATTTTTCTAACCGACAAACTGGATGCATCGGGCAAACAAACTCAGATGGAGGAATCCTATTTATCTGATCAGGCTTTATCACGGAGGACCCTCCGTGGAGAGGTAGATCGTTCATTACAATTTCGATTGCAGGATGCACCCATTTCTCCTATCTATGAGGCCAACCTCATCTATCAGGGGATCAAGATTAAACAGCACAGCCGATGGCTCAATGCTGTTACAGCCTATTTGAGTGAAGATCAGGTGGATCCTATTTCTACCCTTCCCTACGTAAAAGAAGTTCGTCCAGTTAAACATGTCGCTCCTCATGTAGAACCATCCATCCCTGTTTCTCCTGTCATCCCTCAACGCGTTTCAGCAAACTGTCCTTCATCAAAATATGGAAGATCATGCACTCAACTTGATGTGGTCAATGCCATTCCCGCTATTGAAGAAGGCATTAACGGGACGGGGGTTTGGTTGGGATTTATAGATACTCACTACAACACTGACAGAAATGCACAGCCATTCAACCACCCTTCCTTGAGACATATTCCTGATTCAGGAAGGCGTATGGATGTTCGTGATTTTACGGATCGTGACTCCTCACAACCCTGTTTATCATGGAATAATCATGGAATGGATGTTGCATCCGTTGCTGTAAGCTATTCTGAAGGTTCACTCATTGGACCGGGGCATGGTGCTACGATCTTTGGTGCTACGACAGAGTGTGTAGGATACGAGCGTAACATAGAAGAAGACAACTACGTTGCTGCGGTTGAATGGTTGGAGTCTGAGGGCGTAGATGTCATCACCGCTTCTTTAGGATACCGAGACTTTGATGAAGGTCAGCGAAGCTATACTCCCGATGAATTAGATGGGGATACAGGGCTTACCACGATTGCACTGGATCTAGCAACTCAACGTGGTGTCGTTACCGTCAATAGTGCTGGTAACGAAGGTCCACGCCCACAAACCATTACAACCCCTGCAGATGGCGACTCTGTCATTGCAGCGGGAGGAATTCGATCCACTCGATCTGTTTGGAGCGGCAGTAGTCGTGGACCCACTAGTGACAACCGAATTAAACCGGATGTATCTGCCATGGCATCGGGTGTCTCTGTTGCTAGCCCATCATTTATTGGTAATGGCACATCGTTTTCTGCTCCAATGATTGCTGGTATTGTCACACAGATTCTTGAAGTCAACCCAGACCTTAAACCTCGAGAAGTATGGCATCTCCTCACTTCAACTGCCAGCCAAGCTCTTGCCCCTGATAACAATCTTGGTTGGGGAATCGTGGATGCTTACTCTGCGATTAAAGCTGCGCAGTCACTAGCACTCAATCGCTCCAGTGATCCGTCCCTCCCATCTGGCAAACTGATGATTCATCCCCCTTACCCTAATCCATTCAACGGAGTCGTCCATTTTACGATTGAATCCATAGAACCCGTCCAGCATGCTCGCCTTTCGATTTATGATGTGCTTGGTCGAAAGGTTGCCACCATTTACGAAGGACCTATCCAAAGCGGGGGGTTTCCAATCCAATTTGATGGTCATGGATTATCTCCCGGCGTATATGCATATAATCTGGAGTATGAAGGACGGGCCCAGTCAGGTACAATTACTCATATCGGCTATAAGTAGTATCCATGGATGCTGGGGTTGTTTTACAGTCCATTATTGTAGAGAAATAGCATTTCTCTACGACTGTTGCTGATCCAGCATTAAAGATTTGTGATGATCCGTTACAAATCATTTCTACCCATCTACCCTTCATCAATGCCCCTATTGTCCAATCTAATCTATTTTGGGTACTTTCCATTCTATTAGGTGCGTAGATGATTGAATTTGGAGTAAATGCATGGTTCCTGATCCCACTTTTCATCATCGCCGCATTGCTTACATGGATCTCCTATCGCCATACTGAGCCAAAACTGCGGGATGTCTATCAGTGGTTGTTACCCGTACTCCGAGGTCTTGCTCTCGTTCTGTTACTGACACTGCTCTTTGAACCAGTGTTTCAGCAAGACATCAATCATACCGTTCCGCCCTTACAGGCTGTGTTGATTGATGAAAGCCAAAGTATGCCCCGCCATCATCTACCCGATGTATTACCTGAGATCAATGGTGGGGAAACTCGTTTCTTTGGCTTTGGCGGAGGTACTCGTCCAATTGAGGATCTTTCAACGGCTACCGATACTGCACCACGAACCGATATTGCAACAGCTTTGAATGACTTGAAAAGGTCTCTTCGTGACCAGAATCTACGCAGTGTCTTGCTGATTTCTGATGGACAGTACAATACTGGCAACAACCCCATTTATGTAGCTGGTGATTATGGAATTCCTATTCATACACTGGCGATCGGAGATACCCTTAACAGACCAGACCTCCTCATTGCACAGGTGGCCACCAATGAAATCGGATTTGTTGGACAGGAAATTCCCGTTGATGTGACGTTACTCTTGCAAGGGTATCCAAACGAGACCATTACCACCCGTCTCTATCTTCAAGATTCACTGATCACATCGGAGACATTGACCATTTCCGAGGGAGAATCAAACACTTCACTGAGCTTGACTGCTCACCAAGAAGGACTCTTTCAGTATACTGTGATGACTTCGCAGTTGCCCGAGGAGGCCTTGACCGAAAATAACTACGCCAACTTCACCGTCCGAATCCTCAGGCGTCAACAAACCATAGCACTGATTGCAGCTGCACCTCATCCCGATGTCATTACTATCCGAAACATTCTCACGCGTGATGAACACCGTGAGGTGGACAGTTATGTTCAAATGCAGTCTGGTCGATTTTATGAAGGACCTTTACCGCCTTCATTGAATCAATATGATGCACTGATCCTGGTCGGATTTCCTGGCCGTGAAGCGGACAATGCTTCCATTGAGGCCGTCGCAAAATCTGCTGAATCTGGCACCCCCATACTCTTTCTGCTCACTCGTCAAACGGATCTGGAAACATTGCGTACTCAGTTGGGAAATGTACTGCCTGCAACACCATGGGACGGCAACGCCATCTATGATGAAGCAACCATTGAGATCACCCCAACAGGACTCAGAGATCCGTTGTTATCATTAACAAATGTATCATGGGAGAGGCTTCCTCCTTTGATTGTCATGACGGGAAGATGGTCTGTGACACCCGACAGTCGCATCTTGGGTCATGCAAAATTTAGGGGGATTTCTACACAGCAACCACTTCTTGTCATCCGTAACAGAGTCAGCCATCGGTCTGCGGCGATTTTGGGATCGGGTACATGGAGATGGCAAAAACTCGGGAATCGCCCCTCACTGAGCCCACAAATCTGGACTCAGCTCGCAGAGAATTTAATCCAGTGGTTGACGACCCCTGACGATCAACGTACGGTTCGCGTTGAACCAATGCAAACAGCGTTTGACGGAAGTGAGCCTATCCTTTTTTCCGGGCAAGTGTATGATGAAAGCCTAAACCCCGTATCGGATGCAATCGTTACAATTGATGTTAAAGCATCAGACGGTACAACCTATCCGTACACAATGACAAATTTGGGGAGTGGAAGATTTTCACTGCGTATTGATACACTACCCGAAGATGCCTACTCCTTTACAGCACAAGCGTCAAGAATGAACGCATCTTTGGGGGTAGACACTGGGACATTCACCGTTGGATCCATCAATATAGAGTATCTCACCACCAGTAGCAATCCAACATTGCTACGCCAGATCGCCCATCAATCTGGTGGACTCTTTTTTACAGATTCCACACTACACACACTCGCCGACCATCTTGCATCAGACAGCTCATTTACCCCCATCATTCGTACACAGATTCTTGAACAGGACCTGATACGAACGTTATGGATCCTTGCCGTCGTCGTGCTACTGCTGGGGCTGGAATGGATCTTACGCAAACGCAATGGGCTTGCGTGATCACATTGGATCTAACTCTCCGACCAACACCACCCCCATAGGAGTTCATCAGAATTGGTGCTGGCCGGAGTTTGAAGTTAGGATATCAGTCTAGACTACTGAAAGGTAACCTGTATACCTAGATTGAAGGATCGCGGTAATCCGAGGAAGACCTCGGCATCATCAGCACGATTCTGTCCTGTTCCATTACCGCGGAAGGCATTGAAACGAGAATTGTTGGTGGCATCTTGAATGTAAAAGGAATCAAAGACATTAAAGACACTCGCAAAGATACGAATTTGGCTTGGGCCAAATTTTTGGGGAATCCTGTACCCAACATTCAAATCAAAGACATTATAGGCTGGAATTTCCCACACAGACTGTCCTGCCTGTTCGCTATCGGTACGGCTGGTAGGATCAAAGTCCGCAAAGTAGTTGGAATAGCTGCGTCCAGTAAATTTAGCGTACATGCCCCTCACTGGAAAAATGCTGATGGCATAAGCAATCTGCGTCTGTGGAGCATCACCGACTTTGAGGTCTTTCACATATAGGGATACCGTTTCTTGCGTGGATGGATCGGACCGATCGGGAGTATATCTTGCGGAAACATCATCGGTATAGCTCCAATTGCCGATAGACAGTGCCAGATCCGCCCGAAGAAGTGGTAGTGGTTGATAGGCAGCTTCTGCTTCAATTCCACGATGAACTGCATTGAGACCAAGAATGTTAATCAATCCATCATCTCCATCTTCAACGACAACGGTACGAGTGAGCGTTCTGTCATTCCATACCGTGTTGTAGAAGCTCAATGTGCCATTGAAGGTTCGGCTAGTTGATTCGTAAGAGAGTCCTGCCTCAATGGCCTGAAACTGTTCATTCTTTGGATCTGGATTTAAGACTCCGGTTATATCATTAAGTGCTCCATCAAGGATTGGCACTTTGGAAACCAGGCCTGCATTCACAAACGCCGAAACCATTGGACTCAGCTCATACGATGCTCCTCCTTTGATCTGATAGCCTCCAATACGGTCTGTCTCCAAAGTGAAAGCCGTTCCATCGCCAGCATCACGGAAATGATCTTCATGAGAATACTTGATGGTTGAGTATCCTCCCATACCATAAGCATAAAAGGGTCCGCTTGTATATGCACCTTGAACATATCCGCCTATCCAATCAACGGTATTGGTATTGGAGTAATTAAATTTATCACCTGGTTGCAAGAGTTGTCCATCCTCAGGCCAGAAATCGCTATCGGTTCGCCGATAACCCGATCCGCCGAGGAGATCTCTTACGGTACGATAATGTTGGATAGAGGCCGTACGCCAATCAATCCCCGCTTCAAGGGTGAGGGATTCCGTCATATCATATCTAAGTTTGGAAATCGCCCCAATCGTCCACTGAACATTATGGCTATTTCTTAGGATTCCCCTTGACTCACCATTTTCCGCATTCGCTGTAATGGTTGCGTCATAATCTACTCTCCTAGAAGGTCCGGTATAATTCCATTGGATCCTTCCGTGAGTCCCCGTTCCACCTCCTTTGCCTCCAGAATAATAGAGCACATTGGACCAGAGAACTTGATCGCTCAGTTGAGCAAAATAATTGAGATTTACCTGAGGCTTATGGAAGAAATTCTCGCGTTCATTGATCTGATTGGATGAATTTCGTGTCGCAGTACCAAAGCCATTATGTTGTTGCGTTGTATAGCCCGATGAGACAGGAGATACATTCTGATTCCATGTTCTTCCCCCCTCTGGAAAGGTTTCCAGAATTTCTGAGATGGTTGATGCGTCCAATCCATCTTTTTCAAAAATTTCACGGGCAAAATCGTGATCATAGGCAGCAATATTTTGACGATAGAGATTTTGCCCATGGCGTTGAGGAGCACCCACTGCATAAAAATCAATCCTATGCTTAGAATTAATATTCCATGCCGCTGCGGCGTAGTAAGCCCACGCATCAGTCCATGTGCCATCATAGTAGCCATTACCCGTCTTTCGCACCCCGTTGACGGTAAATGCAAAGCGATTGTTGATCAATCCAGTGGATGCGGAAATGGTTGACTTCAAAAATCCATCATTGCCAAATTCCTGCTTAGCCATCACACGGCGACGATTTTGAGCTGGATCTGTGATGATATTGAGGGTTCCACCAATGGAAGGTGTCGCCAAATTCACAGCAGATAATCCACGCTGTAATTGAATGGAGGTCGTTGCATCTCCTACACCATCCCAGTTGGACCAGTATACCCAGCCATTCTCCATATCATTGACAGGGACTCCATTAATCATGACAGCAACATTGCGCTGATTGAATCCTCGCACATTCACACGTGCATCTCCAGCTCCCCCTCCTTGGGCTGTACTGTAGACCGATGGCGTGGTATTGAGAACCAACGGTACATCTCTGGATCCAAGTTCTCGCTCAACCTGCAATTTTTCTACATCCGAATAGGCAACGGGCGTACGACGACTCAACGCTCTTGAAGCAAAGACCTCCATGGCTTCAAGGGCCTGACTTGAAGGTTGCAAACTGAAGTTCACCGTTGCATCATCCAGAAGCGTAACCATCCGGAATTCCTCCAGATAGCCTAAAAAAGAAACGACAATCGTATAGGTTGAAGGATCTAGTGGAGCAATCGTGTAGCCTCCATCTATATCGGTTGCAGATCCCATTGAGGTTCCATCAATAATGACGGTTGCACCTGGAAGGGGTAGACCGGTTTCCGAATCGGTGACCACTCCCGTAATCACTCCCTGTGCATACGCAGAGGTGACCATAAAAAGTGAAAAAAAGATCGAATGAATAACTCTCGTCATGATAAGTTGTCAAAAAGATTTGATGGTAAGAAAGTATAGTTAAACAGCCATAGACAAGACAATTGCCTCGTCAATGTTACCCCACTGTAAACAGACGTTTAAATTTGAATGTACAAGTACTATTACACGTGGGTATACGGAACTTTAAAATATAGCAAGATTTTAGTAATTTTCCTTAATTTCGTTGCATGAAATTGGAAATAAGCGAATTTTTCTTTACATTTTA
>JAPOUL010000096.1 GCA_026708685.1 Bacteroidota bacterium
CATCTTCCAATATTACAGATGAACCCAACAGATTGCATTCATCACTGCAAGATATACTCTTTACGCACGTTGCAATTTGAAACATCTCCTACAATGACTACAACACATTCCACCAGTTACTTGTGAAGGGCTATCACACCCCCAAATCAGCGGCACTCTTCAAACAATACGAAAGATCAGTCGGAACAATACATTAAATATTTTATTCGAAATTAGATGATATGATGAGTTGTGCTATACTCATTTCAATTCATCCAGAACATGCTCGAGACATCATTGCGGGTAAGAAGCTGTATGAATATCGCAAGGTTCTGCCAGCACGAAACATTTCATATTTAGTGCTTTATTCCACAGCACCAGTGAAGAAAATTACAGCTGTGGTAGAGGTAAAGGACCGTCTTGTTGATTCGTTGCAGGAGATATGGGAAAAAACATCAGAGGGTTCTGGAATTTCTCATCAACTATACTTAGATTATTATTCAGATAGACGAATCGCGTGTGCTTTTGCACTTGGGAATGTCTATCAAATAGAAAACCCAATAGATCTGTCGGACTTACCCGGTTGTAAAACCTCACCACAACTATTTTACTATTTGGACGATCGGGACATGAAATTTATTTGTAAGTTTTTAACTCCACACTATTTTAGTCAAGGATAATTCAGGTTGGCCTTCCCGATGAAGGCCAGTTTATGGGTATTTTGATGACGGTGAGCCAACGAACATTCATTAAAATTGGGGCATAGGATCTATCCAAATAGATTACCCTCCCCCTCATCTACTCAGTATTATTGAATACATCGATTAATGAAATTCAACTAGATTCAACCTCATACCAAACGCCCAGAATGCTCAAGCAAGGAGAATGGTAATAATTTATACGGAGCTCTCATAGGTCAGAGGAACTGATTCGTCAGACGATGTAAGATGTTCTCTATGTTCATGGTCCTTGTCAGATTGGTCTGCATGCAACCTCTGGATGAACGTTTTCTGGAACAGGAGAATTCCAATGACACCGCCTACGATACCAATGTCGGCTATATTGAAGATGGGAAAAAAAGAAAAATAACTGTCTCCGATCAAAGGGATGGCCGAGGGAATCCGACCGTACCATAGGTCAAAATGGATGAAATCAACCACCCGCCCCTGAAAGAAGGGAGCATAGTTAAAAATCATCCCATAAAAGAGACGGTCTATGATATTGCCAATGGCTCCCCCTAAAATACAGGCTAAACTGGCCGTGTAGGGTAGATACCCGTCTCGGACACGAATCAGGTAGACAATGATCAAGGCGGCAGCTACGATAGAAAATCCCGTGATCAGACCAGGAGGACCAAAATTAATCCCGAAGGCCATCCCAGGATTTTCCGTGTGGGTAAACTTGAGCCAATCCGCAATCAGGTCAATGGCACCAAGATGGCCCTGATCCATGTTCAGACGCACAATGACCTTCGTCACCTGATCTACAAGCAAAACTCCAGTAGCAATCAAGAACAGTCGCATCGGCGGCTCCTATCGCTTCTGCTTGAGTTTGGCTTCAATAGAGATTTCGGTGTGGGGAACCGCTTCAAGACGCTCTCGGGAAATCGGATTGCCAGTCACCTTGCAGATCCCATAGGTACGGTTGTCAATCCGCTCAAGTGCCCGCTCAAGGTATCCAATGTATTTTTGCTGCCGTGCAAGCATCAGATACAGTTTTTCACGTTCCATCGCATCCGTCCCTGCATCCGCCATGTGGAAACTATACGCCGAGTCACTCTCGGATCGGTCACGGGAATCCTTGATCTGTGCCTGCATTTTTGTCACATCTTCAAGGGCGCGGGAGCGTTTGTCTAGGATGAGCTCACGAAAGTGAGCCAATACATCATCGTCAAATGGTGTCGTAGCAACGCCATCTGATGGGTTTTCTGTCAAATCCTCAGCAGTTTTCGGATGTGGCATAATTCGTAATCACGTTTTAGAGCAGAATCGCTACGCTGTGCGACGAATTCCAAGCGTGAGCGACTCTTCACCAATGTCAAATTGTTGAGTGCATTCTCCTTGTGGAGAATCAACAAACTTAAACGTCAGTGAAAGCGTTTCGTTTCTCACGCGATCCAGATAACGATCAATTCCAGAGCGTAGATTCTGAGTGGCTTTACAATCTACATGAATCCGATCGGTAATCTGAAAGCCAGCTGATTTGCGGAGGTTCTGAATCCGATTGATCGTCTCGCGAGCATACCCCTCATGAAGCAAATCCTCCGTGATCACGGTATCCAGTGCAACCGTATGGCCGTCCTCCTGTCCCACCAGCCAACCTTCTACTCCGCGAGTTGTGATCTCAATGTCTCCAGGCTGTAGTTCTAACTCAAAGTCCTTGGTCGTAAGGATCAACGGCTCACCTGAACTATACGTCTGGAGTTGTGCGGCACTTAAGGTCTCAATAGCATGTTTCACTTGAGGCATGTTTCGTCCCACCCTCGGTCCTAACTGGCGAAAATTCGGCCGTGCACTTTGTTGAACAATCTCGTGAGAGGCACCAATATATTCAACATCCCGAGCGTTCACTTCGTCTAGGATAATAGACTCCACTTGCAAGATTACCTCCTTTGTATGTTTCTCATCCACTACGACCAAGACACGGCCAACAGGTTGACGAATATTGAGTTTAGCCTTGTTTCGCAGTCCCAAAACGATGGACGAAATCACCTGGGCACTATTCATCCGGGCTTCCAAATCCAGATCAACCTGCATAGGATCCCGCACTGGAAAACTCGACAGGTGGATGGAATCAGAGCTCTCTTTGTGATGGAGAAGTTGGTAGATCCACTCGCTATAATAGGGAGCAATCGGAGCCATCAGGCGAGCGGCTGTTTCCAAACAGGTATGAACAGTGTGATAGGCTGCCCACTTATCCTCATTGGACGCGGATGCTCCAGCGGACTTTGCACTCCAGAAACGCCGACGTGATCTTCGGATATACCAATTGGAGAAATGATTCACAAACTCTTCCACCGCCCGAGTAGCTTTGGTTGGGTGATATTCTGTAAGTGCCGAATCGACCTGGTCAACGGTGGACTGTAATCGACTGAGAATCCATCTGTCCAATTCAGGGCGCTCAGAAACTGGTGGTGCCACTTCATCAAGAGTATATCCATCAATATTGGCATACGTTGAAAAAAAGCTGTAGCTATTGGTCATCGTACTGAACAACTTACGATCCACTTCGGCAACCCCATCAAGATTGAATTTAAGATCTTGCCAAGGTGGAGAGTTGCTCATCATATACCACCGGACGCGATCGGCTCCATGTGTATTGATCACATCAAATGGATCTACTGCGTTACCTTTGGTTTTGGACATTTTCTCTCCGTTCGCATCCAGAAGTAGACCGCCAACAACACAGTTTCGGAAGGATATATCATCCATGACAAGGGCAGCAATGGCATGAAGCGTGTAAAACCATCCCCGCGTCTGATCAACACCCTCTGCAATAAAATCTGCGGGGAAGCTCCGTTCAAACTCCTTTTGATTCTCAAATGGATAATGCCACTGGGCAAACGGCATCGCCCCCGAATCAAACCATACATCAATCGTTTCAGGGACACGACGCATCGTCCCACCATGGGGGCAGGGCCATGTGAGCTTATCCACGAATGGACGGTGCAAGTCAATTTCATCATTGGAGTCGGGAAGCTGATCGCCACAGCAGGCACGCAATTCCTCAATAGATCCAATCACCTGAATGGTTTCAGGGCTTTGATCCGAGACCCAAACCGGTAAGGGGGTTCCCCAGAAGCGTCGTCGACTTAATGCCCAATCCATATTGTTGGATAGCCATTCTCCAAAACGTCCAGCCCCAATAGATTCTGGTTGCCATCCAATCGTTTGGTTGAGTTCAATCAGTCGATCCCGGATGGACGTCGTCCGAATAAACCAGCTTTCAACAGGATAACTCATCAGTGGAGTACCCTTCCGCCAGTCATGTGGATAATTGTGCAGATAACTATCTTCTCTGTACAACAGCCCTCGATCGCGTAAATCACGAATGATGGGTCGGTCGGCCTCCTTGAACCAGAGGCCACCAACCAGAGGAACCTTCAAGTCAAAATGCCCCCGAGAATCTATAGGATTCAGCACTGGCAATCCATAGGATTGACCAATCTCATAGTCATCAGCACCAAAGGCAGGTGCGATGTGAACAATTCCTGTACCATCTTCGGTAGACACAAAATCAGCCGTCACAACAGACCAGTCTGTATGCTCCCGATCCTTGAAAAAATCAAAAAGTGGCTCATACCCCTGCCCAGAAAGTTCGCTGCCCTTCAAGGTGGAAACAACTTCATATTCTTGGCGAAGTACTTCTAGGCGTGCCCGTGCTAAAATCAGATGAGAGTCTGGATCTGATGCGGGGCGGACGACCACATACTCAATGTTTGGGCCAACAGCAAGGGCAGCATTTGAGATGAGAGTCCATGGCGTGGTGGTCCATGCCAGAAAGTAAGTGTTCGGTTGATCCAGTGAACGGAATCGGACAGTAATGCTTGGATCCTGTACTTCTTTGTACCCCAGGCTGACCTCATGTGAGCTTAGAATCGTGCCTGATCCTGGACTGTACCAGTGGATTTTATGACCTTTATAGAGATACCCTTTCTCATGGATCTGTTTTATTAACCACCATACGGTTTCAATATAGTCGGTTTCAAATGTAATGTATGGATGGTCAAGATCAACCCAATAACCCATCTGGCGAGTCAACTCATCCCATTCCCCTTTGTAAGCCAGAACACTCTCTTTGCATTTCTGATTGAATTTCTCAATGCCATACTGAACGATCTCTTCTGGTCCATCAAGCCCCAGGCTTTTTTCGACTTCAATTTCAACGGGAAGTCCATGCGTGTCCCATCCCGCCTTACGTTCCACTCGAAACCCTTTCATCGTATGGTAACGGCAGAACACATCTTTGATGGTACGAGCCATCACATGATGAATCCCTGGGTGTCCGTTTGCCGTTGGGGGGCCTTCGTAAAAGGTGTATGTAGGAGCATCGGAGCGAAGCTGGATGCTCTTTTCGAAGATATTCTGGGATTCCCACCACTGACGGATCTCATGTTCAATGGCATGAACATCAGGGCGTTGGATTTCCTTAAATTGCCTCATTGCATCTGGGGTCCGTCAAGATCCTACTAACCGACCAACGACTTCTTCCATCACTATGGTGAGGTTGGGTTCAGCCACGCCAGCAGCATGAATAATTTCCTCAAGGGAGACAGGTTGTAAAGTCTCAGGAAAGCATTCATCAGTGATGACCCCGATGGCCATTACGCGTAGATCCATGTGTCGAGCAACAATCACTTCGGGAGTTGTGGACATGCCGACGACATCTGCACCGATGGTTCGCAAAAATGTATATTCAGATCTGGTTTCCAGATTGGGCCCAAGAACGGAAACATACACTCCTTCGTGAAGGGTGATTCCATGGCGACTGGCAATCTGTTGGGCAGTCTGGCGAAGGTCTACATCGTAGGGCTCACTCATATCAGGAAATCTTGGGCCCCATGCATCCACATTCGGCCCTACGAGTGGATTATATCCTTGTAGATGAATGTGATCGGAAAGTAGCATGAGCTCTCCCCGGCGGTAGTCTGGATTCATACAGCCACAGGCATTTGAGATCAGCAATGTCTTGATCCCCAGACTTGCCATCACCCGTACGGGAAAGGTCACTTCGCGTGCACTGTATCCCTCATAGAGATGCATGCGTCCCTTCATGCAAACTACAGGGACATCCTGAAGTGTTCCCAGGAGCAGTTCTCCCCCATGAGATTCAACGGTAGAGACAGGAAAATGGGGGAGGGATTCATAGGGAATCCTGTGGTGAACATCAATGTTTTCACCGAGCCGTCCCAGCCCAGTCCCCAGTATCAGGCCGACAGTGGGATTTAGGGGGGAGATCTTTCGGATGGTACCCACAGCTTCTTCAACGCGTTTGAGTTGCGTTTCAGGATTTGGAATATTCGTTTCCATGATAGAAGATTGAATGATTAATGTCTTGGTCCAAACAGAGCAGATCCGACACGTATATGAGTGGCACCTTCCTCAATCGCAATTTCAAAATCTCCACTCATTCCCATGGACAGCCCCGTACCGGACAGTTGTTTGTGTTGTGAACGTATACGGCGAAGGAGTTGGAATTCGCCGCGAACTTTGTGAAGATCGGGTGAAGCTAACGTCATTAGGCCCACAATTTGAATTGATGAGAATGGATCCATCTCGGTAAGAAACAGACCAACCTCTTCGGGATCAAGTCCAAACTTTGATGCTTCACCAGAAACATTGACTTGAAGAAAGCACGGTAAGACTCGTTCTGCCTCCGCGGATAGTCGATTTAGGGCTCGGGCCAGACGCAGGCTATCCAGTGCATGAAATGTGTGAGCATGGGTAACGACTTGGCGGGCTTTGTTTCGTTGCAAGTGACCAATCATGTGCCAAGTCTTTTTGGGAAAGAGGGGTGCTTTGGAAGTCAGTTCCTGCACCTTGTTTTCTCCAAAATCCGTAAGGCCCACCTCTGATGCAGCTTGAATGACTTCAGGAGGCCAGGTTTTTGTCACAGCAATCAGCGTCACCTCTTCCTCGTTACGACCTGAACGCTGACAGGCCGATGAAATGGACTCCCGCACCCGCCTTAATTGATCCGTAATCTGATGTGTCATGTTGATTCTGGAAATGGTCTATTCTGCACTGATCACGGATCTTACGGAACGGTCATAGAGTCTCCGATTGCTCAGAAATCCAATGAGCACTGTAACGCCGATCACGGAGGCCATGACGGAGAAGATCGAAAGCCAGTTTAGAGCCATTGGAATTTCAAATACGGTTAAAGATAAGATCCAGCCCGCAGAAAGTGACAGAATGAATCCCGTTGCACTGGATAAAAACCCTAAAACCGAATACTCAGATAGGCTAATCGTCAGCAATTGTGACCGACTGGCTCCCAGAGTTTTAAGGAGTCCACTTTCTTCAATCCGAGATAATCGTCCGATGAGCAAAGAGCCAATCAGAACGAAAATTCCTGCAATAAAGCAAAAATTCGCCATAAACTGAATGGCAAAACGAATGCGGTCAAAAATTTCCTGAATGATTTGGATGATGGAGTCAAGGCTGAGGACGGTGACATTGGGAAACTGTGCAACGACGATCGATTGCAATGAGTCTGGTGATACGTCACTTTCTCTGCGACTGGTTAGGATATGGGTTTGTGGGGCATTTTCCAAGACGTTGGAGGGGAAAACGATGTAAAAATTGGATCGCATCTGCTCCCATTCTACGGTTCTAAAACTGGTGATCTTGGTGGAAATCAATCGTCCCTGAACATTAAAGACTAAGGTGTCCCCCATGCTCACCCCCAGTTCTCCTCGCGCAAAATCATTCTCAATGGAAATGGGAACGAATGCTGAATCGGGGTGATGTTCTCCAATGAACTTGCCGCTGGCAAGTGATTCTGCATCGCTCAGTTCTGAGCGATAGGTGGATCTGTACTCACGAGTGAGCGGCCAGGAGAATTCACGGGTAGAGTCTTTGACGATCTCTTCCACCGTCCGATTGCCAATCGAGTGAAGTCTCATATTCACAATAGGCGAACTATCAATAACAGGCCAGTCCTGCTGTTCGATCAATTCGGTAACTCCATCAAGTTGACCCTGCTGAATATCGAAAAAAATCATGTCAGGACGACCTTCATCACCGACTTGATTCATCTGATTCACGATGGTACTTTCGCTGATTAATAATACCATGACAATAAATGTACCCAAGCCGAGGGCTAACATGACCAAGATGGTTTGATTGCTAGGGCGGTACAAGTTTGCACATCCTTGCCGAATCGGGTAACTTGGGATTCTTTTGGTCACTTGGCGGCCGATCACCATTAGGAGCTTAGCCATGAGAACTAGGGATCCAAAGGCAGTGATAATGGCTATCGTATAATAGACGCTGACAATCCAGCTCTCTGTCTGGGCAGCGGCGATCAAAGCCAACCCACCGATCATCACGATATAGGCCAGAAAGCGTATGCGAGTTGGAGTGAGAGGCTCTATGTTAGAACGAAGTGCACGAAGAGGAGATACGGTTCGGACATCCAACAGGGGTAGAATGGAGAAGATCAGAGTCACCAACAAGCCCACGCCAAAGCCCATAGCCATACTCATCCACGAGATTCGAAAAACAATCTCAAATGGCAAGAATGCACTGATGGCATAGGGCATCAGTAATTGGGAGAGGACTCCACCGATACATCCCAGGACTCCCGCTATACATCCCAAGGCCAAGGCCTGGATCAGGTAAACAGAAAAGACTCTTGAATGGCCAGCCCCTAAACATTGTAAGACAGCAATATTGTCCAGACACCGTCGCACATGTGCACGGATGGCCCCTCCCACTCCAAATCCTCCAAGGACAAGGGCACCAAAACCGGCTAGTCCCAGAAATTGATTAAAGAATCTTAGTGCCTCTTCCCACTGCTGTTTCTGCTCATCAACGGTATCAATATTTGCATTGAACCCATCGGAATCTGCGTACAAAGATTCTCGAATTTCTTCGGGATCTTCATCCGAGGCAAGTTGAATGTAGACTTCGTAATTTGCCATCGCACCAAAGCCAAGCAGTAAGGTGTCCAGTGTATTCATTGGCACATAAATCGAGGGCATGACAAACATGCTCACCTCCGTATCGCTGGGGGCACGGATGAGGGCACCTGAGATTTTATAGGTCTGTCGGCCTACCTGCACACTATCTCCCCTTTGCACGCCAAAGGTTTGCATGAGCCCCTGATCTACAAGGGCTCCTGATTGCTCCTTGAACTGATCGGCTGCCTCAGCTGGGGTAGATTCCAAAGATCCATAGAGTGGATACTGATCTTCTACTGCATAAAGACCTACTAATCGTGATTGATTCTGCTCTGGAAAATAGGCAACTGACAGGGTGGTAATTCTTTTTGCTTTTGCAATCCCTATGGTATCAATTGCCGCTTGTGTGGGCTCATCAAAAGGGCGGTTATTTGAAAAACGAATATCTGCACCTAACAATTGACGTGCACGCTGATCAACACTATATTGAAGACTCTCTGAGGTGGAGGATAAGGCTACCAGAAGTGCTACTCCGACCACCATCGAAAATAAAAAGATCAAAAGCCGCCTTCGACTCCCACGGCTTTCTCTCCATGCCATTTTGAAGGGCCATAGCTGATTCATGGCGTTGACATGGCTTCAGATGTCGTTTGATAGTCATTGATAATGCGACCTGAATCCAGTTCAAGAACCCGATGGCACGATTGGGCAAACTTCATGTCATGGGTTACGACCACCAAGGTAGTGCCAGAAGTTTGATTTAAGTTGATCAATAACTGTTCAATGCGTTGCCCCGTCGCCGTATCCAGATTACCAGTAGGTTCATCAGCAAACAGAATCGTTGGGCGGTGGATAAATGCACGAGCAATGCCTACTCGTTGTTGCTCTCCTCCACTCATTTGTACGGGGTAATGGTTCTCACGCCCGTTGAGCCCAACTTCGTCAAGCAATTCTATGGCACTTTTCTTGGCATTGCTATAACCACTGAGTTCTAGGGGAACCATGACATTTTGCAAGGCGGTAAGCGTAGGGATCAGCTTAAAGGTTTGAAAAACGAAACCAACGTTTGTGCGACGGATCTCGGCTCTTTCCCCTTCCGAGGATTCATCAAGGCGATGGCCTACTAACGTGACAGTACCCGATGTGGGGGAGTCAAGTCCAGCACACAATCCAAGCAGGGTTGTTTTTCCGCTACCAGAGGGGCCCACTACAGCACAGGTGTCTCTTGGCTCGATGGTGAACGAAACATGATCCAGCACAGTTAACAGGCGGGATCCACTCTGATAGGTTTTCGTAAGTTTTTTAACCTCAAGCATTGACTACAATCATGTTTACTCAACGAATTCTCACAACAGCCGCACTATACTCATTAGGGGGATTGTTTGTTTTCCTGACAGTGAAATCCACCGCGGCCCAAGATACTGAAGTTGCCCCTGTTCGTGTCCTCTTTTTAGGCAATAGTCTAACCGCAGGGTATGGATTATCCATTAATGGTGCCTATCCAGCTTTACTACAAAACTATGCTGATTCATTACACTGGAGAGTGATCATGGTTAATGCTGGGGTGAGTGGTGACACCTCCGCGGGAGGACTCAGCCGATTGGGTTGGCAACTTGAAACGCCGTCAGATATCTTGGTGATTGCATTGGGGAGTAATGACGGCTTGCGTGGACTTTCCCCTTCCATGACGAAAAAGAACCTTATCGAAATTATTCTGCAAGCCAGAGCGTCAAAGTCTGACATAGATATTCTCATCGCTGGCATGCAAGTTCCTCCCAATATGGGACCAACCTTTCAGGACGAGTTCAGAGGCATCTTTGCTACCATAGCAGAAGAGATGGATGTGACTCTCATCCCGTTTCTATTAGAAGGAGTTGGAGGAGTCCGCGAGTTGATTCAATCAGATGGAGTTCACCCCAACCTTGCGGGCCAGCAAAAACTTGCCGAAAATGTTTGGATCTTTCTATCACCTATACTTGAACGATACATTTCAAAGCAATAGAAATCTAATATATTTTATTTAATTGATACAATTATGATTATTTGATGAAACTTTTCTTTATGTAACTTGTATATACAGTTTTAATGCATTTTTCTAGTGAAGTATTCCAAAGCGTTTGAGTTGATCTGCAGGTGTATAAAACCTATTACAGGGAGGTTGTCTCTTTTGATCGGTCATTCTCTTTGATGATTCTGTTGTTAGAAATTCGTGGTGCATCTCTTATCACTAACCTTCAAAATCTGAACAACTAACTCATGAAAATAGCTCACATTGACATTGAGAACTTCCGCTCCATTCGAAAACTATCTCTTGATCTCGGAGAGACGACGGTTTTTATTGGACCCAACAATGCTGGCAAAACTGCAATTCTTGACGCAATCCGTCTATCTCTGCCTGACGTGTATCAGCAGAAGAAAGAAATTAGCTTCAAGCCGCAGGATATTCACTTAGGGCTCGTCCATAAATAACTTATACAAAACACTATAATTTAATTCATTTTATCTTTTCTGTTATTTTATTTTTTCTCATCAATGATT
>JAPOUL010000003.1 GCA_026708685.1 Bacteroidota bacterium
TGAAGGGCGTGAAATTGAATGTGCAGTACTTGGCAGGAATCCCGTCCGGGTATCAGTATCCGGTGAGATCAAAACCACCCATTCCTTTTACTCCTATGAAGCGAAGTATCACGATGAAACCGCGACAGAATTGATCATTCCAGCATCCTTGCCAGATGAAGTCAATCACCGGATCCGCGACGTGACGATTCAAGTGTGTGATGTTCTTGGATGCCATGGGATGGCTCGGGTGGATTTTTTTCTGGACACCAATGACCGACTGTTTGTCAATGAAGTCAATACGATACCAGGTTTCACCTCTGGAAGTATGTATCCTTTGTTATGGCAATATTCAGGTGTATCGTTTACCGAATTAGTGGATGCTCTGCTTGCAGATGCCCTGCAGACCCATAGGAGGCAATCTCAATTAACTCAGCGTCCTTGATGGGCTATTCAACCGATACAAGGACCTTGCGTAGAGGTGATATCTATGTCGCCATTCAAGGAGAGCGTTACGATGGACATCATTTTGTTGCCGATGCGATTGGTAAGGGTGCATCCAAAGCCATTGTAGAGCGGGCCATTGATGGGATTCCACCAGAGAAGTTAGATATTGTTGATAATGCTATCGTCCATCTTGCGGATTTAGCTGCCTTTAGGATCAGAAAATCTCAATCACAAGTGATCGCCATTACTGGATCCGTTGGTAAGACCACGACCCGCAGTGCGATTACTGAAGTGCTACGAACATCAGGGCCCGTAGTATCTTCAACTGGTAATCTCAATACATTATTAGGGTTGTCTCTCACTCTAGTGAACAGCGATCTACAAAAGGAGACACGTCTGGTCCTTGAAATGGGAGCCAGTAAGAAAGGAGATCTCGCAGACATTTGTCACTACTTCAAACCAGATATATCCGTCATTACTAATGTACGAGGTGTACATTTGGAGATGCTTGGCTCCATTGAGGGGGTTCAGTATGAAAAGAGTGAATTAGTCAGAGCACTTGAATCAAAAGGTATCGCATGCCTGAACGCTGATGATCCTTGGACGCGAGGTATGGTGACTCAATGTAAGGGGGAACATGTATTTTATGGCAAATCCGCAGATGCACATATTCAACCGCATGATATCACAGCATCTGTTCCATTATTAGGAGATCATGTCATTTATATTCTAATGGCTGCCTTTTGTGTGGGTCATGTATTGGGAATTGCTCCAGATACAATCAATCATGCCTTGAGTCATCTGAAACCTCAAAAAGGGCGATTGAATCGACTTCTTGGCAAGGATGGTTCCATATTGATTGACGATTCATACAATGCAAGTCCTGATGCTGTGATGGCTGCACTTCAGGTGTTGAGTAGCCAATCGGCAAAGCGTCGGGTCGTGTTTCTTGGGGATATGTTGGAGCTTGGAGACAAAGAAGAGGAGGCACATCGTGATATTTTGCTCAGGGCCGCAGAGAATGCAGATCTCATCTACGGATGCGGAACTCGATTACAGAATGCTGCAAAGCATCTATACTCTCAAAGGAATTTAGAGATTAAGTGTTATCCAGAATCTCAAGGTCTTGCCAGAGAGTTAGCATCGGGGAGTATTTATGCCCCCCAATCTGGTGATGTGATCTTGGTCAAAGGATCTCAGGGAGCACGTATGGAACGTGTTAGTCGGGCGTTACTGTCTGAAGATGTTTCTCCCGAATCTGTTCTTCCCCGTCAGTCCAAGGCGTGGCTGTCAATATAGAACGTTCAGATCAACGTCTGGACCATCATCTCATGCGGTTCGGAGCATTTGTCATTGCCATGATTCTCCGCAGCCTGCTTACTTGATTGTGAAATGATCTGAGGTTTTTGGAAACTTGCTTGGGTGATCTATTGAGAGACTCCTTTTTGAGAAAAAATTGAGTAGGATGCTCTCATTTGAAAGAGATGGAAGCCAACCCACCAAAATTCGTTACGATTGAGTCTGATTTACCAAACTGATCTTCTTACGCAAGACAAGGAGTTGAAGATCAGTGGAATCGTACTAATGTCCAATTTGATCCTCAGTATAACACTGGAAACCAATTCATTTCACCCAATATGACCAAGATGAACTTCGGTATATGAAACCATCTAGACCGGCATCCAACCGATCGAAGTTGATCGTGATACTGGGCGATCAACTTTCGTTTGACAGTGCGGCCTTGAGGAGTGCAGTGATACAGGATGATACCATCTTAATGGCAGAAGTTTACGATGAAACACGCTATGTTGCACACCATCAAAAGAAAATCGCATATGTCCTTTCGGCGATGCGTCATTTTGCAAAATCGCTCATCAAGGTAGGATGGACTCTGCGATATATACGTCTGGATGATCCTGAAAATACGGGGAGTCTGGTTGGTGAAATTCAACGTGCACTCTCGGAATTGGACATCCAAAACGCAGTAGTGACAGAACCAGGGGAGTATCGGTTATTAGAAGATTTTCATCGTTGTCCTCAGCTGTGTATCCTCCCAGATGAACGTTTTATTGCAAGCCATCAAGAATTTGAGCACTGGGCCGAGGGACGCAAACAGCTGCGAATGGAGTATTTCTATCGTCAAATGCGGCGAAAGACTGGACTTTTAATGTCTGGAAATCAACCCGTCGGTGGTCAATGGAATTATGATTCGCAGAATCGAAAACCCGCTAAGGGTGATCTCTTTCTACCCGAACCACTCAAAATTGAACCCGACGAAATCACAAAGGATGTACTACATCTTGTAGATGAGCATTTTGGTGATCATTTTGGAACAACGCGTCCCTTCTGGTTTGCAGTTACTCGAGATGATGCCCTCAGAGCGTTGGAGCATTTTGTTCAAGTTGCTCTACCAAATTTTGGAGATTATCAGGATGCTATGCTGCACGGTGAACCGTTTTTATATCATTCTGTACTGTCCCAGTATCTCAATTCAGGTTTGTTGTCACCGCTAGAAATCTGTCGCAAAGTAGTATCTGCTTATGATCAAGGGCACGCTCCGCTCAATTCGGTTGAAGGATATATACGGCAAATCATTGGATGGCGTGAGTTCGTGCGTGGGATCTATTGGTACAGAATGCCAGATTATACGCACGAGAATTTTTTGAACGCAAAACGCCCCTTACCAGAATTTTATTGGACTGCAGAAACGAATATGGCTTGTGTGTCATCGGTGATTACCCAAACGAGAGACGAGGCCTATTCACACCATATTCAAAGGTTAATGATTACGGGTAATTTTGCACTTTTGGCTGGGATAGACCCGTTTGAAGTCCATCAATGGTATCTAGCCGTTTATGCAGATGCCTACGAATGGGTGGAAGCACCCAATGTGATTGGAATGAGTCAGTTTGCCGATGGCGGACTCATGGCATCAAAGCCGTATGCGGCAAGTGGAAACTATATCAATAAGATGTCTGATTACTGTGGAACCTGTCGCTATGATGTGAAACAGAAGACGGGAAAAAATGCGTGCCCTTTCAACTCTCTCTATTGGGATTTTTTGGTTCGTAATGAAGCTCATCTGCGAAGCAATCCACGACTTGGATATGCTTATAGGACTTGGGATCGCATGAGTGAAGAGAAGAAACTGGAGTACATCAAGAGTGCTGAACATGTTTTAGCACGACTGGATAACTAAGTTGATGCCTTGACCGGGAAGTGTCACCAATCAAAACTTCTCTCTGAATAGGATCATTGCTACAATTGATACAAAATCAAATCATGAGAGTAATCCATGAATATAGTTGCTCTTTTGGATGATAGGGGTTGATGAGATCAGGCAATGACTGTGTGTCCAAGCTTCGTCTTTTCATTGATAGATAGGATGTCTGGTTAAGATTCAAACGCAATCGAAAGTTGTTGGGATGTTGGGGGGCGTTTGCGCGTTTTAGATGTTCGCTTGCGGCTTCCATGTTTTGATTGAATTCTATCTGCCTCCTCCCGAAAATCGGGGTGGCGACGTACAGACCAAATACGATCGCGAGCTAGCTTTGCAGCTGAGAGATGATCAAAGATACGATCAGGATAACTCTTTCCAAGAACTACCGATGAATTTGGAGCTTTCCACGGTTCTTGCAAATGGGTATCGGCAATGGCGGACAATTCTGGGACCCACCTCCGCGTGAAAATACCATCAGAATCTTGATCATAGCCCTGTTTGACTGGATTATAAATGCGTATGGCATTAATGCCTGTGGTACCCGATTGCATTTGCACTTGGTTCCAATGGATCCCCGGTTCATAGTCGGTGAAAAGCCTTGCTAACACCAACCCAGGAGCCCGCCAGTCCATCCATAGATGATAACTGGCCGTTGCCATGACCATTGCACGCATTCGAAAATTGAGCCAGCCTGTGGCATTCAATGAGCGCATGCAGGCATCAAGGAATGGATAACCTGTTTGACCACTCGCCCAAGCGGTTAAACATTCAGAATCAGGCTCCGCAGGTCTTAAGCCATTGTAGAGGCGATGGAGGTTCTCAAACTCAAGACGAGGTTCATCTTCCAATTTTTGAATAAAGTGACAGTGCCAGTGGAGTCGTCCAGAGAATGAGCGAAGCGATTTACGCCAATTCACCGCATTTGCATCAAAAGTACGTTGACGAAACTTTGTCGCTTGAACGACTTCACGCATGGATAATGCCCCCCATGCGAGATAGGGAGATAACCTTGAACACGCATGAGCTCCCTCTAATGGAGATGACATTGCCTGTTGGTAGTTCTCACCCCGTTGGTTGAGAAAGCTTTCTAACCGTTCCATCCCCAAACGACGTCCTCCAATCTGGCGTTGAGGGCATATATCAGGGGAGAGTTGAAGATTGGCAGATGACGGTATTGGTCCCGGCTCCAAATCTAATGGAGCAAGTTGGGGTGGAATTGATGGGGGCTCTGCCATCAATTGATCCCATTTCGATGCCCAGCCATCCCGAGAGGCGATTGGACGCTGAACACCATGATTTTGCAATTCATGCCAAGCGATCCCATTCAACCTGCACCATTGTGCTACTTTTAGATCACGATCATATGTCCATCCGTTTCCAGTTTCTTGATGCGACCATATCGATTCAATAAATCCGGCATGAAGAAACTCTGACAAAATATCTATTACATTGCCAACTCGGATGATGAGAGGTTGTCCCAGTGTGGCAAGATCTTCACGTAACTGTATGAGAGTTTCTGTAATAAAATTCCAGTGACGGGCAGACATGTCAGGTTGCAGCCAGAGCTCTGGTTCAACGATATAGAGTGGCAATACCTTTCCCCGCTTGGATGCTTGCGTTAAAGCGGCATGATCGTAGACGCGGAGATCACGTTTAAACCAGACGACTTCCATCAAATAATCTGTCTAAGATGAGGCGATACATTGAGAGAATGAAGGGCACCCCTTTGCATTGTTTCGGTGATCTGAACGAGTGTTAACCTATCCCAAAATTCCTCAATATGGGGGAGGATTCTTTGGAAAAGGAGGTTTTGATATTTGTTAGCTCTAAAAAATCTTCATCAAAGATGTGAATAACTACACAAATATAGATCACAACCACTCCACAGAAAGGTTTATCTGAAATTGAAATAGATCAAGATGGCTTAGGAGAAGATCTGATTCATCTTTATTAGAATAGGAAATGCTTTTCAACCGTGATATTGATTCAAAAGCAGTGAAGAACATCTCGTATCAACGGTTGCTTTAACTTTAAATCCTTAAAACTGTGCAAAAGGTCACGCTGGTTTGATGGTATGACTCTCCGATAATCGTGGAGTTTTTCTCTATTTCCGAATACGAATGGTCCATTTTCTGGAGATCTTTCCTGTCTTTCGTTTGCATCATCTAACGATTGGATGCACCTCCCCCATGGGCTTATAGCAAGGTTTCTTCTTGATTTATTGATTCATCAATTCGGTTTCGGTAAAGATTCCACATACCAAGACAAAATTCTTGAATTTTTCATCCAAGCACGTACCACTCCGGTCTTGCCGAGTTGTATTCCTGAATCCCTATATCCAGGGCGTAATCCGAATTCTGCTTCTCTTCGTTGCTCATCTATTCAAAGAACTTCTTGTATTTTTTGGGCATGTCTGCGATTGCCTTATCAATGCCTTTCTTCATCAATGCAATCGTATTCTCTTCAACCTTGACCGTTGGTGCTTCTCCCCACGGCCAGTCGATATTTTGGTATGGACGAACGATGGCCATAAATTTCGGCAATTTATCTGCCTTATCACGGTAGATATACTTACCGATCGCCACATGTTTATACAGATCTTCAGGTGGAGGATATGACGTGCGCCGATAACCCGTCGCGATACCGTTAGAAAAGTGATACGCGATGTATTCTTCAATCAATATCTTGATGTCATTCAACGTCTCTGCGCTACCAGTTTCATCTTTAACCAGATCACGCACACCGCGATATATGTACTTTGGGCTGCCATCATCTTCTTTGTGCTTGAAGATAAAAAATCCGTCCTTGTCTGTCTCGAAAATGTAGTCGTCAAAATTCATGATACCTAATATTAGAGACTCCTATGAGCCGTGAAATAGATCAGTCAGTAACAACCTTGTTACTTATGGATATAATTCCCAAACTATCAAATCGATCATAGCGATAAGGATAGGTGGTTGCTCCATGAACACGAATGACGACCCCATCATCAAAGTGAATGATTCAGATTCAAGTTGTTGGCTCTTTTGAAAGTTTTACGAATGGTAGCCAAGAAATGAAACTAAGAACCAAAGCCACACCGAGGGCAATGAAAACATACCATGGCCATGGACCTAATAAATCTAATATTGAACCATGAGGAGGTTTCTCAATCAAATACATGTAATTAACCCCGCTAGCATAATTGAAAATCATCATTAGCACACAATACCCCGTAATCCATAACATTGAATAGACGACACTAATCCTGCGTGGATATATGCGCCAAACAGATACAAGATAGATGATAAATAGAAGGAGCCCCGAATGAACAATCCAATACGTGAAATAGAGCAAATTTGGAAAGGAGTTACTGAGATTAGGAGTAATCACGCCCTGTAGCGTTCCTACGGTAATAATAAAATAACATACCTCTACCAGATGCCTTGGACGATATTTCCAGAAGAAAAATGGCAACATCACCGCAAGAAAGTTACATAAATTGAGAGGGATATGTTTCTGCCAATCAAAGATTCCAGTGGATACCCTAAAAATGAAAGCGGAGGTAATTGCAGAAAAGATGAGGATTGACATCCATCGTAAAATCATTTCCTGAGAACGTCGATCTAATTTCCTGCGAGCATAGATCGGAAGCACAACACATAGAATGGCTGTTATGGCCATAATGAAAAAATGCTCTGCACTGAAAAATTGAATCCCCGTAGTTTCAGTCATCGGCAAATGATCTTGTGATGTTGTAAATACAAACCAAACATAAAATATAAATGAACTTGATTTATTGTTGAGCCATTGTCTCACGAACTCCTGTAGTAACACTGAAACAGATACCGACCCCACTGAGATAACAATTCAATCCACTAGCAACAAGATCTGTGAAATGTAGGGAGTCATTGTTAGGTCTCTTGTTAATAATCTCTTCATCGCGAAGCCCGCCAGTCAAAATTTGGAAATATATCAATACCAGAGTTACAAAAATGAAATTCAATTTGGAAGTTCAAAAAACATAAAATTTAGTGTAAAATAATGGACTAAACAAGAAATGGGAATGTTTACTTGGAACTCAGAGAGTAAAATAAACTGACACTCTTCGCACCGGTGTCAATAGTCTGGTCAAATATACAAAATCTGAATGATATACATACAACTAGTCTCCTACATATTCCCCTGAATCCATAAACAAGACTTGTGCAGGCTGTTTCTAAGAACTATGACGATGGAGAGAGAGGTAATCGTAGAGATTACCCCGTACACTAAATCCCGTTACACCTGAAATAAATGTGATGACCTAATCTTTTTCCACTGTAAATTCAGATACAATTCGGGGACTGTTTTCTAGGACTACAGCGTAAGTATAATGGCTACCTCGTAGCCTATTTTGATAGACCTGGTGAACTCAAGTGCCAACGATAGTTACCGATGCAATCGTGAACTATCTGCTTCACCCAATGCAAATACGCGTTGGGCTTTGCCGTCGCTCAAGAAAGAGATCATATCCTGAAGTCTGCGGGGACGATCTTTGCTGAGTCTATCCATAGCGATCACGATTGATCAAGCAGACGAATTAGATGAGACAGTCATTGTGACGCTGACCAGCGGTGCAGGTATGACATAGGAGGTCAACACGTACTTACGTTCACCATTGTGAATACTATGGGTTTTACTTTCATGAAGAATTGTGTGCACCAATAGAATTAGATTTTCAGGTATGGTCAGATCAGTGCGACAAGTTCGTGGGGGCCCTAATTGTTCACAATACCAAAATTACTTTGAGTACTCATCTGTCGATGTATTGTACTTTCAAGGTCGTAGCCATACTGAATTCTTCCATCATCTAGACATCGGTTTTTTCAGTTGAAGGGAAATCACAAAAACTATAGAGTACCACTACGAGTATATGAAGTAATCGGGTTTCTAAGTATTCTGGGAATCATTCTGTTTTACATAACTCAAGAAACAGAGATAAATGATAGTGATGCTAATGAGTTTAAGGCTGTGGATGTTCTATTGGAATTACTTAAGAACAATTCAGTTTCCAATACGTCTAGATATAATGGTCATGATATAGAAATATTAAGAGATACTATGCATAGAAGATTCAAAGAATATTCGTCAGTTTCCAACTCTCTTACATCACACATAATTTCCTGTACCCAGCCTGATTGCCAGTCGCCATAATCGTACTCCAGTAATACCTGATACATGGCAACAGCTCATCTTTAAGGCCCCCTGATGATTGAACATTTGTAGACATTCAACTTGAAACGCAGTAGAACCTCCCCACATCTACACAAATCCTCGAAAACCTTTCCTAAATAGGGGGGATAAGATGTTCAGTTTATTCGAAAATCTATCCCCAGTGCCTCTGTGCCAAAGGTAACCGCCAAACTAAGGATCATGTGCAACGAGTAGAATTTCTCCTACGATTGGTAAGAGGGAGATAAGGCTTACGAACAAGACGAAATCAGATGGGTATAACGCACTAATAATGTTTTCCTCACCAATTATCATCCTGACTCATTCTTTTCAGAGACCTGAGTGTATTTACGAAACCTTTTTCCAGTGGTTGACCCTGACCATCAGGGTGTCATAGATTTAAATAACTCCACTGTGAACCATTTATGATGGTATGTTGAAACGTATTTTGGGGGTGTTGCATGATCACGATCGCTTTGTGATTACGACTCATAAGCGTCCAGATGGTGATGCCATTGGTTCGCAGCTTGCACTGGGCAAGTTCATAAATGCTTTGGGAAAAGAAGTTCTGTTGTTTAATTCTGATCCTATCCCTACAACCCTTGACTGGATCAAAGGCTCTGAGGAGGTTCAAACGGGTAATACATTAGAAAATCTTGAATCTGTATCAAAGGCGGATGTCTTTATTGTTGTGGATGCGAACACTCGGGATCGGTTAGGGACAACGGTAGAACGGGCCTTGGATCTCTTTACGGGTCCAACCCTTTTAATTGATCACCATACTGCCCCCGAATCTTGGTTTACCTGGATGTTAAGAGATGAACATGCCGCTGCCACTTCAGAACTCGTTTATGATTTAATCTGCACCTATGATCCAAAGATGATTGATGCCGACATTGCGACGGCATTGTATACTGGAATCATGACGGATACAGGATCGTTTCGATTCTCAACGGTGACACCCAAGATCCATCAAATCATTGCTCATTTACTTGAATGTGGATGTACTTCCCCGCAAGTTGTCTATGGACATGTCTATGAAAACCACAGTCATGCATGGCCGCGGCTTGTATCATTGGTATTTCGTGGATTAACCTTTTTGAACGAGGGCAAGGTCGCTTACGTTACGGTCACGAGGCATATGCTGGATGTTTCCGGTGTGGATCATGGTGAATCACATCAGATGTCTGATTTGGTGATGTCCATCGCTGGGGTTGAGGTCATGCTGATGTTGACCGAGTTGAGCCATGGAGTGAAGGCAAGTTTTCGTTCCAAGGGGGATCATCATGTAGATGGCTGGGCACGTACTCTGGGCGGGGGAGGGCATCAAAATGCTGCTGGAGCCTACATTGAAACTTCTATGGAGGATGCACTTGATTTGGCTCTAAATTCCATTCCTGACTTCTTTAAAGACAAGACGACGACCAACTTGCTTGAAGATGATCAGTCCTACTTAAATGAATTGATTGGTATGAAACCATGATTATGAAAGTATCCGTTACCACTCTGAATCTTTCAGATTTGGATGTGGATCTGCTGATTATTCCCATTGGAAAATCACTCAGCGGAGCAAAGGCTGCACAGATCGGTGGTCCGATTGGTGAAGCATTGACCACTGCAATGATTGACTTTGATGGAAATCAAGGGGAATCACTGCTCTGTTATCCAGATTCTGGCCGTGCACGACGAGTCGCGTTGATTGGTATTGGAGATCAAGAACTCGCGTCGCGGCATCGGCTCCGAGAAGCCGGTGCAGCTGGGGCTGAACTATCGATGAAAACCAAAGCGGCAACCGTCGCTTTGTGTGTTCCTGATTCAGGGCTTGAAGCAGAATTTGCGGGGCAGGCTCTGGTGGAGGGATTCATGCTCGCATCCTATGCCTATGACCGCTACAAGACGCAATCCGATGAGAGCAAAAAAATCCCGGAGCGCCTAGTTCTGCACGCCTCTCGTGATGAAAAATCAGCTCGTCGGGGCGGGGAGCGGGGGCGGGTTGAATCCGAAGCCACCATTACCGCTCGTGATCTTGTCAACATGTCGCCCCATGATAAGACACCGACCCAACTCGGCAAGATTGTCGAACGTTTCGGTCGGAAACATGGATATGAAGTATCTGTATGGGATCAGTCCGATATTGAAAAAGAGAAAATGGGAGGACTTCTTGGTGTCAATCGCGGTAGCATGAATCCGCCTGTACTCATTGAGATGACCTGGAAGCCTACCAATGCACCCAATTCCCATCCACTGGTGCTGATTGGAAAAGGAATCGTATTTGATACAGGCGGTCTGTCATTGAAGCCGACCAAAGATTCTATGGATCATATGAAGGCGGACATGGCTGGTGCTGCCGCCATCATTGGTGCAATGGAGGCCATTTCCCGACTGGATGTTCCTCTGTATATCATTGGTTTAATTCCTGCCACGGATAATCGCCCTGGACAGGATGCCTATGTACCTGGTGATGTTCTCACCATGCATTCAGGAAAGACCGTAGAAGTGCTTAACACGGATGCCGAAGGCCGACTGATTCTCGCCGATGCACTCTCATACGCACAACTCTACCGTCCCGAACTTGTGATTGATCTAGCCACGCTGACGGGTGCACAAGTAGTTGCACTTGGAAGTCAGGTCGGTGCAGTAATGACATCTGAAGATTCTGGAGCCCAGAAACGACTTGAATCGATCCTTAAGGCTGCTGAGATTAGTGGAGATCTGCTACACCCACTTCCCATGTTTTCCCACTATGGAGATGCACTCAAAAGTGATGTAGCGGATATCAAGAATATTGGAAATCGCGAGGCGGGAAGTATTACTGCGGCAAAATTCTTGGAGCATTTTGTAGATTATCCCTGGGTTCATATTGATATGGCTGGACCATCGTTTTTAAAGACACCATTACCCTATCGTCCAGCAGGAGGGACTGGATATGGGGTCCGACTGCTCATTGAGTTTATCCGAGAATACGCCTTCCCCAAGAAGAAGTAGTATAGTGTCTGCTGACTCACAACAGAGGATACGCATTGCGATCACACTGGGTGATCCCAATGGAATTGGCCCCGAAGTGGTGCTTAAATGCTTGGATGATCCTTTGTTGAAGAAGCGGGTGGAGCCCGTTCTTGTCGGTTCATTAAAGATCCTTAAGTTCCATGCCAAGCTCCTTGGCAAGCGGCTTCCCCCCATCGTGGAAGGCCTCAATAAACCGATTCCCAAGTTTGGGATTCGCATCGTAGATACAACAACGCCCCAGCAAGATCCACTGATTGAGATGGGTCAAGTCACCCCATGGGCTGGTTCAATGGCGATGAATGCGGTTGACGAAGGGATCCGTCTATCTATGCAGAATCAGGTTGCTGCATTGGTGACGGCTCCGATTTCTAAGCTTGCCATTGTGCGTGCTGGTTATAACTTTCCAGGCCATACCGAATACTTGGCTAAAAAAACCAATGTCAAGCAGAAAGTGATGATGATGGTATCTGACGAAATGCGCATCAGTCTGGTCACCGATCATATTGCCGTCGGTCAGATTTCCCAGCGAATCACCTCCAATGGACTGATCTCCAAACTTCGCAGAGTACGGGCATCTCTGATCAAAGATTTTGGAATTTTACATCCCAAAATCGCCGTGCTCGGCTTAAATCCCCATGCGGGTGAGGGAGGAGTCCTAGGAGATGAGGAGAAAGACATCATCATTCCAGCCATTAAGGAAGCAGGCAATCGTGGAATCATTGCATTCGGTCCTTTTCCAGCCGATGCTTTTTTCGGCAATCGTCTCTATTGTGCCTATGATGCCATCATGGCAATGTATCACGATCAAGGGCTGATTCCTTTTAAGACGCTTTCCTTTGGATGTGGAGTCAATTTTACCGCAGGACTACCGATTGTCCGTACTTCACCTGATCATGGAACCGCATTTGATATTGCTGGAAGCAACAAGGCCAATGAAGGAAGTATGGTTCATGCAGTCCTGCTGGCAGCATGGATTGCGGAGAATCGTCAATAGACCGATTCAAAAGGTCCTTCTTATTCTTCATTCGGAAATTCAGTATTATTGTCTTCTGCTATAATGGCCATACATGAAAATCTATCCACAATCTCTTTCTGTATCTGTTGCAATAATGGTGCTTCATTGAATCCTTATCCTTTTTAGTATATTTACTGATAAAACATGCATAAGTCAACTCTCATGATGTATAAACGAAGTGTGATCCAATACTGTCTCTATGTCAGAAACACTTGATTAACCCCTTGATCGGCATGACTCAGCTTTGGTGCAAAAGGGGAACCACAGATAGACTCAACAACCCTCCCCTTACCATGAACGAATTTATCATTGTTTGCAACTGAGACAGCACTCCAATGAAGCGTTTGACAGATTCTGAACTTGAAGCCCTCTTAACAGATACTGAATCTGATAGAGTTGAACGAAAACGTTCATTCGGAGGATCTACACCTAAAAAAGCACGGCAAGCTGTTTGTGCTTTTTCGAATGACATTGGTAATCACAACTTGCCTAGTTTGTTGTTCATTGGTGCTGAAGATGATGGTGTGCCATCAAATCTTTCAATCTCAGATGAGCTGTTAAGAAACATCTCCCACATGAAAACTGATGGTAATATTCTCCCATTGCCCGCTCTCTCTGTTGAGAAAAGGCTTCTCAATGGTGCAGAAATGGCCGTCGTGACGGTTATGCCTTCTGATATGCCACCCGTCAAGTACAATGGACGTATTTGGGTGCGAACTGGACCAAGTCGATCTATGGCTAATCAACAGGAGGAACGAATTCTGAATGAAAAAAGAAGAAAGAAGACCCTGCCTTTTGATCTGAGCACCTTTCCTACTAGTACGATTTCAGATTTATCGAAAACGATTTTTGTCAATGAATATCTCCCTGCCGCATTTGCAGAAGATGTTTTGACAGATCATCAAAGAACCTATGAGGAACGATTAGCATCGTGTAAATTTATCGAATCCATTGCCAATACAACTCCAACATTGCTTGGACTACTAGCTATTGGTAAAATCCCACAGGATTTTCTCTGGGGTGCATATATACAATTTTTGCGTATCAATGGGAATGAGTTATCGGATCCCGTCATGGATGAATGCAAGGCTCAAGGTCCACTCGTTGAGATGCTGAACCGAGTTGAGCAAAAACTGATCGCCCACAATCGTACTGCAATAGATGTAACCTCTGGACCTGTACATAACATAGAACCCCTCTACCCTCATGTTGCCTTGCAAGAGATTCTCTATAATGCAGTACTTCATAGAAGCTACGAAAATACGAATGCTCCCGTGCGTATATACTGGTTCAACGACCGTATTGAAACCATCAGCCCAGGTGGACCCTATGGTGATGTGACACCTGAGAATTTCGGGACACCTGGAATTACCGATTATCGAAATCCAAATCTATGCGATGTTTTAAAAACATTCGGATTTGTTCAGGCATTTGGTCGTGGGATAGACATTGCCAAAAGAGCAATGAGTAAGAATGGTAATCCTGCTATCGAGTTTGAAGTCAATCAAAGTACTGTTCTCTGTATTTTACGAAGATAGGCATGAGCGCATCTATTCTGACATTTTTTAATAACAAAGGTGGCGTGGGTAAAACCACCATGGTCTATCATCTTGCTTGAATGTACGCATCCCTACAGAAACGGGTTGCAATCTTTGATTTAGACCCTCAGTCTAATCTCACCGCAGCATTCTTACATGAAGATGACATTGAAGAGGTCTGGAATCAGACAAATGTAGGTTCAACCATATACAATTGTGTGAGTCCGTTGGCAAGTGTAGGAGATCTCAAAGAGCCTGTCCTAAAGAAAATTAATTCTCACCTTTATCTTCTTCCAGGTGATATGAGATTGTCCGACTTTGAAAGTATTCTATCTGAGGCATGGCCATCAAGTATGGCAGATAGCAATTTGTATCGTCCTATGCGCATTCTTAGTTCATTCTGGCATGTCATGCAGTTGGCAGTTGATCAGGTTCAGGCAGAGATTATCCTGATTGACATTGGACCGAATCTGGGAGCTATCAACCGATCTGTCCTCATTGTCACAGACTATGTAGTCATCCCAATGGCAGCAGATCTTTATTCCTTGCAAGGATTGAGGAATCTTGGACCAACACTTAGGAAGTGGAAAAATCTATGGCAGAGAAGAGTAGACAACTGGAGGCAGAGTGAAGATGGGACATCACAGGGGGACAGTCAATTACCCTCTGGGCAGATGGAACCGATCGGATATTTATGTCAGCAACATAATGTACGATTAGATCGCCCGGTTAAAGCTTATGATAAGTAGGTCAAGCGCATGCCAGAGGTCTATCAAGAATCGGTCTTAGCTGAGATTCCCAATGATCATAGGCCATTAACGATGAACCATTGTATTGCAACAGTAAAGCATTATCGTAGCCTGATTCCTATGGCTCAGGAGCATCGAAAACCTATTTTCAAGTTGACATCTGCAGATGGAGCCATTGGTGCACATGCAAATGCTGTTCAAGATGCCAAAAGAGATTTTAGGTACCTTGCTACAACGATCGCATCGAAAATGAATATTGCCATCAACAGCGATTCTGGATAAATATGATTTGAATGTTCTGATGATGATTTTCCTGCTTTGCCATAATGACTCCAACGCAAACTTTGACCAAGCTCCCCGCTCACTGGTCATTCATCTACAACCTAGGTATCGTTGATTCTTTTTTCATGTGACTTGACATTAAAGATGAATAGATCTCAGTCAAGTTTCTTCGCGAAAGACATCACTCCTCATTTTAATGAAATCCTTTTGATTGTGATGAAGACTGATTTGATCCGTTCAATATTTGGGTAATGGCTGGATCATTTTTTTTCTGAATGGTTCATAGTTAGTGCCCCTCCGACAATACCTATTTTTGACATCATAGGAGTGATCCTCCAAACTCTTGCCTCAATAAAGGTATTTAGACCCTGAGTTACAAGTCTCTCAATTATGTTTATATTTAGGTGATGATCCGATGGTTCACCGTCAATTACCCAACAAATGGATGTAATTGCTTCATTAGTATTTGATAGGGATTGCGTCCACGACGCTGTAACTTCTTGAACAATTGATAATTGAAGTGGTGATTCCTGATGATTTTTCTATATTTCAGCGTATTTATTCTCAATTTGGGTTAAAACTAATGGTTGACATGACCAAATCCAATTCATTCATGCTTTGTGCCATCCCTCTAACACAGTTCAACCAGTTGTCGGGCCCGTTACAGGATGAGCATCTCACACGAGCATTTGATAGAGATCTCATTTAATTTTTCACATTCTCATGGAAGTATTTCTTGGTGTACAGCAATTCATAGACAATCTGATCGCCTACCCATTGTTGATCATGCTGGTAGGAGCTGGTCTCTTCTTAACCTTCAGATTGGGGTTCATTCAGTTTCGGCAGTTTGGTCACGGTATCAAGGTTGCAACTGGAAAATATGATGACCCCGATGATGAAGGAGATGTTTCGCATTTCCAAGCACTCACGACCGCACTGTCGGCCACCGTTGGAATAGGAAATATCGCTGGTGTTGCCCTTGCCATTCACTGGGGTGGTCCTGGTGCTGTTTTTTGGATGTGGGTGACGGCAGTTCTGGGCATGTGTACCAAATATACCGAAGTCACGTTGGCACAGCGATATCGAGTTGTTGATCAGGCGAGTAGCAAGTTGATTGGTACGGTTTCTGGTGGACCGATGTATTACATTGAACATGGGCTGGGGAAAGCCTTCAAGCCTCTTGCAATGCTTGTTGCAGGAGCCATGATTCTGACGGCATTCATGACAGGCAATGCGATTCAGGCCAATACGGTTTCGGATTTAATGAACTCCGAATTTTCCATTCCCACTTGGATCACTGGAGGCGTTACTTCAACGGTCGTTGCCTTAGTGATTCTTGGGGGAATTACTCGGATCGGACGCGTGACAGGAGTTTTAGCACCAGTGATGGGGTTGCTGTATGTTACGGGTGGTGTGATTATTATTGCCATCAACTACAATGGGGTGTTTCCAGCTCTTTCAAGCATCTTTACCGAGGCATTCAATCCTACCGCTGGTGTTGCTGGAACGGGGATAGGTATTCTTTTGCAAACCATTTTATGGGGTGTACGCAGAGGACTATTTTCCAATGAAGCAGGTCAGGGATCTGCTCCGATTGCACATTCTGCCGCCAAAACACAAGAGCCTGTTTCGGAGGGAGCCGTCGCATTGCTTGAACCCTTTATTGATACCATTGTCATCTGTACGATTACCGCCTTGGTGGTCCTCACGACGGGAGTCTGGAAGGATAAGGTTGATACCCAGCTGTCAATGGGGGTAGGAGATTTTTCCTATGTCGCTGAAATCAATGGACGCTATCAGCCTGTGGATGCGTCCGCTGTCCCTGATCAACTCATCATTGACCAAGGAATACCCGTCACCGATGAGAACAGCGGAATCATGTATGCATGGCATGAGGTTCCCGTGGATCAGTTTTTTGTTGACGCAGAGAATGCAGTTCCATTTACGGGCGTGATTGATACCAAAGAGGGGGTTGCCATCAGCAGTATTGATCAATCCCAATTGGATCAGCTCTATGGGCAGGCTGTGGAAAATGGCGCTCCCATGACAGCCCTTGCATTTGAACAGGGACTTGGCGATATCGGGAAGTACTTGGTCATCTTGTGTGTATTTCTATTTGCCATCTCCACAGCCATTTCCTGGAGCTACTATGGAGATCGATGCTCTATGTATCTGTTTGGCACATCGTCGATTCTTCCATACAAAATTGTTTTTGTGGTGATGCACTTTGTCGGTGCAGTCGCTGGGTTGAATACGATTTGGGGGATTGGAGATACTGCCATTGCTCTGCTAACGATTCCGAATGTGTTGGCACTGGTATTGCTCTCGGGAGTGGCCAAGAAACTCACCGACGATTACTTCAATGCATTCAAACCAGGGGTCAGTCGCGAAGAGTATCTCACGATTGCTCGATCTCGTGCTGAAAAGCATCAATCTGGCTCAGAGTTATAACTTCTTCACCGATGGAGTTGCCCCAGAAACCCAAGATTTGGCAGTCCTTGCTTCCAGTGGGGGTGTTGATCACGCTTTTAATCGTTTCTGTCATTTTCTTTGGTGAAGATGCGTCTTATGGTCCCAATCAGGTTGCCCTGATTCTCTCAGGGGTTGTCGCTTCCCTGATTGGACTGAAACTTGGCTATCGCTGGAAGGAGATGCAACAGGCGATGGTGAAAGGGGTGTCTTTGGCCATGGGGGCCATCTTTATTCTTTTGGTGGTCGGTTCATTGATTGGAACTTGGATTCTATCTGGAACGGTCCCTACAATGATGTATTATGGTCTTCAGGTTCTCAATCCCCAGATCTTCTACACTGCCTGCTGTATCATTTGTGCCATTGTTGCCATCGTTTCAGGAAGCTCATGGACAACGGTGAGTACCATTGGAATTGCTTTGATAGGTATTGCAGCTGCCTTTGGTTTGCATTTGGGAATTGCGGCGGGTGCCATCATTTCGGGAGCCTATTTTGGGGACAAGCTTTCTCCACTCTCCGATACAACGAACCTTGCTCCCGCTATGGCGGGCACGGACCTGTTTGTTCATATTCGACACATGTTATGGACAACGATCCCGAGCATCACTCTCGCATTAATTCTCTTTACGATCATTGGGCTTTTGCAATCCAGCAGCGTGGACTCATCCTCTGGGCTTAGTGAAATACTTCTAGCCCTGGAGAACAGCTACAGTCTTGGGGTTCATCTTTTAATTCCCGTAGTGGTGGTTCTGGGATTGATTTACAAGAAAATGCCTGCCTTTCCAGCACTTCTCATTGGTGCACTCCTTGGAGGAGTGACCGCAATGATCTTTCAACAGGATGTCGTTTTGGCATTTGTAGGAGATTCGGATCTCCCACAGTTTCTTCTGCTGATTAAGGGTTTCTGGACGGTGATGTTTACCGAATTCACCGCTACTACCAGCAATGCCGCCCTTGATTCATTACTGACCAGAGGTGGAATGGCCAGCATGCTGGATACGATATGGCTGATCATTTCAGCCATGATGTTTGGAGCTGCTATGGAGAAAACAGGAATGCTGGAGGTTCTGACTCAAAAAATTCTGAGTGCTGCTCGCAGCACGGGAAGTTTGATTCTTGCCACGCTCAGTACGGCTATTGGATTGAATGTGATCGCAAGTGACCAGTACATCTCTATTGTGATCCCTGGTCGGATGTATCGTGCAGAATTTGTCAAGAGGGGGCTAGATCCTAAAAATCTATCGCGAGCCCTGGAAGATTCAGGTACACTCACCTCGGCCCTAGTCCCTTGGAATACGTGTGGAGCATTTATGGCTGCCTCCCTTGGTGTCCCCACCCTATACTATCTACCATTTGCATTCTTTAATTATACCAATCCATTCATCAGTGCAATCTACGGGTTTACTGGATTTACGATTGTCCCATTGGACAAAGATCACGCAGACGACTAAATGAATGTCATCCTCAGCTACCCAATTCCTGGAGCAGTCTTCAATAGCGCCATCTTTGAGACATTATTTTCAGAACGTAGCCTAACGTACAGAGAAGTCATAATTGATCTGGTTTACTGCAATGAAGGGCCAATCGGAGTTTTGATTATAGAATGAAAGTTCTCGTCACGGGTGGTGCAGGATTCATTGGTTCCCATGTAACCGATCGATTGATCCAGCATGGTCACAGCGTGGATGTGATGGATGATCTCTCAAGTGGGATTCCAGAAAATGTTCATCCATCTGCCAAGCTTCATGTGATGGATGTTCGGTCGAATGAAGCTGCCGACTTGATCCGCCATCATCGTTATGAGTCGTTGATTCATCATGCTGCCCAGATGGATGTTCGTAGAAGTGTCTCCGATCCTGCATTTGATGTGAGTGTCAATGTTCTTGGTCTGATCAATCTCATGGAGGCTGGAAGAGCCAGTGGTTTGAGCAAAGTGGTATTCGCGTCTACCGGAGGTGCCATCTATGGAGAACCAGAATCGGGGCCGCAAAGTGAACAGCATCCACAACGACCTCTGTCACCCTATGGGATCAGTAAGCTCACCTGTGAAAAACTGTTATACTTCTATCTTCATGAGTATGGGATCCCATTTGTGGCACTGAGATACGGTAATGTCTATGGACCACGTCAGAACGCACACGGAGAGGCAGGGGTGATTGCAATTTTTTCAGAGAGACTCCTGTCTGGTCAGCCAACGATGATTCATGGTGATGGTCGCCAGACCAGAGACTATGTTTATGTTGATGATGTTGCCCGTGCGAATCATGCTGCGCTTGATTTTTCTGGATCTTCCATCGCACTGAATATTGGCACTGGCTTGGAAACAGATGTCGTAACCCTTCACACAATGCTTGAAGAGGCGACAGGTGTCCACCAGTCGCCCACCCATGGTCCATCCAAGCCTGGCGAGCAGCGTCGAAGTGTTCTGGATTGGAGCAAGGCCGCTGAGGTTCTTTCATGGAGTCCCAGGATAGATTTAAGAGAGGGGTTACAGAGGACAGCCCGCTGGTTTATGGATCACAACGTTCAATCCTGATGTATCGCGTTCAACTAGAAGATTTTGAAGGACCTCTGGATCTGTTGTTGCTGTTGATTAATCGGAGGGAAGTAGATATTTTTGATATCCCGATTGCCCAGATTACCAACGAATACCTGTCGTATGTAGGAATGATGAAGTCCATTAACCTAGATGGAGTGGGAGATTACATCTATTTTGCAGCATTGCTTCTGAGTATTAAGGCTCGGATGCTTCTACCCAAGCCCGAGCTGGACTCGGATGAGCAAGAGATTGATCCGCGACAGGAGCTCGTTGATCAACTCCTGGAGTATATACGCTTTAAGGATGCGGCCGAAACGCTGAATCAGCACATGGAAGATCGTTCACTGCTGTTCACCCGAGGAGTTGCATCCACGCCAGTAGAAGCTGACAGTCCTGAAAGGGAGGTTTTGGTTAAAACAACGGTATTTGACTTGCTGAGTGCACTTCAGGTCGTTCTTTCCAAAGCTCCCGATGAGCCTACGATTACGATTCATTTGCACGAATACTCCGTTGAAGATCAGTCGCAACATCTTCGCGCGATTTTACTGAAGCGGAAAGAGGTTCATTTTGCAGAACTCATGAGAGGGAAAACCAGAAGCTTCATTGTAGCTACCTTTCTGGCAGTACTGGAAATGGTATTTTCTCAGGAAGTACTGATTTCCAAGACCTACCATGGACAGGACTTCATGATTCAGCACAGAGACAATATCGATGAACAATAACCATCACGCTGAGATAGCAGATCTCGTGTCCCTCTCCATGATTGTAGAGACCCTGACCTTTGCCGCAGAGACTCCAGTGACCATTGAGCAGATCTGCGGTATTTATGAGGAGGTTGTTGGTACGGATGCCCCTGTTACACAGGAGGCGATTGAAGAAACTCTGGAACGCCTGAACGATTCGTACGAGAAAGAAGGTCATGCCTTCAGAATTCAGTATTGGGCTGGTGGTTTACGGATGGCCACTACGCCATCATTAGCCCCTTTCCTAGAAGCATTTTTTCGTCGTGAGCGATCGCGCAGGCTCACCAAACCATTAATGGAGACATTGGCTATTATCGCCTACCGACAGCCCTCTACAAGGGCTGAGATTGATGCCATCCGTGGGGTTGATTCCGGTTATGCCATTCGAAAACTGCTTTCGCTAGACTTAATCTCCATTACAGGTCGGGCGGATGTTGTTGGCCGTCCAATGTTGTATGCAACAACGGATCGATTTCTGGAGCAGTTTGGGCTGAAGGATCTTGATGGACTTCCAGATCTGAAACAGGCCGAAGAGCTCCTGGAAGATGTGAATTTTGACGAAGAGCGGTTAGCCCTTCTCACCACAGCCGAGTTGCTTCCTCAACTTGATGAATCGCAAGAGACCGAATCCGAAGATTCAACAGAAGACCCATTGCCCGATAGTCCAGCAGAGTGATCCATCCATGCCCCGATCCCCTATCCATACGTCAACCAGTCCAGTTTTTGAATCGGGTCGACTGAACCGATATATTGCTCGTGCAGGAATCTGCTCTCGCCGTAATGCCGACAAGCTGATTGACGAAGGAGTGGTAAGTGTCAACGGTACCATCATACATGAGTACTGGTATCAGGTCAAGAAAGGAGATAAGGTCACCGTCAATGGGAAACCGATTTCTCCATCCCCCTTTTTGTATCTGCTGCTCAACAAGCCCAAGGACACCATCACCACCGTAAAGGATGAGAAAGGCAGAAAAACCGTCATGGATCTGATCAAAACCGATCAGCGTACTGACGGTTTATTTCCAGTGGGTCGGTTGGACCGTGATACATCAGGAGTACTACTTCTTACATCAGATGGTGACCTGGGACACCGGTTGATGCATCCAAAATTTCAAGTGTCGAAACAATACCGGGTTCGCACAAAAGCGCCCATTCGACCGAACCAGATTGATCAACTTCTGCGGGGAATCGTTATAGAGGACGGTGTTGCAAGATGTGATCAGGTTGTATACTTGACCAAAGGCAACCCACGAGAAATCGGGATTGAATTACATGAAGGAAGGAATCGTCAGATTCGGCGTATGCTTGAAGCACTAGGACATGATGTCGTTTCACTTGACCGTATTTCCTACGGTGGACTGACCGCTCGTGGATTGCGAAGGGGGCAGTGGCGTCCACTCACTGGCAAGGAAACCAAGGCGTTGTTTCGTATGGTTAAACATCATTATCGCTCATGAAAGTATCAAAAATCACACCATCCTCCACAGCTGATCTTTCGGATACAGGCAAAGTCACTGGGGAAGGATTAACCTATGACGATGTGCTTCTGGTTCCCGGTCGGTCGAGTATTATGCCGCGTGAGGCTCAGATTCACACATGGGTGACGCGAAAAATCAAATTGAACATTCCATTGATTTCAGCAGCCATGGATACGGTCACCGAAGCCAAACTTGCGATCGCCATGGCTCGAGAGGGGGGAGTTGGGGTTCTTCACAAGAACATGACCGTTGAAGATCAGGCATCACAGGTTCGACGCGTCAAGCGATCGGAGAGTGGGATGATTCTGGATCCGATCACACTGGATGTAGATAGTACCGTTGGCGATGCGCGGGTGTTGATGTCCAAGTACTCCATTGGAGGGATTCCTATTGTGGATCAGAATCATTTTTTGTTGGGGATCATTACAAATCGGGATTTACGGTTTCAAGAGGATAACCAGCAACCCGTTCAAGATGTAATGACATCAACCCCGCTTCATACGACTCCAGTAGGAACCACATTGGAGCAGGCTGAAGCGATTCTCCAAAAATATAAAATCGAAAAACTTCCAGTCGTTGACGGAGAGGGCCATCTCAAAGGCCTGATCACATTCAAGGATATTGAAAAGAAACGTCGTCATCCTTTTGCCTGTAAGGATAGCCATGGGCGGCTCCGTGTCGGGGCTGCTGTTGGAGTCTTTGGAGACATGTTGGAGCGGGTGGATGCATTGGTGCATGAAGGGGTTGATTTTATTGTTGTGGATACGGCACATGGACACTCTGAAGGGGTTTTGAGTGCAGTTGAGCAGATCAAGTCCAGTTATGGTTCGCTTCAGCTTGTCGCAGGGAATGTCGCTACCCGTCAGGGAACGGAGGATTTGATTGTAGCAGGTGCCGATGGAATCAAGGTGGGAATTGGCCCAGGTTCCATTTGTACGACGAGAGTGGTGGCTGGTGTAGGAGTTCCTCAGCTGACTGCAGTCCTTGACTGTGGAAGTGCTGCTCAGCCTCATGGCATCCCTATCATTGCTGATGGAGGAATCAAGCAGACGGGAGACATCCCAAAAGCGATTGCAGCGGGTGCATCCAGCATCATGGTTGGCAGTTTATTTGCAGCGGTGGATGAAAGTCCAGGGGAGACGGTGATTTACGAGGGGCGCAAGTTTAAATCCTATCGTGGCATGGGGTCTTTGGGGGCCATGAAAAAAGGAAGTAAAGATCGATATTTTCAGGATGCCGAAGATGACATCAAGAAACTGGTACCCGAGGGGATTGAGGGAAGAGTCCCCTACAGTGGCTATCTCCATGAGGTCATTTATCAGATGATTGGTGGTTTAAGGGCTGCCATGGGCTATTGTGGATGTGAAGATCTTGAAACGTTCAGAACGAAATCCCAATTTGTAAAGATCACTGCCAGTGGACTCCGTGAGAGCCATCCTCATAGTGTGCACATTACAAAGGAAGCTCCCAACTACAGCTTCCGCCGGTAATCCCAAACCGACTGGATTTGAATCCAGTGCCGTCCAATTCGGGATGGTTCATCGTGCAGTCTATCTCTGCCCTCTCACACAGAGGTCAGGGATCAGAAAGAGGAGTAACGATGAAATGTGGTTCGGTGCGGAAAATTCTTGACCAGATGGGAAGTGTTAATGGTCAAGTCGAATGGTGCGTTGCTCACGGGCAGCTTGGTCAGCTGCGAGAACGATCTTGAGGCTACTCACAGCATCCTGCATGTGATCGGTTAAATCAAGATCTTCTGCAATCGCACGGAGAAGGAACTGCTGTTCTAACGCACACAGTTCATCATGGCTAGGCTCGTCAGATGTATCAATCAATTCGTCGTCACGATCAAAATGTCCATGTGCATCGCGACTGCTATGGTGAATTTTGAGTCCACCGGTTTGTGTATGCCCCTCAATATCATCGGTTTGATCCTTGGCTTCATCTACAATGCTGACAGAGCCAAGTGGGCCAACGACATCCTTTACAAATGAGGCGGTTTCACTCATCATGGGTCCCCATCCAGCCTCGTACCACCCAACAGATCCATCATCAAACGAGACCTGCAACTGTCCATAATTGTACATGTCAGCGGCGATTTCATCGGAGAGGCGGGCTCCAATTGCACTGACAGCAACAGGGCGTGCACGAGTCATCTGGCACATTATATCTACATAGTGAACTCCGCAGTCCACGATGGGAGACATGGAGTTCATCAGATTACGATGGGTCTCCCATTGATCACCGCTACTTTGCTGATTCAGGTTCATGCGCATGACAAGGGGCTTGCCGAGTTGTTGGGCAATGGAAATAAATTTTTTCCATGCAGGATGGACACGAAGGATGTAGCCAATGACCACTTTCCGGTCTAGTTTGAGGGCTAAGTCAACCAGCATCTGTGCTTCTTCGGCAGTTTCTGCGAGTGGTTTTTCTACGAAGACATGACAATTGGCCTCCAGTCCCATTCGCACATAATCCACATGAGTGTCTGGATAAGTATTGATCGAAACAACGTTAGGTGATGTTTCGACGAGGGCATCCTTGTAGGATGCGAATGTTGGTAGGCCTCCCAATTCATCACTCACCTGATTGCGTGAATCTGGCGTTCGGCTGACAAGCCCTACGATTTCAAACGCATCCATGGAGTGATAGGCACGAGCGTGGGATGCTCCCATATGACCGCATCCCGCCACGAGGACTTTATATTTTTTGTCCGACATGTAGATTATGAATCAGTGAAAACAATGGTACTATGGGATGATTTGATAGTTCAGACGAAAAGATGAGGTGAGCAATCATCCACGATGATCAAATGTCTACAGCGTTCCATCAGGGCCTCTCCATATCTTCCAGTTTTAAAGCAGGTCCAAGTTTATCAATGCATTGATCATTAGGGTAGAGTTTGGCGGTGTATACGCTGATCCAATGGCACCCTTGAACTCAGATATAAGACCTGAAGACTAGTTTTGATTTGGTATAATGAGGTTTTTTGAAGTAGTTTATTCAAGAATGCAAACTGAGTTCTATTCGGTTTTTGATGGCTCATGACCAAATGATTGAGACCGATTCTGAATTGCTGATTAATTGTTGACTCTAATCCAATGAGTAAAACGAAAACCTTTGATCATCAGCCAATGGTTGATCTACTGCTGTCTGATGAATATTCTGATACATTTGCTATTGGAGGTACGCTAGATGTGCCTATGCCTACAATCAACATTGAAGGTGTAGGCAATCTAACCTTTCCAGTGTCAGAATCTCAGATTGACACACTGATTTCTGTGTCTGAACAGCGCTCAGAGCGAATAGGTGGGGAAACGTATATACGATCGAGTTTTCAGGATCGCTGGCACATTGAGGCGAACAAGATCAGTATTTCAGGAAGAGGATGGAAATCTACGTTCAATAAGATTTTGAGTTTTGTGACCAAGGAACTTGAGTTTTTTTCTGGAGAGTTAGATGCGGAATTGGACCAACTTTTGATCTACAAGGAGACGCGAGGTTCCAATGTAGATACCGAAACTGACGACCCAGGGGGAGTCATAGCAACGCTCGCAATATCATTGCCCACCTCTGGTGAAGGTGGCGATTTATACGTAACCCATAAACGTGAAGAAGCGGTCATCAGTATGTCGGCATGCACCACTTCAAAAATTACCTTTGGTGCGTTTTATTCCCAGTGCTCCGATTATATATTGCCAATTACCAGTGGACATAGAATCTGTCTGATCTACAAACTGTCGGTTCGTCAAGAACAAAACCCGACGGACTCCCCTCGTGCTTCCAGACTCATTCATCAAATCGCCGATCATCTGAATCAATGGAAAGACCATGGACAGAGAGATAAGATTGTGTGGTTACTGGATTATTCTTATCGCAGAGAAGGCGTGTTATTCAATACATTAAAGGGCTCTGACGCGGCAATTGCAAGAATTCTGGACCAAGCTGCCCACTATGCGGATTGTATCCTGAATACGGCGGAGCTTTGTGTACTGAAAAAGGAAAAACGGATGTGGGAAACAATGAAGACCCCCATCGCTTCAGATGATGATACAGACATAGAATCTCTCCAGGATGTATGTGGGCATCTGGAAAACTGGCTGAACAAGGATGGAAGTTTTTCACCATTTGAAGAAATTTCGGTGTTTGAAGAGGAAGTGCTTTATACCCATGCACTTCAGGTTGTAAACGATACCAAAATATGGCTTGAAGATGACCCAGTATTTGATAATTATGGTTCAATGGTTGTACATCGGCTCCCTGCACTGGTCATCTTTCCCAAGTCAAGAACCTACGATCTGGTACTCAAAGCTGGCATCGGCTATGCTGTCGCATGGACAATAGAGCAGCTTCAAGAGATCAGTGATACAGAAATAACCGATCTCATCATGGATCTGTTAGAGCGATGGCCCAAGGAGTGGACTGACTATGAGGATCATAACCGTGATGGAATGCTCCATCTTTTTGCGGAGACCCGTCAACTTCATTTGGCAAAGAATTTTCTGCACAATACAGTCCTCAACCATTATGATGGAACCGAGAATTCTTCTCTGGCTACACTGATCTTTCTGATGGACAGCAACACGGCTAGCGATTTTGTATCACGATTGCTAGACATCTGGATTCATAGGCGCCCTGTTGAAATTTACCAATGGATGATGTTGATGACTGAACAACTGAGCGATGCACCAGCATCATGGCGAGGTCTTGTTACACAATGGGCAAAAACAAGCATTTCCTATTGGCCATCTGTACTAAAGAAGTGTGCTAAATTACACCATGATAGTGAAGCTTATGCTCAATGCATAGAAGAAACAGGAGATGATGCTCTTTTTTATGAAGATCTGTATACCCTGAATCATACTGCGATCAAAAATATCTTGGACTTTGCTTGGCATTTGGATCTCGTAGAAGAGTCCATTGAAGTCGCCAAATGCATTATTGATTTTCCAGAGATCATTACTCCCAATGTAATGCTACTGTTAGCCATCAATGATCTGTATATCATAGAAGGTTTTAGTCGATCCGAAGCATATCAGTTGCTTTGGAAGCACTCGACCGATTTTTTGTTGCAGAGGAGCGAGTATCCTCCCAAAAAACCTGAGAACTGGACCATTGATGGTATTCCATCGGACACGAGCGACCTTGGCACGGAACTTCACCAGTTTTGCTTGCATCCACAGCAGAGCGTCAAGCGATTTAAAGTTTCTAAGCCTGTGCGAGACAAAATCCGCCAGATGATAATACGATCCAGCCTACCCATCAGATGCTATACAGAGCACGATGGAAATCCCTATACCTTGGTTTGTTCTAAACAACGAGTAGCCTATGAGGAAAGACTCAGAGAGTATGTCGGAGATGCCCGTATCATTGGTGTTCTCTTTGTGATACAACCCTCAGACATTATAGATAGTGAGATTCAGCAGCGAGTCAAACGTCTTGATGAAGCCACAGATCGTTTCAATAAAAGCAAATCCGAAGGGTTGTTTCAGGATCTATGATCTCTTAGGTTTCGTTCAGGGGAGAGCCCTAGTTCTTCATCACAGACATTCAATACGAATGTGAACCAACAGCTCTTGAAATTTGAATTCATTGATGGTCGGACCACTCTAGCATGTGAAAATATACCATTCCGAGTATTTTCACCGAGAGGCTTAACGACTATTCATGGTATAAGAAAATGGAATCATACAACCTGTTGTCTCTGTACCTTCATGTTTAAAATATAATTCGTAAATTCACCCTATCCTACGAAAAACATACGCGTTCAGATTTCGTAAGGTTTTTTGAGTGAGGATGTTGCGTTTCTGGGTGAAAATCGACATTTACAATGCATTCTTGATCCGATAGATGGTTCGCTTCAGAGCATGGAAACATCATCAGGAATGATAGATGGTCATAATGGATAGCAAGTGTCTCATTCTCTGTATTCAGTCTCATTACATTCTAAATCTATTGATGTCAAAGGCCAAAGATTCACTTGATCACATTGCAAAACGAGGAGTAGATACCATGCAGTCTGGCGTGAATGCTGTTCACTCTGGAGTAGGGGCCGTCTCTTCAGCTGCTGGTAAACTATCCAATCTGGTTGGAAAGGCTACCTCTAAGGTCAATAAGAATTCTGATGAGTTCAGCTATGTCATCGTGGAAGACCTTCCACATGAAGTCAAGTTATGGTATATGAGTGTTCTTGTCTGGCTTGTTCATGCAGACGACGGACATATTGATGAACGAGAGTTATGTGAAATTCAACTTCTCATGACACAGATCAAATGCGATGCTGAGGTGCGTAAAGCCATTCGGGAGAAACTTGAGGATCCAAACAGATTGGCGGTAGAAACGCAGATTGATCTTATTCTCAATCACGAAGCCCTGACCGACAGCAATATGGTAGCGGCCCTACAATGCTCACTGATGAAAGATGCGATTCGGGTCTGTAGGGCTACGTCCGACGGGCCCGCTCATGCGCAAGGTGTGATCTGTCAGCTGTCCGAATACCTTTTATTGAAACAGGATCAGGTTGAGTTCATTGAGAATGCTTGCCAACAAGATGAGAAGATATTGTCTGGTGAGTTATCAGATTCACAGATTATGGATGCAGCCAAAGCCATGGCTGCACAAGCTACGGCTGTAGGGGTTCCAGTTGCAGCCGTCTACTTGAGTGGTAGTGTTGCTGGCCTAAGTGCAGCTGGAATTACATCGGGACTGGCAGCACTTGGAGTCGGTGGACTGCTGGGTTTATCTGCGATGGTGACAGGTATTGGTGTTGCTCTGATTGGTGGTGTCGTTGCTTACAAAGGTATACGATGGGCACTTGGTGGGTCAGAAAGGAATCGCTCATCGTTGAGAGAGATGATGCTACAGGAAGTATTACGTACCCACCAAAGAGCAATCATCAATCTTGGTGAAGACATGTCTCACTTTGGAGATCGTATTGTCAGACTTACCCAAGAGATGACCTATAATCGGGAAGCTATAGAACTACTATCACGGGAAGTTGCTCTTTTGTCCAGATCAGCTAAAGCGATCACCCGGCTTGGCGATCAAGCCAATGACATAGAACATGATCTACAGGAAACCGCAGAGAAAGCAAATGATGAACAAAAAGTTCCAGAATCAAGCTGAACTGGTCGCACTGGTTCAACGGCATCAATTGAATTGTCTTCAACAGGTGATTCACAACTGGGGTAAGCAATTGACCCAGTTGGAGAATGAATCTGTAAGTCAATCTACTGATCTTGACCGTCTCAGAAAAGAAATTGCTAAGTTACGTGGAGAGCACAGTATAGATGCCGAATCCACGATATCCCAGATACCTGATCGTAGAGATCATCATGTTTCTGATTCTTCCTTCGTTCAAAAAATGCAGTTCGCTAAGGATCCGTCTAATCAGCTTCCCCCAATGATTGCACCCTCAAGTGTCGGCGAAGATTGGAATCTTTATATCAAGGATGTGAACCAGTATATTGCTGATCATGGGATTGATGTGGCACCAGATCCACTTGAGCAGCTCCTCCCTTCCGATCAAGTAGCGGCAATTCGTGATGAGTTCGTTGATCACTTCTGCCCAGCACCATGGGATCGCTGGGATTATAGTGCTGTTGCCTTAGCGGTCATTCTTGGAGCTGTTACGGATTATCTCTTGGTTGCTACACCTGGGGGTATCTTTAAAGGAAAAGAGCAACGTGCAAGTCCTGTTACCCAATGGATGAAACAGCAATCTCAGAAGATTGCCCCCATCCAAAGTGGGGACACCATAGAACGCAATGCTTTTCAACAATGGCTGGCAGAACTAACGACCACCGCCGAAAAATGGGCCAAAGTTCCCATTGATCTGATCTCTCCCAAAGATGGACTGACACCTAGAACCCATCGGCTGGCATCCTTGGGACACGATCCTATTCTAGGTCTTGTCTTTGGGGTGATGGATATCATTTCTGGGAAATGCACCTTCATTGATGCATCTGGTAAATGGGGAGTTCTGGATCATGCTGGCTACCCGGGCACGCCTAACCCCTTAGAAGCACTTGTGAAAGTGGTCGTTCATGGATTCTCTGATGTTTTTACCAAACAGGGGCTACCAATTCCTTTCATGGCATCCTTTCTTCAAGTGAGTGCAAACTCTGGATTTACGGTGAAAGAAGGGGGAGATGCATTACCAGTCAAGGATGTCATCAGGTATATGTATGCCAATGGCTACGATCTACGTCACTTCGTAACCACAGCAATCTCACCAGGAATCGCCGAGGCACTCTTATGGACTTACCATGGCATACGAGCATATGCGACCGGTTCTAAAATGAAGGAAGCTGGTATTTCAGAAAAAATGAAACAAAAGCAGATGCTGGTAATGACGCACGCTTTACTTGGATCAGCGAATATTATGAAAACGGCATTATATGGGTGGAATCCTCTGGCGATCAATTTTGCCCAGTTTAAGACACTCGCTCTCCGCATGATATCACTTGTCAAACTCTCTTTGGAGCGCGATCAAATGGTTCAGAACACCCTTAATCAGCAATTAGATCGTATCATTTCCGAAGCACGTATCCTGAACTGAATCATCCATGATCACTACATTCAAAGAATTGATTGCGAATCCAGATGTGCATATGAAATTCATTTCAGTTGGATGTACTATAACTCCAAGCTCATCTACTGGGGAGGATATCATTTTAAAATGAACTTTCACTCTTACATATAGAAAAATATCAGCGATTCATGATTCATCATTTGAATATTCTCAACCCAAAGAGATGATGTTGAGCACGACAGCATTAAATGACAGATGCGCACATCTATATGAGCACGATCTACTCAATGCAGGGGAAGCTATCAATTCTTTAATCAGCATGAGTATTCTCATTATAGGTGATTCAAAATCAGATAATCAATCCAAATGATAGATTCTTCGTATTTCTTTGGACTTACCGATCAAATCCACCTGCTGATGTGATGCTTGAAGCGTCCACTATTCTCAGAGAGCGTGATGTAACGATTGCTGACCCATACAGTCAGCAATTAGATGAGCTTGTTGACCAGTGCCGCCAGCATCTCTCCTCTGTTGATGAATTGATGATCCGTCGTGCTTTTAAGTTAAGTTATTGGGCTCATCGGAATGATCGGCGTGCATCTGGGGAATTGTACATCTCTCACCCACTGTCGGTCGCTCAGATTGTAGCCCGTGAAATCCGCCTAGATGATATCAGTGTCGGAGCAGCACTCCTTCACGATGTGGTTGAGGATACCGATCTAACGATCGAGATCATTCGTTCAGAATTCGGTGAGGAGATGGCTTTATTAATTGATGGCCTGACAAAAATCCGTGGAATTTATACCAATCGTGCCCTTGGGCAGGCCGAAAATGTTCGTAAGTTGATCCTGTCCATGGCACAAGATGTCCGAGTCATCTTTGTAAAATTTGCGGATCGGCTACATAATATGAAGACACTGGAATCACTTCCACGTGCAAAGCAACTTAAAATTGCCACGGAAACGCTTCGATTATTTGCCCCTCTTGCACACCGTTTTGGATTACAAAGGATCAAAACGGAGCTAGAAGATCTTGCGCTAAAAGTCATTGAACCTGAGCAATATTCTGCTATCGTATCGGGACTCAAAGGAGGTCGTCAAGAACGCGAATCTCATATTCATCGATTTATTGTGCCTCTTCGTCACAACCTGATGACCCATGGATTTGATTTTGAGATTAAAGGACGTTCAAAGAATCTCTATTCCATTTATCAGAAGATGCGTGCTCAGAATAAGCCGCTACAGGAAATCTATGATGTGTTTGCCATACGTATCATTCTCAATTCAGACGGTACAAAAGGTAAAGAAGATTGTTGGCGAGTTTATTCGATTGTAACAGATCTCTATAAACCACTTCCTGAGCGATTCAGGGATTTTATCTCTGTACCGAAGTCCAATGGCTATCAGAGTTTGCATACGACTGTATTGGATGCCGATGGAAACCGGATGGAGGTTCAAATTCGAACTCGCGAAATGCATGAAATTGCCGAGCGAGGGGTAGCCGCACACTGGAAATATAAAGAGGGCGTGGAGGGAATGGACACCAAAATGGATCAATTCCTCAGTTGGGTTCATGATCTGATGGAGAATCCTGATGCAGAGCAAGCGACCGAGTTCGTTCAGGAATTCAGTTTAGATTTGTATACCGATGAGATTTATGTGTTTACTCCAAGGGGAGATATCAAGACCTTGCCCAAAGGGGCAACTCCTGTAGATTTTGCATTTCAGATCCATACGGATGTTGGGTTTCACTGTATTGGTGCGAAAGTCAATGGAAAGATGGTACCCCTTTCGTATCAACTCAAAAGTGGGGATCAGGTGGAAATCATTACTTCAAAAAAGATTACTGCAAATCCAGGGTGGATCAAATTTGTAGTGACCCACAAAGCGAGAAGTCGGATTCGTCATCGAATTAATGAGCAGAGGCGTGAAGCAATACGATATGGTCGTGAACTTTGGGAGAAAAAAGCAAAACGAGCGAGAATTTCTCTCACAGAAGACGAACTCATCCATTTAGCTACGCACTTCAAATACTCAACCCCAGCCCAGATGTTTTATGAAATTTCCTCAGGGCTTCTGGATATTCAAGATCTGGTCCAATATATCCGAACTGGGGACTCTTCTGAATCTGACGAAATGGAGGAAAAAGATGCTCCCCCGATCTCTTATGTAGAACATGCTCAGAGTCAGGGATCAGAAACCATTCTCATTAATGGGGAGCGTATTCGGGGTTTAGCCATGGTGTATGCCTCATGTTGTAATCCAATTCCAGGAGATGATGTATTTGGATATACTAGCAAGTCAGGCTCCATCAATATCCATCGGACAGGTTGCCGTAATGCAGCTCACCTATTGGTAAACCATCCTGATCGAATTCAGTCATGTGAATGGAGCCGCCAGAAAGATGTGCGATTCACAGTAGGGCTCCGCGTACTAGGAGAAGATCGAGTAGGTATTGTTCATGATTTAACGACCGTCATCTCCAGAAATTTAAAGACAAACATCCGGTCAATTACTGTAAAGACGGATGATGGTTTTTTTGAAGGTACCATCATCTTACAAGTTAGCGATATCCAGCATCTGAAACGGTTGATTGAGCGTATTAAGAGGGTTGACAGCATCCGAGGTGTCTATCGTTTTGAAGAATAAATGTCGTCATGATCGTTCCCGCGTTGTATCGATTGATTATGGTACCAAGCGTGTGGGCCTGTCGGTAGCCGATCCTTTGAGGTTATTTGCCCAGCCATTTGGAGTGTATTCTCCAGCGTCAGCTGTGGAAAAGCTTGTATCTTTCCACCATACGGAAACGATTGGTACAATTGTGATTGGCTGGCCGTTGAATGAAGATGGATCCGAAGGAAAAGCAACCCGTCGGGTTGAGAATTATATTCGCCAATTATCAAACCGACTTCCAGACACAAAAATCATTCGGTGGGACGAGCGACATACATCCGAGGAAGCGAAAGCACGTTTATCGGAATTACACATCAGACCAGAGGCAGGAGAGGTGGATCAGATGGCAGCTTCCATCATTCTTCAGGAGTTTCTGGATGCACATTCCGAAACCACACGCGTAAACGAACGTAGTTAGACTAAATTTCATTTTACATTTTTATGCGTAATACCAGCACTATCATTTTGATCATTGTGGTTGTCGTCTTGGGGTTTGCTGGCTGTGCCAGCTGCGGAACCTACAACAACCTGATTGGACAGGAAGAAGCAGTTGAAGAAGCTTGGGGTAATGTTCAAACCGCGTATCAGCGTCGTGCTGATCTGATTCCCAATCTTGTGAATACCGTTCAAGCTGCGGGTGATTTTGAACAGGAGACCTTACAGGCTGTCACCGAAGCACGTGCTCGGGCGACATCTATTAATGTGTCGGCGGATGATCTTCGTGATCCGTCTAGTCTGGCTCAGTTTCAGCAGGCACAGTCCCAACTCTCGGGTGCCTTGGGGCGGCTCTTAGTGGTGAGTGAAAATTACCCTCAACTGCGAGCTACCGATGGCTTTCGGGATTTGCAGGTACAACTGGAGGGAACTGAAAATCGGATCAACACCGCACGCACCCGATACAATGGTGTCGTACGTCAGTATAATACGGCGATCCGCACCTTTCCCGCTGCAATGTTTGCGGGAATCTTTGGACACAGCCGACGTTCACCGTTTGAGGCGGAGAGTGGTGCACAAAATGCTCCTGAGGTAAATTTTGATTCGTAGTATTCAACTTCGTTTAGGATTTCTTTTGCTGTTCACGTGTGGGTTGCTTGCTGTAAGCCCTCAACATAGTGAAGCACAACAACAGATTGTTGTGGATGATGCACAGATTTTGACTCCGCAAGAGGAGCAAAGGCTCTCACTGATTTTGAGGCTCTACGCCGACAGTACATCCAATCAGATCGCCATCCGAACGATCGAATCTCTGGACGGGCAAGACATAGCGGAGTACGCGACTGAATTAGGACAGTCACTTGGAGTAGGTCAGGCGGAAAATGATAACGGGGTCATGATTGTCGTGAGTACGGGAGATCGTTCGGTATTTATTGCGGTTGGCTATGGACTTGAAGGAGCTATTCCAGATGCATTAACGGGTCGAATCATACGCAATATCATTGTTCCTGACTTTCGTCAGGGAAGATATTACGCTGGATTAGTCGGAGCTATTGATGCGTTAATGCTGGCGGCAGCTGGGGAATATACCGCAGAAGTCGTTCCCCAAAGGCAGGCATCTGAAAGAAATGGTGACTGGGGTGGTGTCGTATTGTTTTTGCTCGTGGTAGTATTTGCTATTTCTATGATCACTCGGAATCGTGGTGGAAGACATGGACCCCGTAGGGGATATGGATCCGATGGAATTTTGCCTCTTTTGTTTTTACTTGGCCATGCCAGTGGACGAGGTGGCGGAGGCTTCGGCGGAGGTTTTGGTGGGGGATTCGGAGGGGGCGGCTTTGGTGGAGGAGGTGCTGGTGGAAGCTGGTAGTCTCTCATGGACGAATGATCTTTCCGTTCATTACAGTGATTCCCGATCATGGATGAATGTCTTACCAGTGGATTTATCAGAACAGATCCTCTTACATCTCTGATCGGATCATTCCAAGCAAACAGCTGTAATCTCCATCTAACAGGCTCTGAGTTAAATGAGAATCTAATTCAATAGATTCCCAGCGACTACATTGATGGCAGTCTTGGATGATTTGGTTCGGCAGTTGAAGCCATAGAAATTTTTCGGAATATACCCCAATGGATCGGATCAAGTATCTACTTGAACTCTATGAACAGGATTCATCAGATACGTTCACTCAATTTGCATTGGGATTTGAGTATCATAAGAAGGGACAACTTCTGGATGCACTTCGCTGGTATGAATCCATTCTTCATTCCGATCCTGATTATACTGGGATTTACTATCATTTGGGGAAACTCTATGTAGATTTGGGACGTACTGAGGATGCTAAAACCATCTATGAAAAAGGCATTCAGATCTGTACTCGGTGCAATCAACTGAAGGATCTTGGTGAACTACAGCAGGCATTGATGGAGTTAGATTACGATTGATCATTCAGTGTGATGAGTTTGACATCTCAGGCAAGTAAGGGCTATTTACGTACGACTCGTACGGCAACATGGGGGTTTCTGATGGCATTGCCCCTTTTGATTCTATACGAAGTCGGGATCGTGTGGGTTAACAGCGGTAAAGCAGAGGTGATACGCATTTCCTCCGAGAGTCTACTGAAGCGGATTTTTTACAGCTTAGGCATTACGGAGGAGCTTATTTTATTGGCGATTGTGATCGCTATTGGCATTGCAATTGTGATCTATGAGCGGAAAAAGAAGATTGAATTCAGAATGCGTTATCCTGTGATGATGATCGTGGAGAGTGCGGTCTATGCGGTAGTGCTCGCTTTCATGGTATCCGGCTTAACGCAGTTGATTCTTTCTCCACTGATTGCATCCCAAGCGTTGGAGAGTCAGAGTTTGCCCTTGCAATTAGTTCTCTCCATTGGTGCTGGGATCTATGAGGAGTTGGTTTTTCGAGTAATGCTTGTGGGAGGGCTTTTTTGGGTATTATGGAAAGCTTTTCCAAAACACCGAATTCTGGTGTATTTTGTTTCGGCGGTGATTGGTGCACTATCCTTTAGTCTTGTTCATCACATTGGTAGTTTAGGGGATCCATGGTCCTTTGATGTTTTTTTGTTCAGAGCTATTTTTGGATTGGTATTTAACATCGTTTTCTTGATTCGTGGTTTTGCCATCGTTGCTTGGACGCATGCACTCTACGATGTGATGGTAGTGACTGGATTTTTCTCGTTACTACAGAGTGCCGCAGGTTGATGGGGTTATTTCTTGAAGACATCCCACAAGTCGTTCAATTTCTTCATGGTTGGTGTAGCAAGAAATTCCGACTCGTATCAGCCCCTCAACACCAAGTTTTTCTATGACCGTAGAGGCATAAAAATCGCCGTGTGAAAGAAACAGCCCAAATCGGCTTAGTTCCCTGCAAATTTCTTCGGATGATGTTCCTTTCATCGTAAAACTAATGGTTGGAATCCGGGGTTCAGATGGATTCGGACCATAGCAGGTGATCCGTTTGATGTCTTGTAATTCTTGCCACAGGAATGCGGTCAAATCATGCGTGCGTTGATGAATATCATGATAAGAGAGTTGGAGTGCCTCTCTGTAGGAGGAGGAGACACTCAGAGATGCAAGAAAATTAACGGCTGCTGCTGAGCCTGCAATGGCTTCATGGCTGAGCGTGCCCGTTTCAAAGCACTGAGGTGGTTGGGTACCTGCGGGCTGAAGGTGAGGGGGATTCAACTGCTCAAGGAGTTCCTGTTTTCCAAACAGAATACCAGCATGTGGACCATAAAACTTATATGGAGAGCACACGAAAAAATCGCATCCAAGATCTTGCACATCGCTCAGAATATGTGGAGCATAAGCAACCCCATCAACAAAGGTCAGAATGCTTGCACCACGGGCCAAACGGGTAATAGACTTGATATCATTGACTGTACCAAGTGCATTGGAGGCAGCACCGATGGCGATCAACCGGGTGCGTGGAGTGATCAGACGTTCAAGATGATCCAAATTCAGTTGACCAGTCTCCGGGTTGAACTGTACGGATCGTATCCTAAATCCATGTTCACCCGCCAATTCTTTCCATGGATCAATATTGGCATGGTGATCCAAATCGGTGACAATGATTTCATCGTTTTGATTCCATGTCCGTCCAAGCGTCCGTGCCAGATGAAATGTCAGTGTCGTCATATTTTGACCATACACAATTTCACTCGGTTGGCAGTTTAGGAAGTTAGCAAAAGTGTGACGAGATTGCTCCAGAATGGCATCTGTTTCACTGCTTGAAGGGAATGCCCAGTGGGTATTCGCATTATGATGCAAGAGGTAATTAACCATCGCATCGGTAACTACTGATGGTACTTGTGTACCACCTGGGCCATCAAGATATGCAACTGGATAGCCATGATGCTTGCGACGCAATGCAGGAAACGATTTTCGAATCCTATCAACGGTTGCTCTGTCTTGATGCTGATTCATTGGAATGGAAGATGGCATAGATAAGATGTCTGAGACACATCTTCTTCACCAAAAGGTTTTTTCGAAAAACTCTACTTGATTGGTAGGACATACGCCCTGTGACACCTAAGGATCTGTTGCAATGAGCTTTTCAGAGATGAAGAGTAGATCTGCGTCAATGGACGATCTTCAATCATTGGAGTGAATACTCAAACGATATGCTTTTGATGGCTGATAGAGAAAATGATCACATGCAACCCATCAGTCTATGTACGAATAGACTTTTCAGGACAAGTTCAATGGATTCTCAGACATTCTTTGCAGTTGTACATCGTTCATAAAAACCCGTGGCTTCTAACAACTGTGTACAGAAGAAACACTAAACTGGCGATCTACCTTTTAGGTTCATCCGTATAATTTGAAATCCTATTCATCTGGGCATGATTGATGATGATGCCGCAACACCATTTTCTGTTGATGTGTAAGGAGAATAGGGGATTACAGCTGTGACTTTAATTGGATGTAGCACAATGAAGTTGATCATCAGAGGATGAAACCGTAAGATCCTGCATTTCAAGTTCTTCCGTTCAAAGATGGTTTGTCAGGGGTTGATCATTGACTTCATCATTCAGAATATCTGGTGTATACGACTCTTCCATTCATCCTCCAGATTTTGGTAAAGGACTAACAACGAATGACTGAACTGCCCGGTATACGTTTTTTGGGGTTTGAACATTTTCTGATTATTTTCATCACATGCAGCCTATGTCTATGGCTTCCACTATTTGCTCGCAAGAGATTGGCGAGACGGCAACAAATGCGGGTTCAACGCGGGCTATCGGTGATCATTTGCTCTGGAATTCTCATGGCCATCATTTATCCAATGGCGACAGGCAGTTTTCAATGGAGACAGGATTTGCCCTTGCATCTATGTGATTTATTTGCACTGATACTTCCCTTGCTGTTCTGGAAGCAGCTCCCCCGTCATCTGGTTGAAGTATTTTATTACATCATCGTGGGCGGAACCGTTCAGGGTGTCCTGACTCCTGATCTCAGCGATTCGTTCCCACATCCTCTTTATTTTTCGTATTGGATTGTACATTGCGGGCTCGTACTTTATATTATCTTTGTCGTCATTGTATGGAAAATCTATCCCCGTATCAGTGGGATTTTCAAGAGCTTCCTGTGGCTCAATATCTACGCCTTGCTAATGCTGGTTTTCAATGTTCTTACGGGATCAAATTATTTGTTTCTTATGGAAAAACCGCAGTTTGGTTCTATATTGGATCTATTAGGTCCATGGCCGTGGTATATTCTTGCGGCCGAGCCATTGGCCCTGTTGATCCTTTGGTTAATCTGGCTTCCATTCGCAAGGCACACATCACGTCAATGATGCACGAATGCTGACTCATTACCAAAAGGATGAACTCTCCTTTTCTCAACGATCATCTGCTCCTTACTAATGATGAACCAATCCAAACCTATTGAATCAACGGGAGGCTTTCTTGACCGAACCCTAAGAGGCATAGAATTGGTGGGTAACAAACTGCCTGATCCCTCCATGCTCTTTCTTTTGTTATTGATGGTCGTGTGGGTCCTCAGTGCATTCTTATCCAACTTTTCATTCTCCTCGGTTATTGATCCACGAACCGATGCTCCACTGGTGATCAATAATTTACTGACGGGCAGTGCGATCACGGAGTTTTTGAGCCAGATGGTCACGATTTTCACGAGCTTTGCACCGTTAGGAGTTGTGCTGGTAGCAATGCTTGGAGTTGGAGTCGCCGATGAGAGTGGATACTTCAATACGGGGATCAAACTTCTTCTGTCGAAAACATCCATCAGTCTCCTAACCCCCGTCGTCATTCTCGTAGGATTATTGAGTCATAGCGCAATTGATGCGGGTTATGTGTTGGTTATTCCGTTAGGCGGAGTGATCTTTCATGCAGCGGGTCGCCACCCATTGGCAGGAATTGCGGCAGCTTTTGCAGGGGTGTCGGGTGGGTTTAGTGCGAATCCCCTTCCATCTGCTCTGGATCCACTTCTGCAAGGCTTTACCCAGCCGGCAGCTCAGATCATGGATGCGACCCTGTTGATCAACCCGTTGTCAAATTATTTTTTCACCATGACATCAAGTGGGCTGATCATTGCTCTGGGATGGTTGATCACGGATCGAATAGTTGAGCCTCGCCTTCAAAAAAACACGCCATTAAACAAGGATGTGGAACCAACTGAAGGGATGGATCAGATTACTCATATTGAATCAAAGGCATTCTGGTGGGCAACCAGTGTGATGCTCATGGGGATTCTAATTCTGATCCTGACCTTAATTCCAGAAGAGTCGGCTTTTCGAGATACCCAGGGATCCTTGAATTCCTTTCAGGCTCCCATTATGCGATCCATTGTTGCTTTAATCTTTCTTCTATTTCTGATTCCAGGAGTCGTGTATGGATTTATTGCCAGAAAATTTAATTCATCTAAGGATATGGTGGATGCGATGACAAAAGCAATGAGAGGGATGGCATACTATATCGTGATGGCTTTCTTCTGTGCACTGTTTGTTCACGCATTTGGCTCGTCCAATATTGGAGCTTTATTGGCATTACAGGGTGCATCTTCCCTTCAGGCACTTGCACTTCCAGGGTCGGTCACGATCGTTGGCATTATCATGCTGACCGCATTTGTGAATCTCTTCGTGGGGTCAGCATCCGCAAAGTGGGCCCTTCTTGCTCCCATCTTTGTTCCAATGTTGATGCAAGTAGGAATTTCACCCGATCTTACTCAGGCAGCGTATCGTGTCGGTGATTCGTCCTCTAACATTATTACACCGTTGATGCCCTATTTTCCGCTTGTCGTGGTGTACTGTCAAAAGTATTTTAAGCAGACCGGAATCGGCACACTGACCTCCATCATGATTCCTTATTCAGTAACGTTTCTCCTGATTTGGTCTGTATTTCTCATTGTCTACTGGGTACTTGGGATTCCCTTGGGCTTTGGGTCTTCCTATGTGTATCCACCAGTGTAAGTTCTCATGTCAGTTGGATCCAACTTAGCGAAGATAGTCACCAGAATGCTACGAGGATTTGTAAGAGCACTTCTACGAAGCCTCTTCCGACGTTAATGATTCTGAGAGGGTAGAATCAACTGGGGGCACAAGTTCAAAGCGTACTGGCAGTCGCATTCGGACACGGGCTGATTTGCCAAGATGTTGGCCAGGAACAAATCGTGTTTTGCGCAGAGCCTGCACTGCAGCGGAATCCAGTAACGCATGGAGCGGTTCTGTGACCATGACATCGCTTGTGGTACCATCTTGATTTACAGTAAAGGTGAGAATCAGCCTACCTTCAAGTCCAAGTTGAATCGCTTCCTCTGGATAATGAATGAGAATATAATAAGCTCTTAGTCCTCCACGAATTTCGGGCATGATGTCTGCACTTTCCAAGACAGGAATGGATCTCGCTTCAGAAATCAGGGGAGAATCTATTTCTGAAACCGTATCTTCAATCGCAGTCCATTGATCGGCGATTGTCGATGCTGATGGGCCACCTGAATTGGACGGACTGGGAACTAAATTCGGTGAAGAAACAAAATATGCATTCTCTGGTACAAACCCCTCATTTTCTGAAACACTTGCGTAGGGTTTCCAGATCTTAATGGGTGGGCTCCAATGGATTGGAAGGTTGAAACAGATCGTAATGATCAACAGGCTTGCCGCAAGGGAAACCATAAGGTGTACATAGTACAATGCATTCTTGGAACCCATCAGAGACCCACATTGATAGTAAGGATGGTACGATCCAAATGAAATAAGTTCACTGATGCCACAATCCTATAAATCACTTGTTCTAACGGGGTCTGGTATTTGTGCAGTTGAGAGTCGTGACCAAAGTGTCGTGAAAAAAGGGATGGTAATGATTTCAGTTGAATACTCGGGAGTCAACTATAAGGACGCACTGGCCGTCACTGGGACGGGTAAAGTTGTGCGGGCTGCGTATCCTTTCGTGCCGGGGATTGATTTATCTGGAACGGTGATCAATTCGGATGCAGATGGTTACCGCAGTGGAGATCAGGTCGTTCTGACGGGTGGAAGGCTTGGTGAGCTATATCATGGTGGATACTCGCAAATACAAGAAGTACATCCTGATTTTTTGATCAAGCTGGATCACGGATTGAGTACTCGTAAAGCGATGGTCATAGGTACAGCTGGAATGACTGCGATCCTAAGTTTGATGGCCTTGGAAGCACATGGCATTCATCATGGCACAGTTCTAGTTACTGGGGCATCGGGGGCGGTAGGAATGTTTGCGGTGAAGATACTGTCCGAGCTGGGATACACGGTGATCGCCTCTTGTGCCAGTTCTCATTTATGGAATAAAATTTCGAACTTGGGTGCATCTGAGGTCATTGACCGCATCCTACCCACGCGTCCCCTTGATCATGCCCTTTATGATGGGGTTGTAGATACAGTGGGTGGAATGGCTCTTTCCGCAGTCTTGGCACAGGTGAAACGACATGGTTGTGTTGCGGCGAGTGGAAATGTAGCGGGTGCTGAGCTGAATGCGTCCGTATATCCTTTTATTTTGCGGGGGGTAACACTCGCAGGGATTGACTCCAATACTGCACTGATCAAGGACAGACTCACTGGATGGAAGCGACTGGATACTCTCATCTCCGAAAGCGATCTCCAGCAATTTTTAATGGCAACAATAGCACTTGAGGATATTGAAAGCGTATGTCAGGCTAAAATTCGGGGAAAGGCACCGGGAAACTTTTTAGTTGATTTGTCTAGGTGATCTCAGCTGAATACTGACTGACCATCAAGATCAATGGAATCCAGAATTTATGGCGAATGTCACCTACAGCATTCAGTATCCGTCCATCACCAAAAATGTTGATCTTCTTCTTGTTGAACATAAGCAACACAATACTCCGCAATCCTTCTGATCAGATCTTCCATCAGGGGTTCGTTGTATGGAAATTGAATGCTTCGTTTTGTAGTTTTGCAGTTTTGGAGCTCTTCCCTAAAGAATTCCAATGATGCTTCATGTGGATAAAATCCGAGATGTGTCTTGTAGGCAGAATAGGAAAACAGAAAGCGTGGTTCAACGAAAAAAGGACTTCCCCATTTCAAAATTTCTTGGGCCAATGGGGCTGCATCTTGAAGGATACCACGAAGTTGATGGAGATGCGTCAATGCTTCCTTTGGGGCTTGAGCAATATACTGCTCAACGGTCGTCGGTCGGTGATTCTTTTTCATACAATTGTGACAAAAGTCTGTTCAAATGAGTATACTCTGTTGTAGAGATGCGAGAATCGCATCCTATACGATCTCTCTAACGTCTGCAGAGAACCCAAGATGTACATTTTGCATGTACGATCGAAGTCGAAAAATGTCCATCCCCAGAGGTCATAGTCTTCAATCAAATAACGGGGAATGAACCATGAGTAAACTACGGATTCTATGGGTTTTTGTGATCGTGGTTTCGCTCTTCCTTTTTCAATCTGGTTGTAGTGAAGATGGACTCATCGAATTTGAAACTGTTGGAGCAGATCAAATGCGTCCGATTGCATTGGTGACGTTTGCAAGTGATTTACCACCAGGAGACTATATTGCTCAAGATCATACTGCAAAGACGGTTCCATTGCAGGTGGATGAAAATGGTCAAGCGACCTTAATCATGATGAGAGTACTTCCAACATCAATAACAAGATGGAAAGTCACTCAAATAGCGGATCAGCCTCATTCAGTGGTTGCACATGCTACTGAACATCAGGTACAGTTTACAAGTGGTGCAAAAAATGTAACGCACTATCAAGTTACGAAGGGGAATCTAATCGCTCCAGATATTCCTACCATATATCAGCGTAGTGGCTATCTTCATCCAGTATGGACTCCAAATGGCCGAGTACTTACCGATGACTATCCACCAGATTTTCCCCATCATCATGGAATTTGGGCCGCATGGACGAAGACAACATTTCAAGGCCGAAACCCAGATTTTTGGAATATGGGCAAAGGGACCGGTCGAGTTGACGTTCATAGTATTGATCATATTTGGAGTGGATCCGTACATGCGGGTTTACGCTCAAATCATCGCTATATTGATATGATCAACGACCCTGAGGTCGCATTACTTGAATCATGGAATCTGAGGGTTTACCGTCATGTCGAATCTCTGCATATATTGGATTTGGTTCTGATCCAGAGTCTTGCTACAGATAGTATTTTGGTATTGAATGAACATCGATATGGAGGAGTTGGATTTAGAGGAAATCGGGCATGGAAAGCCGCTGACGAGGTTGACTTTTTCACATCGGAAGGACGAACTCGTAAAGATGGACATGCAACCCGTGCTCGGTGGGTTCACATCGGCGGGCCAGTGGATGATCAATATGCTGGAATTGCTATTTTGAGTCATCCCGACAGTTATGAATCACCTCAGCCCGTGAGGATTCACCCTACGGAACCGTTTTTTAATTATGCACCTACACAGGCAGGGGCATTTTCCATTACGCATCAACAGCCCATGGAGTGGAAGTATAGATTCATCACCTATGACGGAGCTCGTGACTCAAAATTACTAGAAGCTCTCTGGCAAGATTTTGCCTCCCCTCTTTCCGTACGAATGATTAGAACATATTCTCCATGAAGGTTCACAAAAAACCACAATTTGATGCTATCGTTGTAGGCTCAGGAATGTCTGGTGGATGGGCGATGATGGAGCTATGCCGTTTGGGATTAAAGACGCTCGTCATTGAACGGGGGCGGATGGTCCATCACCCGCAAGACTATATCACAGAACACAAACATGCATGGGAGTTACCTCATCGCGGTAGGGTTCCTCCCAAAACGGTTCGTGATCATTATCCTGTACAAAGCAAGACCTATGCTTTTTCGGAAGCCACCCGCCATTTTTTCATGCGGGATTCAGAACATCCATACTCCCAAGAAGAGCCCTACACATGGATTCAAGCGAATGTATTGGGTGGGCGATCTCTGATGTGGGCTCGACAGAGTTATCGGTTCAGTCCAATGGATTTTTTGGCGAATCTGGAAGATGGACATGGGGTAGACTGGCCTATCCGATATGAAGATATCGCTCCTTGGTATGATTATGTAGAGAGAACCATTGGTGTCAGCGGTCAAGTTGAGGGCTTGCCTCAGCTGCCCGATGGGGTTTTCCAGAAGCCCATGGACATGAATGTGATAGAACGGATGGCAAAATCACGCATAGAGGCTCATTTTCCTGAGAGAACTGTGACCATTGGGAGAACAGCGACCCTTACCGAGCCATTGGGCAATCGTGCAGCGTGTCATTATTGTGGTCCATGTGAGCGAGGATGTTATACCAGTTCATATTACAGCACGGTCAGTGTTGCTTTACCCATTGCCCGAGAGACGGGGAATCTAACACTTCTCACCGACAGCATGGTATGTCAGGTCAACTATGACAAAACCACTGGGCGTGCAACCGGTGTGGATACCATTGACATGATCAATGGACAGCGTAAGACCTATGATGCGAAGATCATTTTTCTTTGTGCATCCTCCATGAATACAGCACGCATCATGCTCCTTTCCCGTAGCCGGAGTTTCCCCGACGGTATTGGTAATTCCAGTGGAACTTTAGGACACTATCTCATGGATCATCATTATCATGCAGGTGCAAGGGCCCTCTTTGAGGATCACTTGGACCGTTATTATCAGGGAAATCGCCCGAATGGGATCTATATCCCCAGATTTCGGAACTTAAATCCAGAGACGGTCCACCCTGATTTTTTACGCGGATATGGATTCCAGGGAGCAGCAAGCCGAGAGAGTTGGTCTCGGGGACATGGCATTTCGGGTTTTGGAAAAGAATTTAAACATAGTTTACGTACACCAGGGCGGTGGCGTTTCGGTTTAGGTGCTTTTGGCGAAACACTCCCACGCTATAACAACCACTGCACACTAGATGATTCACAACTGGATCCATGGGGGCTTCCTGTACTGCGATTTCATGTGACGCGCGACGATAATGATCGAGCAATGCGCAGGGACATGATGGAGACGGCTGCAGAAATGCTTGAAGTCAGTGGCGGGATTGAAGTAGAGACCTATGATAATCAGGACAGTGCTCCTGGATTGGGAAATCACGAGATGGGGGCTGCTCGGATGGGGCGTGACCCTGAAACGAGTGTTCTCAATGCTTACAATCAATGTCATGATGTTCGCAACCTATTTGTAACCGATGGTGCATGCATGACATCATCCGCTTGCCAGAATCCATCTCTTACTTATATGGCTTTGACAGCGCGTGCTTGCGATTACGCAGTTCGCCAGCTAAGAGAAGGATTGTTGTAACAACTGCTTGTCTCTTTGCTGGGAGTCATAGTATAATTTGAAAGGATGTAATTGGTCAGTGCTTGGGAAGTTTCCGTTATTATGATCATGCATGGTTTCAATGAACAAGATGAACATGAACATCATTCGTGCAGAATCTAAGGATGAACCAATTAATACCCATTGAAATCAGGTACATCATCCCTCAATTCCTACAGGTCTCGCATACTCGGAGAAACTGTTTAACCTACACCAATGAAGAAATCATCAGAGAGTCTAATCTAAGCATGTACTTGATACACATTAATTTCAGGAATTTAACTTACACAAGAGGTGTTTGCAAAACCTCTGCGTTTTAGAAAAAATAATGCACTGAAGCACTTCTGGTGCGTTTTTGGGAGTTGATCCTGAGGTTTTGCAAAAGGCTCATTTGAAAAGAAAAGTTTCAAATGCAGGCCTCCCATCAACAAAAATATGAAATTTTTGAGGGCGCGCAGTGCAATCAAGATGAATGTTAACAAGTACAGCAATATCTGTTGCGGTTAGATTGGTCTACCTGGATGCGGATGATCAAGACAAGTGTCATTCAACATGCCAATCTCATTTATGAGAGTCCTACAATTGTAGGCTCTAGCGTCTTATGGAGCATGAAGGCCGGACTGCTATCCTCACTATTGATCTTCTATCCATGATAGAGATGAGCCTTTTGCTGGAGCATATCCGACTACCCAGATCCGCAGGTATCCTCACCATACACAACATTGCGATATTATGTCGTTTGTGTGTTCACCGGGATCACGGGTATTCTATAAAATTGATCTGGATCGTAATCTACATCGTTCTTCCAGACGGTCCACATGACCGTCAATAGTTTTCGTTGGGTGTTGAGCCGTGCATGGGTATGATCTCGGGTGCGTTGCAATGAGGCCTCATAAAACGAAGAAACCTCATTGGGCTCCTTCGTTCGATTTGAACTCAACCAAGCCAGATAACTCACGGATTTGAGTGCCCCAGACCCTGAACGGTCTAAACTTTTGTAGCCTAACGGTTTGCCCCCACTACTA